>JBQCFD010000024.1:0-26724 GCA_051959625.1 Rhizomicrobium sp.
CGGCAGCGACAGCAGTCGCGCGCGCTCTATCTCGCGGTCGATGAGCGCGCGGCATTCGTTGAATTCAGCCACGTCCGAGATCATCGGCAGCAGGATGCGCAATGTCCTGTTCGGCGAGGCGCCGATCAGCGCGCGGACCTGATAGCGAAGTAGCGCGGGGCGATCGAGCGCGATGCGGATCGCGCGCCATCCGAGCGCGGGATTCTCCTCGCGGTCCCACCGGCCGTAGGGAAGTATCTTGTCCCCGCCGAGATCGAGCGTGCGGAACACCACGGGCTTTTCGCCAGCCGCTTCCACGATCTGCTTGTAGAACGCGATCTGGTCCTTCAGGCGCGGCATCGTCTCGCCGACCATGAACTGCATCTCTGTGCGGAACAGGCCCACCCCGTCGGCGCCGGATATTTCCAGATTGGGCATATCGAGCAGAAGCCCGGCATTGATCATCAGGTTGATGCGCACGCCGTCCTTCGTGACGGCGGGCAGATCGCGCACGGCGGCGAATTCCGCGGCGCGCTGGGCCCGCAGGGCTCGCCGGCCTTCGAACACCGACACCATGTCCTGGGGCGGGCGCAAACGCAGTTCGCCGGTCGATCCGTCCAGCAGCGCGAGATCGCCGCCGCGCGCCGCGTCCACCACGCCCTGCACATTGCCGACGAGCGGCACGCCGATCGAGCTTGCAACGATGGTGACGTGCGACGTCGCGGTTGCGTCCTCCAGCACCACGCCTCGCAGCCGGTCGCGCCCATAGTCGAGCAGCTCTGCAGGGCCCATCGAACGGGCCACGAGGATCGCGTTCTCGGGCAGTTCGCGCGATCCCACGCCGTCGCCGCTCAGATGGCGTTGGAGCCGCCGCGCGAGGTCCTCGAGATCATGCAGCTTCTCGCGCATGAACGGATCTTCGATGCGCGCGAGACGAAGCCGGAGCTCATCCTGCACGCGCTCGACCGCCGCTTCCGCGGTAAGGCCGCCATGCACGGCATCGCGCAACTTCTGCTGCCAGCCCTGGTCCTCGGCGAACAGGCGGTAAGCTTCGATCACTTCCCGGCTTTCACCGGAAAGATCGAGCTCGCTGGAATTGAGCATCGCGTCCACCGCGCCGCGCATTTCCTCCAGAGCCGCATTCAGGCGCTTGAGCTCGACCGCGGGATCGTCCGCGATCAAGGCTTCCACGCGGACGCGGGGCTCGTGCAGAACGATCTGGCCGATGGCGATGCCTTCGCACAATCCGTCGCCCGAGAACATCCGCGGTTTGTCGGAGCGAAGCTCCGGTTCGTCGAGCTCGGCGATGTCGAAGAAACCGCCCGATGCCACCACTTCCGCCAGCACCATCGCGACGGTCTGCAGCGCCTCGACCTCTTCTTCGTCATATTGACGGGCGGCGCGGTTCTGCACCGTGAGCACGCCATAAACCTGGCCGCCGCGCACGATCGGTACGCCGAGAAAGGAGTTATAGGGATCTTCGCCGGTCTCCGGCCGGTAGGCGAAACGCGGATGGTTCGGCGCGTTGGCCAGGCTCACCGGCTCCGCGGTTTCCGCGACAAGGCCGACGAGGCCCTGTCCCGCGCGCAGCCGGGTATTATGGACGGCCGCCGGATTGAGGCCCTGCGTGGCGAAGAGCTCGAGCGCATTGCCGGCGCGGCGCAGATAGATCGAGCAGACCTCCGCCACCATGTTCTGGGCAATAAGCGTGACGAGCTTGTCGAGGCGCGTCTGGGCGCTCGACTTGTCGGCCATGATCTCGCGCAGGCGCCGCAGCAGGACTCTGGGGCTGCCCGCGCCGGTCGTGGGCATTCAGCTACTCCTCAGGCGGCGTCCAACTCATAGGCGGAGTGTAGCGCGCGGACGGCCAATTCCACATATTCTTCCGCGATCAGGACGCTGACCTTGATTTCGGAGGTCGAAATCACCTGCACATTGATGCCCTTGTCGGCCAGGGTGCGGAACATGGTCTGGGCCACGCCGGGATGCGCCCGCATGCCGATGCCGATGATGGACACCTTGGCGACATCGGCCGCCGACGTGACTTCGCGATAGGCGATCACGTCGCGTGCCTTCTCGATGGCGTCGAGCGCGCGTTGCAGCTCGGTGCGGCTGCAGGTGAACGTCAGATCCGTCTTCTTGCCGTCGGGCGAGACGTTCTGGACGATCATATCCACGTTCACGCCCGCATCCGCCAGCGGTCCGAAGATCTTCGCCGCCACGCCGGGCTGGTCGTCGATGCGATGAAGCGTGATCTTCGCCTCGTCGCGCGAATAGGCGATGCCGCTGACCGGTTTCTTTTCCACGATGTCTTCCTCGTCGCACAGAAGGGTTCCGCCCTTGTCGGGATCAAATGTCGAGAGCACGCGCACAGGCACGCGATGGAGCATCGCGATCTCGACCGAGCGGGTCTGCAGAACCTTGGCGCCGAGAGACGCCATCTCGAGCATCTCTTCATAGGCGATCTTCTGGAGGCGCCGGGCCTTGGGCACGATGCGCGGATCGGTTGTGTAGACGCCGTCCACATCCGTGTAGATGTCGCAACGGTCCGCTTTGAGCGCCGCGGCGACCGCGACCGCGGACGTATCACCGCCGCCGCGGCCGATGGTCGTGACGCGATTGTCCGGCGCTATGCCCTGAAAGCCGGCGACCACGGCTACCTCGCCCCGCGCCAGCCGCTCATCGAGCTGCCTGTTCTCGATGTTCTCTATGCGGGCGGAGGCGTGCATCGCCGAGGTGCGGACGGGGATCTGCCAGCCAAGCCAGGACCTCGGGTTGATGCCGATGTTCTGCAGCGCGATCGCGAGAAGACCGGACGATACCTGCTCACCCGAGGCAACGACCACGTCATATTCGCGGGCGTCATACATGGGCGAAAGATCGCGCACCCAGCCGACGAGCTTGTTGGTCTCGCCCGCCATGGCGGAAACCGTCACCGCCACCGCGTTGCCCCGGTCGACCTCGCGCTTCACCAGCGTCGCCACGTGGCGGATGCGGTCGAGGTCGGCCACCGAGGTGCCGCCGAACTTCATCACGATCTTTGCCATGTGCGACAAGGGCCCAAACGCGTCTGAAACGATACATAGACGGCGCAACCGCGCGGCTCAATGCGTCATTCGCCACCGCAGCAAAGCCAGCCTAGAATGGTCGGATGAGCGCCCAGACAGCCCCGTCCGTGGATCCGTCGGAGATCGAGAAATTCTCCCGCATGGCGGCGCAATGGTGGGACCCCGGCGGAAAGTTTGCGCCACTGCACAAGTTCAATCCCGTGCGGCTCAGATTCATCCGCGAAACTGCCGCCGCGCATTTCGCTCGCGAAGGCTCCTCGCTTCGGCCCTTCGAGGGATTGTCACTCCTCGATATCGGCTGCGGCGGTGGCCTGCTGTCGGAACCTGCCGCCAAGATGGGGTTCGCGGTCACCGGCGTCGATCCGTCGGAAAAGAACATCGGCACCGCCCGCGCTCATGCCGCCCAGTCCGGCGTGGCGGTGGATTATCGCGCCTCGAACGCCGAGGCACTTGCCGCCGATGGGGCGACCTTCGACGTGGTGCTCAATATGGAAGTGGTGGAACATGTCGCCGACCTCCGCGCCTATCTTCGGACCTGTGCAGGGCTGGTGAAACCGGGCGGGATCATGTTCGTGGCGACGCTGAACAGGACGCTCAAGGCGCTGGCCCTGGCGAAAGTCATGGCCGAATACATCCTGCGCTGGCTGCCGCCAGGGACGCATGACTGGGACAAGTTCGTCACCCCGTCAGAACTTAGCGCGATGCTTGAGGATGCCGGACTGAAGATATTGAAAACGCAGGGCGTCGCTTTTGATCCGCTCGGCTGGAACTGGCGGCTTTCCGGCGATACCGACGTGAACTACATGGTCGTCGCGGGGCGTTAGAGGGCCAGCGCCAGATTGAGGCCGAACAGACCGATGATAAAGCTCCAATAGGCGCTAATGGCGGCGGCCATCCAGAACGCGAGCGCCGAGCAGCCCTTGGAGCGCCAGGAACGCGCAGCGTTGTCGAACAGAACGCTGGGGCCGGCGACCGTCATGACCGCGTAATAGCCGATCTTGCCGGCACCCTGCTGCGGCTTGGGCGCCAGAAGCCGATAGAGATTGGCCGCGATGCCGGAAATGGCGAAGCCGCCCGTCATGGAAAAGAGAAACACCAGCAAATTGTGCATCGTCAAACGCCCGTCGGATCACACGGGACCGATTGCACCTGCCGTGCCTGCCGCGGCCGCCGCGGACGTTCAAAACCGTGCCATTTCAGTTCAATGACGCCACCCCGCCGGCGGCGGAGCCGCGGACTGTGCGGATTTCGGTCAATGGCGGCCGCGGCGGGCCTGCAACGGGCGCCCGAAATTAACCGCCATGTCGCGAGTTTCAGTCGGAATCATGCGGTTGCGTGTTAGACAGGGTGAAACGGGCGGCGATTCACGGAACTGCGGCCAATGAGCCGGACAAGCGACACGGGAGAGGACGTCAGGCAACGGTCGGGATGGTTGATCCCCGCCGCCGTGTTCGTCGTGACGGCCGGCCTCTCCGCCCTCTTCCTGCTCTATTACCTCGTGCCCACGCCAACCTCTTTCATCGAGGAGCATACGGCGCCGACGTCGCGCACCGACCCTGTTTCACTCAGCGTCAACGGAGAGAAATTCTCGATCCCGGCGAACTACATCATGTTCGCCCGCACGCGGCAGGGCGGTCCGCAGAAGGAAGTCCACCTTTTCACGGTGTACCCGGACTTCAAGGGTTATACGGATTGGGACTCGTCGTCCTTCTCCAACAACGCGGCGGATTCGCCTCTCATTTTCATCCTGCTGCGCGAGGAGCCGTTCAAGATCAGCGAAAGCGAGCGCCTGCAGCGGATCTACCTGTCTTACGTCGTCGATCCCGCAGGCAAGCCCGGTCCCTTCGGCCTGACCCAATACGTTTTCCGCGACGATTCCGGCTATCACGGCGAGGATCTTTTCGTGGGGCAGCAGAACGGCAAGCCCGTCGTGATCCGCTGCGTGCGCTTCAGCCAGCAGGTGCCGAGCCCAAGCTGCCTGCGCGACGAGCGGCTCGCCAAGGGCGTATCGCTGTCCTACCGGTTCAAGCGCGCCAATCTGGGCCGCTGGCAGGAGATCGCCGCCGGCATAGACAAGCTGGCAGCGTCGTTCCGGGTGAAGTAGGCGCTATCAGCTGCGCGAAGCGGGGGCTTCCGGCAAATCCATTTCCAGGATCGCCATGTTGAAGGCGTAGGAGACTTCGCCGTCTTCCTCGTCCTTGAAGATCACGCCGATGAATTCGCCGTTGATGTGGACTTCGACGGAGTCGTCCTGCTTGGGCCGATCCACCACCGTGATCGTGTCGAGGCGGAAAAGATTGCGCAGATATTTCTCGATGCGCCAAAGCTCGCTGCGGGTCAAAGCCGGTTCTCCTTGAGCGAGGGTGGAGTCGCATGACCCGTGCGTCCGGGTCAAGCACGCTCTTGACCGCCACAGAAATGCCTTGGACCAATAGGCCCATGGCCGCAGCGCCCCAGGGTTATTACGCCGCAAGCTCCGATACTCCGCCGCCGCGCGCGCGGCTGCACGCGGATGTGCGGGCGGATATCTGCGTGATCGGCGGCGGCTTCACCGGCTTGACGGCTGCGTTTCATCTGGCGCGCGCGGGCGCGCATGTCGTTCTGCTCGAAGCAGAGACCGTCGGCTTCGCCGCGTCCGGCCGCAATGGCGGACAGATTCATACCGGCCACCGCAAGAGCCAGAAGGAACTGGAGGACTGGCTGGGGCCCGTCCATGCGCGCGATCTCTGGAATTTGTGCGAAGAGGCCAAGGCGCTGGTGCGCGCACAAGCAGCCGAGCTCGCGCCTGAAGCGCATGTGAAGGATGGCCTCATCATCGCCGCACACGACAAGGCGGCGCTGCACGAGCTTGAAGAAGAAACCGGCTATCTCACCCGCCACTACTATTCCGCGGCCAGAATGATCGATGCCGCAGAGACGCGCGCGCGGACCGGCGCGGATTATTTCGGCGGCAAGCTCGACATGGGCGGGGGCCATCTTCATCCACTCCGCTACGCCCGCGGGCTGGCCCGAGGCGCGGAAGCGGCAGGCGCCGTGATCCATGAGCATTCACGCGCGCGCAGGATCGAGCGCGGCAATCCGGCCATTGTCCTTACCGACGGCGGAAAGGTCACCGCGGATTTCGTGCTGCTGGCGACAGATGCATTCGCCGGAGACCTCGCGCCGGAGCTCGCGCCCTATATCGGCCATGTCGAGAGCTTCATGTCGGCAACCGCGCCCCTCTCGCCGGACCTCAACGCGCGCATTCTTCCAACGGATGCAGCAGTCGCCGACACGCGCCACGTTCTCGACTATTATCGCAAGAGCGACGATGGCCGCCTGCTTTTTGCGGGCCGCGAAGGTTACTGGAATGTGCCCGCCGATGTGACGCCGATCGTGCGGCGCAGGATGTTGCAGGTCTTCCCGATGCTGAAAGACGTGCCGACGGAATATGCCTGGAGCGGGACGGTCGGTATCACTGTGACGCGCTTGCCGCATATCGGGCGGCTGTCACCCAATGTCTTCTTCGCCCACGGCTATTCCGGCCAAGGCGTCGCGCTCACGGCCATAGGCGGAAAGCTGATGGCGGAAGCCGCGCTGGGCAAGTTCGACCGCTTCGATGTCATGGCGCGCGTGCCGGCGAAGAAATTTCCGGGCGGCGCGATGCTGCGCAAGCCCTTGGTCGCGGCCGCACTGTTCGCGTTCAAGATCGCGGATGCGTTCTAGATATCGAAATCCGTGCCGCGGATGAGCTGGTCCATCGCCTGCGAAGGCCGGTCGCAGCCCGCGCAGCCGACTTCCTTCGCGGGCACGCCGGCGACGGTGCAATGGGCAGGCACCGGCTTCAGCACGACCGAGCCGGCCGCCACGCGCGAATATTCTCCGACTTCGATATTGCCCAGCACCTTCGCGCCGGCGCCGAGTAGCACGCCGCGGCGGATCTTTGGATGCCGGTCCTCATGCTCCTTGCCCGTGCCGCCGAGCGTCACGCCGTGCAGCATGGAAACATCGTCTTCCACCACCGCCGTTTCGCCGATCACGATGCCCGTCGCGTGGTCCATGAAGATGCCGCGCCCGATGCGCGCATTGGGATGGATGTCCACCGAGAATAGCTCGGACACGCGGCTCTGGATGAAATAGGCGAACGGAGCGCGGTTGTTCCTGGAAAGCCAGTGCGCGATACGATAGCTCTGCAGCGCGTGGAAGCCTTTGAAGAACAGGAATGCCTGCGCGTAGGAGTGGCAGGCAGGATCGCGCTCGAACACCGCCGAAAGGTCGGCGCGGACAGCGGCGCCGATTTCCGGATCGGCCGCCAGCACTTCCTCGAACACTTCGCGCGCCAGAAGCGGCGTTACGCCCTCGTCGCCGATCTTGCTGGCAAGCAGATAGGCGAGCGCATCCTCCAGCCGATCGTGTTGCAAAATGGCCGCGTGGGCCAGGATCGCGATGGCAGGTTCGCTGGCCGCGAACTCCTCGGCCTTCTGGCGCAGCGCCGACCAGATCGGATCGACTTGCGCGACTTTCTCGACATGCAGCGACATGAAACTCTCCTGCCGGGCAGTATAGCCAAACTCGTCCCTTGGCCCAACGCGCCTCTCGCGCGGCATGGGTCGAAAGGTTATGTAGGTCCTTAACGTCCACCCGCAACCCTCATGGGGGGTATGCGATTTCCGGATTCTCTTCATGGTTGATACGCCCGCTCTGAATCGCCCTGCTCCGCAAACGCTCGATTTGTTGCTGTCGCGCCGCTCTGGGTCGGCCAAGGCGATGACGATGCCGGGGCCAAACCCCGAAGAATTGCGTGTGATATTGACGGCCGGCGCGCGCGTTCCGGATCACAAGAAGCTCTTTCCGTGGCGCTTCATCGTTTTCGACGGTGATGGCCGCAAACGGATGGGCAATCTGCTTGCCGATATTCTTTGCGCCGAGGGCGATGTGAGCGACGAGCGCATCGCCATGGAGCGCGAACGCTTCCGCCGCGCCCCGGTGGTGATCGGCGTGGTCAGCCGCGTGCGGGAAAACATCCCGATCCCGGTATGGGAACAAGAACTGTCGGCGGGTGCCGTATGCCAGAACATTCTGCTGGCCTCGCACGCGATGGGTTACGTCGCGAACTGGATCACCGAATGGTACGCCTACGACCCGCGCGTGACGGAGAAGTTAGGTCTGACGCCTGGCGAGCGCATTGCGGGCTTCATCTATATCGGCAAACCTGCGGAACCGCTCGAAGAACGCGCGCGGCCGGAGCTCGACAAACTCATCACCTATTTCTAGGGGCGGATCATGGGGCGGAAAATCCTGTTCATCACCACGGACCAGATGCGTTTCGATGCGCTGGGTGTGAACGGACAGAAGATCGCCCGGACGCCCGCCATCGACGCGCTCGCCCGAGAGGGCATCAACTACACGCGCTGCCACGCGCAGAACGTCGTGTGCATGCCCGCGCGTGCAACGATGGTGACGGGACAATACGTCTCCACCCACGGCGTGTGGATGAATGGCGTGCCGCTGCCTGTGGACGCGCCCTCCGTCGCGGCGCATCTCAAGGAAAAGAAGAACTATCGCACAGCGCTTATCGGCAAGGCCCATTTCGAACCATTCCTCGATTTCCAACTTCGTTTCGAGGAAAACCGCATGGGCATGGAGGACCGGTACGGCCCACATCGCGGCTTCGACCACATGGAGCTTGCCGCCCACGGCGCACGGGGCATGCTGCACTATCCGAGATGGCTGATGAAAAACCACCCGGAGGTCATGGACCAGTTTTATCCGGTTCTCGGTCCGAACATGATGCAGAACTCCTTTGGCCTGGGCGATACCAAGGCGATCCAGACCAAGCACAACAAATGTCCCCGCGAACTGTATCACACGGACTGGGTGGCGGACCGCACCATCGCCTACCTCAATTCACTCGACGCCGGCGAGGACTGGTTCGTGTGGATGAGCTTCCCCGATCCGCATCATCCCTGGGACCCGCCGCAGAGTGAGATCCATCGCCACAACTGGCGCGACCTGCCCGTGCCCGCCGGCTACCCCGGCAGCCGCGAAAAGATCGAGGAGATACTCGACGGCAAGCCGCGGCATTGGAAAGAGTGGTGGTCCGGCGAGCGCGTCACTTGCTACGAAGCGCCGCCGGATTTCGTGCCCGCAACGCTGACCGCCGATCAACTCCGCGAAATCGATGCATTGACGCATGTGAAGAACGAACTGATCGACGAAGCCGTCGCGCGTGTGATGGCAGCCATCAAGTTGCGCGGGTGGAACGACGACACGGACGTGCTCTTCACCACTGACCATGGTGAATTCCAGGGCGATTTCGGGTTGCTGTTCAAAGGCCCGCACCACGTGACCAGCTTGATGCACCTGCCGCTGATCTGGCGGCCCGCGCCCAACGCGAAGGTCGCGCCGCAGACCATCGACGCCCCCGTAGGCCAGGTCGATTTCGCGCCGACCATCTGCGAGATTGCGGGCGTTGCCCCGGGAACCTGGATGGAAGGCGCGGCGCTGCCGCAGAGCAGGCACGCGGCCGAAGATCGTGAAAGCGTCTTCACCGAGTGGGATTCCGAGCACAACGGAATCTCCATCTCGTTGCGCACGCTCTTTCGCGACAACTACATCGTCACGGCTTACGGCAAGTCTTCGCTCTATGAAGGCACCGAAGGCGAGCTTTACGACCTGCACAACGATCCTCGTCAGTGGCGCAATCTGTGGGATGAGCCGATCGCGGCGGCGTTGAAGAAAGACCTGCTGCACGAATTGCGCGCCCGCACGCCCAAGCCGCGCCAGCCGCGGCTGGAATGCGTGGCCTCGGTCTGATGCGGGACTACCTGCCGCGAAGCTGGATCCATCCCGCGCTCGCCGGCGGCCCGTCGAATATCCACGGCGAAGGCGTGTTCGCGACATGCGCGATCACGCGCGGCGAAAGGCTGATGGAGTTCGGCGGGGAGCACATCGCGGCCGCCGACCTGGAAAGCGGCCTGTGGCGCGAATGTTCGGTGTGGCTGGTGCGCGACGGCTTTTATCTCGCCTTGCGGGAAAGCGATCCCGACCCCAGCCTGGACGAGAATCTGAATCATTCCTGCGATCCCAATGCCTGGCTTACCGACGATGTGACGCTGGTGGCGCGGCGCGACATTGCCGCGGGCGAGGAGATCACGCTCGATCAGGCCACCTGGAATTTCGACGACGGCGAATTCACGTGGGACGCCGCCGACTGCGGCTGCGGCGCGCATGACTGCCGCAAGCGTCTGACCGAAAACGACTGGCGGCGCGGCGACGTGCAGGCCCGTTATCGCGGGCACTTCCATCCCGTGGTGCGCGCGATGATCGAAGCCCTGACCGGCGGGGTGGCTTAGTGGAAGCATCGGACAAGCCCGGCCTGCCCTTCTACCAGATCGCAGCGGTGGCCGCGGGGAACGCCCTCTCCTTCTACGACTTCGTCTGCTACGCCTTCTTCGCCACGCAGATTGGCGCCTGCTTCTTTCCCTCGCGCGATCCGACGACGAGCCTGCTCGCTTCGCTGGCGACCTTCGGCGTCGGGTTCTTCACGCGGCCTTTGGGCGGCCTTGTCATCGGGCGCATGGGCGATCGCATCGGCCGCAAGCCGGCGATGATCCTGTCCTTCTCGCTGATGGGCGTCGGCATCGTGGGGCTGGCGTTGACGCCATCCTACCAATCCATCGGCATCGCCGCGCCGATCCTCTTCATCCTGTTCCGGCTGATACAGGGCTTCGCTCTGGGTGGCGAAGTGGGGCCGACCACGGCCTATCTGGTCGAGGCTGCGCCCCCGATGAAGCGCGGATTCTACGCCGCCATCTCTTACGCCACCCAGGACGGCGGCGTGCTGGTCGCCGGCATCATAGGAACCGCGCTTGCCGCCACGCTCTCCAGCGAAGCCTTGACGAATTGGGGATGGCGCATCGCATTTCTCGTCGGCGCGGCGATCGTTCCTTTCGGGCTCATCGTGCGCCGCAGCCTTCCCGAGACGTTGGCTGAGGAACTGGACGAGATGCCCGCGCGGATAGGCCCCTATCTGCGCCTCGCCCTTTTCGGGTTGATGATGATCCTCACGGGCACGGTGTGCAACTACGCCATCGAATACATGACCACGTATGCCAACCACACTATGCACATGAACGTGACGATCGCGTTCGGCGCGACGGTCGTCATCGGCGTCTTCAACGTGACCTTCGATCTCATCAGCGGCTGGACCACGGACCGTTTCGGGCGCAAGCCGGTGATGATCCTGCCCTATATCGCGCTCGCGCTGTTCGTGCTGCCGGGCTTCTATCTGATCTCGCATTTCCGCACCGCGTTCGCGCTCTATGCGGTTTCGGCGGTGATGTCTTCGCTGCAATGCTGGGGCGGCGGGCCGACGCTCACCGTCATTACCGAATCTTTGCCGCGCCGGGTGCGCGCGGGAGGGGTGGCGGTGATCTATGCTGTCGCCATCGCGGCGTTCGGCGGCACGACGCAGTTCATGATCACCTGGATCATCAAGGAGACGGGCGATCCGTTGGCGCCCGGCTGGTATATGATCGCCGCCATCGTCATTGGCCTCATCGCCATGGCGAGCGTAAAGGAAACCGCGCCGGTGAAAACCGGGATTATGGAATTCCGATGAGCTTGTGCGTTTGCAGGCTCAACCGCCATTGTGGATGGGCGAGGCAGTAATCCGCCGCCGCCTTCGTGTTCTCGACCCGCTGCGGGCCGTCCATCGGCTGCAGGAAGAAGTGATCGAACTTCAGCCCTGCGAATTTCTCCGGCGTCGCGAGTGCTTGCGGATAGACCAGCTTCAACTCGCTGCCCGATGTCAGTGTCAACGGCGCATCGGCCTTGGGACTCACGCAGATCCAATCCAGCCCCGGCGGCGCATCCTGTGTTCCGTTCGTCTCCACGCCGATCTCGAATCCGCGCGCATGCAGCGCCACGATGAGCGGCGCATCGACCTGCAACAGCGGTTCACCGCCCGTGCAGACGACATAGGGTTTGCCGGGATGGCCCTTCGGCCACTGGGCGGCGACGGTCCCAGCGAGTGCATCAGCATCCTTGAACTTGCCGCCGCCGGGCCCGTCGGTGCCCACGAAATCCGTATCGCAGAAGTGGCAGACCGCGGCCGCGCGGTCGCGTTCCAGTCCCGTCCACAGGTTGCAGCCAGCAAAACGCAGGAAGACCGCCGCGCGCCCCGTCTGCGCGCCCTCGCCTTGCAAGGTGTAGTAAATCTCTTTCACCGAATAGGTCATCGTTAGACCGTGCTACTCGCGCCCGTCAGTGCCGCTTCAGGAAATACGTCATCGCGCGGTGAATTTCGCGTAGCCCTTCGCGCGCAGATCGCAAGCCGGACATGTGCCGCAGCCATTGCCCCAATCATGCCGATGCTCGCGGTCGCCATTATAGCAAGTCACCGTCTCCTCCACGATCGTGCCCACGAGCGTCGAACCGCCGAGCTGCTCCGCCAGCGCCCAGGTCTGCGCCTTGTCGAGCTTCATCAGCGGCGTGTGAATCTCGAAATGCGTATCCATCGCCAACGACAACGTTCGCGCGGTCGATTTGACGGTGTCGTCGCGGCAGTCGGGGTAACCGGAATAATCCGTCTCGCACATGCCGCCCACGAGGTCGCGGATGCCCCGGCGGTAGGCCAGCGCCGCCGCTGCCGTCAGGAAGAAGATATTTCGCGCGGGCACGAAGCTGGTCGGCAGGCCGTTCGCGCCCATCTCGATCCGCATGTTATCGGTCAGCGCGGAGCCCCCGATAGCCTTCAGGGTATCGATCGGCAGCACATGGTCGTCGCCCATCCGCGCCTCCCATTCGGGAAAGCGCTTGCGCAGGAGCGAGAGTATCCGGGGCCGCGCGTGTATTTCGGCGATATGACGCTGGCCGTAGTCGAAACCGACCGTTTCCACGCGCGAAAAGCGCGCGAGCGCCCATGCCAGGCAGGTGGTTGAATCCTGTCCGCCGGAGAAAAGCACCAGAGCTGTTTCGCGCTGCACCATGGGGGCGCTTCCATAGCGGCAATGCGAGCTTACGCCAATATGCTTGAATTTGCGCAGGCCTTGGCCCAGCTTCGCCCGGCAATTCGAGCAAGGTGCCGTCCGTGACCGGAATGGCTTTGAGCGGAACCGGGCTGTTCACGCCCGCCCAGTCCATCTCTAACGAAGAGCTTGTTGCCTCCTTCAACGAATACGTCCGGCGCCATAACGAAAAGCATCCCGACGCGCCGCTCGCGGAGTCTTCGACAGACTTCATCATGAAGGCGTCCGGCATCGGCGCCCGCTACGTGATGGACAAGGCCGGGATCCTCGATCCGGACGTCATGTGCCCGCGCCTGCCCGAACGCGGCAATGAGCAGATCTCCATACTTGCCGAGATGGCCGTCGCGGCTGCGCGCGATGCGCTCCGGGCTGCTGACCGCAAGCCCGACGATATCGACGGCGTGCTCGTCGCCGCTTCAAACATGCAGCGCGCTTATCCCGCCATGGCGATCGAAGTGCAGGAGGCGCTGGGCATAGACGGTTTCGCCTTCGATATGAATGTCGCCTGCTCGTCCGCCACCTTCGGGCTGCAAGCTGCCGCCGATATGGTGGCAGCCGGTCACGCCCGCGCGATCCTCGTATGCAATCCCGAGATTTGCTCGGGCCATCTCAACTTCCGCGACCGCGACAGCCACTTCATTTTCGGCGACGTGGCGACCGCGTTCGTGGTGGAGCGCGCCGACACGGCGGAGGGCGCGAATGCCTGGGAGATCGTTTCCACGAAGTTGAAGACGAAGTTCTCGAACAATATCCGCAACAACTTCGGATTCCTCAACCGCGCCGCGCCCGAAGGCATCGGCAAAACGGACAAATTGTTCGTGCAGGAAGGCCGCAAGGTCTTCAAGGAAGTCGTGCCGATGGTGAGCGAGATGCTTGTCGCGCATCTGGCGGAGAACGGTCTGGCCGCGAGCGAACTCAAGCGGCTGTGGCTGCACCAGGCCAACATCAACATGAACGATCTCATCGCCCGAAGGGTGCTGGGCCGCGATCCCGTTCCCGGCGAAGCACCCAACATCCTCGCGGAATACGCGAACACCTCCTCGGCCGGATCGGTGATCGCCTTTCACAAATACAGTGCGGACCTGATGGCCGGGGCCGTCGGTCTGCTGTGCTCCTTCGGGGCCGGATACTCCGCCGGCAGCGTGATCCTGCGGAAAATCCATTGACCGCCCCCGCGCGTTAACGTCACGTGAGGTCCCGCTTGCCTTTGTCGCGCCCCTCCGTCAGCCTATTGCAACGCAGCATCAAAGGTCTGGGCGCGTGAGAAAAATCGCGATCAGCGGTACGGGGCTTTGTGTCCCGCCGGACAGGATTACGAATGCGGAACTGGTCGAGGCGTATAATGAATACGTCCGCGCCTTTAACGCTTCTCATGCCGCCGACATCGAGGCCGGCCGCGTGCATGCGCGGCTGAAATCCAGCGACGAGTTCATCTTCCAGGCGTCCGGCATCCGCAGCCGGCATGTCGTCGCCAAGAAGGGGATGGTAGATCCCGACATCATGTGCCCCCGCCTGCCCGAGCGGCCGAACGACGAACTGGCGGTTTCTGCGGAGATGGGCATTCTCGCAGCGAAGCAGGCGCTCGAGGCCGCGCGCCGCCGTCCGGAAGACATCGACGGCGTCGTCTGCGCGGCGGCGATGTTCCAGCGGCCCTATCCTCAGATCGCCATCGAGATCCAGAACGCGCTCGGCATCCAGGGTTTCGGCTTCGACATGCTGGCGGGCTGTTCGTCGGCGACGTTCGGATTGCAGTCGGCGGCGGCGATGGTGGCGCAAGGCAACGCGCGAGCCATCCTCTGCATCAATCCCGAAATCAACACCATGCAGCTCAACCTGCGCGACCGCGAAACCCATTTCATCTTCGGCGATGCGGCGACGGCCTGCGTCCTTGAACCGGCGCAAGGAGCGGATGGCGACAATGCCTGGGAAATCGTCAGCACCCGTTTGAAATCGGTTTTCTCGAACAACATCCGAAACAACTTCGGATCGATGAACCGTTTCGATCCGTCGACCATGGGCACCGAAGACAAGCTCATCACGCAGAAGGGCCGCAAGGTCTTCAAGGAAGTCGTGCCGATGGTGGCCGAGTTCATGCTGGAGCATCTGGCGGATGAAAAGATCGCGCCTTCGGATGTGAAGCGGCTATGGCTGCATCAGGCCAACATCAACATGAATCGCCTGATCGCCACCAAAGTTCTGGGTCATGAACCATCGCCGAGTGAGGCGCCGAACGTGCTCGAGGAATATGGAAACACGAGCTCGGCCGGTTCTCTTTTCGCGTTCCATCAGCACAGCGCGGATCTCGCCAAGGGAACCATCGGCCATTTGTGCTCGTTCGGGGCGGGCTACACGGCAGGCAGCATCATCCTGCGCAAGTTGCACTGACAATTCCTCATCATTGACCGAAAACCGCGGCGTGATAATTTCTGCGGCACCTTCGCGTGCAAAGCCCACGTCTCCAACTGTATTAGCAAGGCGCCCTTTGCATGCTCGATTTCCTTCAGCATCTCGACCCCCTCTACGTGCTCTCCGGCATTCTCGTCGGCGGCCTTGTCGGCATGACGGGAGTCGGCGGCGGTTCGCTAATGACGCCGATCCTCATTCTCCTGTTCGGCATCCATCCCGCCACGGCGGTCGGCACGGATCTTCTCTATGCCTCCATCACCAAGGCCAGCGGTTCTATCGTGCACGGCTACAATCGCACGGTGGACTGGCGCCTCGTGGGAAGGCTCGCCCTCGGCAGCATTCCGGCGACGGCGGTCACGATTGCCGCGCTCTATCTGCTCGATGTGCATAGCGAAGTCACGCAATCCATCATCACCAAGGTGCTGAGCATTGCGTTGCTGTTCACCGCGATTTCGCTCTTCCTGCGAAAGCCGTTGATGCGCTGGTACGGTACGCACGTCCCGGAGATGGCGCCGGAGCGCGTGCGCAAGCTCACCATTATCACGGGCGCCGTTCTGGGCGTGCTGGTTTCGCTTTCTTCCGTCGGGGCGGGCGCCATCGGAGTCACGGCCCTGATCCTGCTCTATCCGAAGATGGAGGCGCGCCGCATCGTCGGCTCCGATATCGCCCACGCGGTTCCGCTGACGCTGCTGGCGGGCATGGGGCACTTCTTCCTCGGCGCGATCAACTGGCACATCCTCGCATCGCTCCTGGTGGGTTCTATTCCGTCAATCATCGTCATGAGCATCGCTTCGGCCCGGGCGTCGGACACCGCCGTGCGGGTTACGCTCGCGCTCGTCCTTCTGGCGGTATGCGCGCGGTTCTGGTTCGCCTAGTGGACCAGCAGCAGCGGCAATTCGGAATGCGTGACGACGTGCTTCGTCACGCCACCGGAGAATAGCTGCAGCAGGCTCTTGTGGCCGTAGCCGCCCAGCACGAGCAGATCGGCATTCTGGGACGCCGACTCCAGCAGTACCTCCCCGATTCGGCGCGCGCCCGCATCGATGATGCGCTCGCCGCATGCAAGGCCGTGGAGCGCAAGATAATCGCGCGCCTCTTCGCAGGATTCGCATTCGGTGCCAGGCTTGCGGATGCTGAGGAGCTCGATGCTTTCCGCGCGCGCCAGATAGGGCATCGCCGCCAGCAAGGCGCGCGCGCAAGCCCCGCTGCCGTCCCAGCCGATGGCGATGCGGCGCGCGAAACTGCGCGGCGGCTGCTGTCCGCTCAGGATCACCGGACGCCCGGTCTCAAGCAGCGCGGCCTCGAAGGCTTCCGCCTGGCCCGGCCGCTCGCTCTGCTTCAAAGGCCCGAACACGACGACATCGGAAAGCCGGCTTGCCTGTGTCACGCGGTCGGCGAAATTGCCCTGCACCTCCCGGAACGAAATGCTGATCGTGTCGTGTTTCTCCGGACGCTCGACGACGGTAACGCCCGCCTGTTTCGCCGCCGCGATCATGGCCGCGCGCGCATCCTGCGCGGCCTTGCCGGCGGCCTCTCGCGCCGTGTCCACCACCTCCTGCGCCATGGCGCCGGACACGCCCTCACCGAAGAACGGCATCGCCTCGGCAGGATCGGGCCGCACGAACAATCCCACCACGTGTGCCGCAAAGGGGGCGGCGGCCGCGAAGGCGCTCGCCAGCACCGTGGCATCGCAGGCCGTGCCCGTCAGGGGCGCCAGGATCTTCACATAAGCCATGGTCTGCCTCCCGGCCTCGTGCTTAACGAGGAACGCCTGCAAAAGGCTTCCCGTCAAGGGTGAAGGCACGGTAGAGAGCGCCATGCCGTCCGCAAAAGAACCGCCCCGCGCCTGGCAGCGCATGCTCTCCGGCCGCAGGCTGGACCTGCTCAATCCATCGCCGCTGGATATCGAGATCGAGGATATCGCGCACGGCCTGGCGCGCGTTGCGCGCTGGAACGGACAGACCAAGGGCGCACACGCCTATTCCGTGGCGCAGCATTGCGTGTTCGTCGAAAAGATCGCGGTGGAACTGAAACCGCGGCTATCGCGCGAGGCGCGGCTCATGGCGCTGCTGCATGACGCGCCAGAATACGTCATCGGCGATCTGATAAGCCCGTTCAAAGCTGCGGTCGGCATCGACTACAAGGCATTCGAGAACCGGCTGCTGGCCGCGATCCACATCCGCTTCGGCCTGCCGCCCAAGCCGCCCGCCGATTTGGCCGCGGTCCTCAAAAAGGCCGACATCGTTTCGGCCTTCCACGAAGCGACACAGCTCGCCGGTTTCAGTACCGAGGAAGCCCGCCGCTATTTCGGCACGCCACCGCGCGGCACGCGGTTTCCCAAGCTGGTGCCACTGTCGACCGCCGACGCGCAATCGCAATTTCTTGAGCGTTTCAAGCGACTTACGGCATGACCCTTCCATATGACTTCAGGCTCGGATAGCAAGGCGCCATGTCCGCAATTTTCGTGACGCCCCTTTCGCAGGTCGAACAGACGATCCGGCGCTACAGGCCGTCCCACATGATGACGCTGCTCTCGCCCGGGCACATGATCGAGACGCCGCAAGGCATCGACGCGGCCCGGCATCTCAAGCTGGGCCTGAACGACGTCGTGTCCACCGACCTCGCGGAAGATCCACCCAACAGCGCCCATGTTGACCGCCTGATCGAATTCGGCCGTGACTGGGACGCGCGATCGCCGATGCTCATCCATTGCTGGGCGGGCATCAGCCGTTCCATGGCGGCGGCTTACATTCTGCTCTGCGACCGCTTCGGGCCGTTCCGCGAGAAGGAGATCGCCATGGCCATGCGCGCCCGCGCGCCGCACGCCTATCCCAATCCACTGCTGGTGGAGCTGGCCGACAAGGCATTATGCCGCAATGGACGCATGGTGATCGGCGCAGAGTCCATCGGGCGGGGAACCATTGTCGCCGAAGGCGAGATCGTCGAACTGCCTCTGTCTGCGGATGAGCTATGAAGACAGCCGCCGCGCAACACGTCGTCAGCATCGGTCTGTCGGCAGCGATCGTGTCCGTCGCCGACGAACGGCCGCGCGTGCTGGTGGTGCATCGCAAGGATTCGGAGGACGCCCTGCCCTTCGGTCCCTTCGAGCCCAGAGGGCACCGCACGTTGGAAAGCGGCCTGCGCACATGGGTTGGCGAACAGACCTATCTGGACCTCGACTATGCCGAACAGCTCTACACCTTCGGCGACCGCGGCCGGCACCTGGTAAAATCGGGCGAAGGACCGCGCGTGGTGTCCGTCGGCTATCTCGCGCTCACGCGCGCAAGCGGCGCGCTCAAGGCGCCCGACGCGATGTGGGGCGACTGGTATCGCTACTTCCCGTGGGAGGACTGGCGCGAGAAGAAGCCCGATATCATCGACAAGACCATTCTTCCGGCACTGAAGACTTTCATCAAACTCACCGACAGCGAACGGCGGCGCGAGCGCGTGCGCGTCTGCTTCGGCACCGACGGCACGCCATGGGACGAGGACCGGGTACTGGAGCGTTATGAGCTTCTCTACGAGGCGGGCCTTGTGGAAGAAGCGCGCCGCGACGGCCGCGCGCAGGCATCGCAATTGCCGGCGACGCCGCTCGGAGTTCCGATGATGTTCGATCATCGCCGCATCCTGGCGACCGCGATCGCGCGGCTTCGCGGCAAGATGCGCTACCGGCCCGTGGTGTTCGAGCTGATGCCGCCGACTTTCACCCTGCTCGAACTCCAGCGCGTGGTCGAAGCGATTTCCGGTGTTCGGCTGCACAAGCAGAACTTCCGCCGGCTGATCGAGGCGCAAGGCCTCGTCGAAGGCACCGGCAAATCGTCCAGCCAGTCGCGCGGACGTCCGGCGGAGCTCTTCCGCTTCCGGCGCGAAGTGCTGGGAGAGCGCCCGGCGGCGGGCGTGCGCCTCACCACCCGACTGCGCAGCACGCGCTAGGACGCAAACCCTTCCGCAAGGAAGGCCTCCGCGAAAGCCGCATGCATCGCGGCGCCGCGCGCCATGACGTTCTCGTCAAGCACCATGCGGTTGGAGTGAAGCGCGCAGCAGGAGCGGAAATCGCCGCCTTCGGGCGTCGCGCCGAGAAACACCATCGTGCCCGGCACCTTGTGCAGCACATAGGAGAAATCTTCCGCGCCCATGATCGGCGCGGGCATGGACAGCCAGCCGCCGTCTCCGAACAGCGATTTCGCCGTCTGCTGCGCCAGCGCCACCGCGCGTCCGTCGCAGATCGTGACCGGAAAGCCCTGCTCGATCTCCACCGTCGCTTCGCACTTGTGGGCGGCGGCCACGTTCGCCGCCACGCGATGGAGCCCTTCATGGGCAGCGGCCCGCGAGGACTCCGAAAAACTGCGGATCGTACCGACGAGCTGCGCGGTTTCCGGGCTGATGTTGTTGGTGGTGCCCGAAGTGATCTGCGCGACCGTCATCACCACCGGGTCGAAGGCCGGGATGCGGCGCGTCATCATGCTCTGCAGCGCCGTCACGATTTCGCAGGCCACCGGAATGGGATCGATGGCATCGTGCGGCATCGATGCGTGACCGCCCTTGCCCTTGATGGTGACGATCAGCTTGTCGGCCGCGGCAAGCAGCGGTCCGACGCGGCCTGCGAACACGCCGCTCGGCATGTTGGGCGTCACATGCAACGCGAACGCTGCATCCGGCAGAGGGTTTATGAGGCCATCGTCCAGCATGTGGCGCGCGCCATGGTGACCCTCCTCGCCAGGCTGGAACATGAACATGACCGAGCCTGCGAGCTTGTCGCGCCGGGCGCAGAGCGCCTTCGCGGCGCCGGCCAGCATCGCGACATGTGTATCGTGCCCGCAGGCATGCATTGCGCCCTCGTTGCGCGAGGTGAAGGTGAGCCCGGTTTCCTCCGTCAGCGGCAGCGCGTCCATGTCACCGCGCAGGAGCACCGTGCGTCCGTTGGACGGACCGCGCAGCAGGGCGATGAAGCCTGTCGTGGTCTTGCCGTCGTAGATTTCGAGCGGAAGGCCGGCCAACGCCGCTTTCGCCTTCGCCGTCGTCCGGGGGTTCATCAGACCGAGCTCAGGATCCTCGTGGATGGAGCGGCGCAGCGCGATCATCTCCGGTAACAGGGCCTGCCCCGCCTCGACCCATTCCTTGTTCTCTGCGCCCATCTGAATTCCCGCCAATGTTTGCACGATTAGACACAGCGGCGGCATTCCGCGCAAATCAGGTGCGGCGCCTCGCCGTCATCTTCCAATCGAGCCGCGCGGCGGAAAGGCTCATGCCGTTCGCGCCGCCTGCGAGTTCGGGGTCGCGGGCCTGCGCGGGGTCGTCCTCCCACTGGCACACCGGGCAGATCTCGAAGGCGCCGCGGACATGAATGACCGGCGAGCCGCAACACGGACAGGGCAGCAATTCGCTCATTGCCGATCCCAATAGGCGCGTCCGGAATCGGGCCGGAAAAACGTGCGCGGCTCGCCGCTCCTATCCTTCACCGCGAAGGTATTGGTGGATGGCTGAAAGTAGAGGGTATCGCCGCGGGCGTTCGTCTTGGTGAGCGTGCCGGCTGGCGGATGGCGGACAAAGCGGAGGGCGCCCTCTTCATAGTCCCGCGCGCTGTGGAATTCCGGAAACTCCGCACCATGTTTTTTCCAGTGCTCCTCCGCATTGCGCGGGGCGCCGTCGCGGCCATGCGACCAGACGACGTCCTGCGCCGTGATCTGTTGCTCAGCCTGGAGCGTGCGGATGCGGTCGTCATGTGACAGCCGTCCAACGCCGAACGCTACCGCCAGGATCAGCGCCGCAAAGACGATCCCGTTTCGCCACAGATTTTGCATCGCTCACCTTCCGCGGCAGGAGCATGACGCGCACGGCCTCAAAAGCAAACGCCGCGCACCCTGCGATGCGCGGCGCCGCCGAAGTTGGGCTTTGCGGCCTAGAAGTGAAGCGCCGCCGGGCCAAAGTGGGTGCCGTAGATCTCGGCGCCGCCACGCTGGCGCTGCACCAGCGATCCATCCGTCGGATCGCAATAGAAGCGCAGGCCCACGAACCACACATTCGCGCTCACATGCGAGAACTCCGAGCGCGTATAGCCGCCATAGAGCGAAACCGGCACGCGCTCCGAGAACAGCCATTCGGCCTGGGCCGTGAAGTCGTTCTCGTTGGTCACGTGGTTGAGGTGCGTGTAGTCGTAACCGCCAGAGAGCGCGAAGTCGGGCGTAACGTAGCCCGTGATCTGGGCGCCGGCGTAATCACCCTTCGTGCCGTGACTGCCATTGAAGAAGCCGCCTTTCACACCGAGCGAGATCGAGCGGGTGGCGTACCAGTCGCCGAACAGGCCGTAATGCGTTGCGGTGACGTCCGGACCGGCGGCGTTGATGTCGGTGTAGCCGACGGCCGCGCCGAGGCGGCCTTCGCCGCCCCGCCAGAAGGCCGCGCCATCCACGTTCCAGGCATTCGCATTCGAGCCGTTGCCGTCGGAGTGGTTGTAACCGGCGTTCAGTTGCGCCGCCCAGTCCGGGCCGAGGCCGAACATGCCGCCGCCATTGATGTGATAGTCGCTCATGCTGCCGACGCCGTGGTTGAAGTCGAAGTTCGAATAGCCGCCGTCCAGGATGCCGTGGAAGTCCGTTGCCGAAGCTGGCGCGGACAGCGAGATCAGAGCCAGCGCGCAAGCGGCTCCAAGAAAATTCGTGCGAAGTGACAAAGCACCCTCCGTTGCGGTGACGCGGGTGTCGGTGCCCGCCCTCTTTCGCGGTCAGGTAGTCCTGCGCCTGTCCTTCGCCAAGTGACATACAGCACAGGAAGCGCTTGTATGCGTGGGATGTGATCTTTATGACACAGCTAAATCATTGGTAATGTTGAGTGATTCGGCGCGCCGGAACAAGGACGCCGCCGCCGGGTTGGATAAGCAAACCCTTGGCTTGACGGATTTATGCTCATCTGTAGCATAAGCTGGTGGGACCGGCCTTGAAGGCCGGTATTTTTGCCCCACATATATGCTCAAAATGAGCATAAGGAGAGCGGCGATGAATGTGGCGATCCGGAACCTCAAAGGCGAAGAGACTCTGCCCTACACGCCTGACGTCGCACGAGCGACCCAGGACCTGTACAAAAAGGTCGCGCACGTCATTCCCGAAATCGAATGGCCGGTCTTCGCGCCCTACGTGGACGCGATCAACAAGCTGAAGAAACAGCGCGACGCGGTCATCCTCGGCCACAACTACATGACGCCGGAAATCTTCAACTGCGTCTCCGACTTCACCGGCGACTCGTTGCAACTCGCCCGCGAGGCCGCGCGCACCGATGCCAAGGTCATCGTGCAGGCCGGCGTACATTTCATGGCGGAGACGTCGAAGATCCTGTCGCCCGAGAAGACGGTGCTGATCCCGGATATGCGCGCGGGCTGCTCGCTCGCCGCTTCGATCACAGGCGCGGATGTGCGCCTGCTCAGGCAGAAATATCCAGGCCTGCCGGTCGTGACCTACGTGAACACCTCTGCCGACGTGAAGGCGGAAAGCGACGTGTGCTGCACGTCGTCCAATGCCGTCGCGGTTGTCGAAGAGATCGCTCATGAATGGGGCGTCGACACCGTCATCATGGTGCCAGACAAATATCTCGCCCAGAACGTCGCCAAGATGACCAAGGTCAAGGTCATCACCTACAACGGCGCCTGCGAGGTGCATGAGCGCTTCACGCCCCAGGACATCCGCAATTTCCGTGAGGCAAATCCCGGCGTGGTGGTTCTGACGCATCCGGAGTGCCCGCCGGACGTCGTCGCGGAAGCGGATTTCTCCGGCTCCACCAGCGCGATGATCGGTTACGTCGGCAAGCACAATCCGAAAAAGGTCGTGCTCGTCACCGAATGCTCGATGAGCGACAACGTCTCGGTCGAATTCCCGAAAGTGGAGTTCGTCAAGCCCTGCAATCTCTGCCCGCACATGAAGCGCATCACGCTGCCAGGCATCCTGCGTTCGCTGCAGACGATGACCTATGAAGTGATCGTGGATCCTGTGATCGCGGAGCGCGCAAAGAAAGCCGTGGACCGCATGCTCGCCGTCAAACTCCCGGTTCAGAAAGCCGCCTGAGTGGCCCGCCATATCGACAACATCATCGAAGCTCCAGGCGCGCTCGTTCTCGGCGCCGGGATGGCCGGGTTGTTCACGGCGCTGAAGCTGGCGCCCTTCCCGGCTCTGGTGCTGGCAGGCGCGCGTCCCGGCACGTCCGGATCGAGCGCATGGGCGCAGGGTGGCATCGCCGCGGCCATCGGCGAAGGCGATAGCTGGCAGAGCCACGCCGCAGATACCATCGCGGCCGGCGCTGGAACCTGCGATTCGAAGATCGTCGAGATCGTCACCCGCGAAGCACGTTCACGGATCGAAGACCTTCTCGCTTACGGCGCGCCGTTCGACCGTAATCCGGATGGAACGCTGGCCCTTGGCCGCGAAGCCGCGCATTCCGCCAAGCGCATTGTGCATGTGAAAGGCGATCGCGCGGGAGCCGAAGTCACGCGCACGCTTGCCGAGCGCGCATTGGCGACGCCCTCCATCCAAATCCTGGAAGGCTTCCACGCACTTGAGCTCGCGATGGAAAACGGCCGCGTCACCGGCGTCTTCGCGCGCTATGGCACCGGCCACGGCACGCGCCTCGTCCTCTTTCGCGCCAAGGCGGTGATCTTCGCCACCGGCGGCATCGGCGCGCTCTACGCGGTCACGACCAATCCGCTGGAGACACGCGGCGAAGGCCTGGGTATGGCGGCGCGCGCAGGGGCGGCGATCGCCGATGCGGAATTCGTGCAATTCCATCCCACCGCCATCGCCATCGGCCGCGATCCCGCGCCGCTCGCCACCGAAGCGTTGCGCGGTGAAGGCGCGATACTCGTTGACGAGACCGGCCGCCGATTCATGCCCGCCATTCATGCCGATGCCGAGCTCGCCCCGCGCGATGTGGTGGCCCGCGCCATCCACCGCGAGATCGCGCGCGGTCACGACGTCTTCCTCGACTGCACCAGGGCGATCGGGACGAAATTCGCAGACCGCTTCCCGACCGTCTATGCCGCGTGCATGTCTGCCGGCATCGATCCGGCGACCCAGGGAATTCCCGTCGCGCCTGCCGCGCATTATCACATGGGCGGCATCGCCAGCGACGAACATGGACGCACTTCGCTCGAAGGGCTATGGGCCGTCGGCGAGTGCGCCTCCCCCGGATTGCATGGCGCCAACCGGCTCGCCTCCAACTCACTGCTCGAGACGCTCGTATTCGGTGCGCGCGCAGCTGACGACGTCCGCTGCGCCGTAACCGTACAAGCGTCGCAAGGCATGCCACCGGCGCCGGAACGCTTCAACGCCCCACCGCCGCCGAGAGCGATGCGTGAAGCCATGTCCCTGAATGTCGGCTTGGAGCGCGACGAGGCGGGCCTGAAATCCGCGCTCGCAACCATAGAGGCTGTCGAGCGCGCGGGTGCCGGTGAGCCGGCCCTGCTCAACATGACCACGGCCGCCAAGATCGTTACGACTGCGGCGCTCGCCCGTCATGAAAGCCGCGGCGGACATTTCCGCAGCGACTATCCGCAAACCGACGCGGATGCGAGGCGCAGTTTCCTCACACTCGCCGACGCTGAAAAGATATCCGCCGAAGCCGCATCGACGTCGAAGAGCGCAGTGTGTCTCTAGCCCTTCCGTTCGCCCATCCGCCGCATCCGCTTCTCGTTGAGCCCATCGTGGTTCGCGCGCTGGAAGAAGATCTTGGCCGCGCGGGCGATATCACCTCCGACCTCATCATCCCGGCCACAAAAAAAGCGAAGGTAAAACTTGCCACGCGCAAGCCCGGAACCATCGCTGGATTGATCGCTGCCGAATGTGCCTTCCGCATGATCGATCCCGATCTGAAATTCAGCGTGAAACTGCCGGACGGCTCACAAGCGAAAGCCGGTGCGGTCGTTGCCACCATCGAAGGCTCCGCGCGCAGCATCCTGACCGCCGAGCGCGTCGCGCTGAACTTCACCGGCCATCTCTCCGGCGTCGCCACCGCGACCCGGGCGCTGGTGGACGCTGTCAAAGGCACCAAGGCGCGCATCGTGGAAACCCGCAAGACGACTCCTGGCCTGCGCGTGCTGGAGAAATACGCCGTGCGCTGCGGAGGCGGCTTCAACCACCGCTTCGGCCTCGACGATGCCGTGCTCATCAAGGACAACCACATCGCCGCCGCCGGCTCGATCACCAAGGCCGTGAAAGCCGCCCGGGCGGGCACCGCGCACATGGTCAAGATCGAAGTCGAAGTCGATACGCTCAAGCAGCTTGAAGAGGCGCTGAAGATCGGCGTGGACACGATCCTGCCCGACAACATGCCGCCCGACACGCTGCGCCAGGCGGTGGCGATGGCCAAGGGGCGCGCCGTGCTGGAAGCCAGCGGCAACATCACCCTCGAAACCGTGCGCGCCGTCGCCGAAACCGGCGTGGATTACATCTCCTCCGGCGCGATCACGCATTCGGCGACCAATCTGGACCTTGGTCTCGATTTTTGATGTGATCCGCCCATGACGGGGGATCGTCTCAAACTGCTGCGCTTTGCAGCGTCTCTAACGCTAACCGCATTGACGGCCTGTGGAACGAAGCCAGTCTCCACACAGCCCTCTGCCGCGGATAGATTCTTCGATAACAACTTCACATGCACGCCAGAACATAGCATCAAATTGAAGTTCTCCGAATTTGCGAAGCACCAAACTGCATACAAGGATCAGTGTGTCCATGTTGAGGGCTTCAGCAACGGCACGCTTATCGGTGACAATGCCGGAGTGTTCGGTCATGCCGGGCTGGAGGCCCTAGTAGGTCTTTATTGGCAGACTGAAGATGTACGGCAGCGTCTTTGGCATGGGCCGTCCTTTGTCGACATAGTGGCGCGCGTTCGGACTTGCGATGACGTAGGCAAATACGTTGTTGAGCAAGCTGATGAAGAGAATGCCAAACCTCAACCAGAAGACGGCATCCAGCATGTTTGGATTGGTGTACCGTCAGGCATTTGTCATTTTGGCAAGGGCAACGCGCTCTATGTCTCACAATACAAGATCGTCCCAACGGCGATGGACTGACGCTGCGGAACCTATCTCTTGTCGCCTGACCGTCTCCCGCTAAAGTGAACCGGCGAAATCGGAGGCATCCATGGATCTTCATCTCAAAGGCAAGAACGCCGTCATATTGGGCGGCACGCGCGGCATCGGGCGGGCCATCGCGGAGACACTGGCGGGCGAAGGCGCGAATGTCGCCATCTGCGCGCGCAATGCCGATCAGGTGAAAGACGCG
>JBQCFD010000025.1:0-13365 GCA_051959625.1 Rhizomicrobium sp.
CAGGACGTCTACCGGCTGCAGGGCGTGAAGATCAACGACAAGCACATTGAAGTGATCTGCCGCCAGATGATGCAGAAATACGAGATCACCGACGGCGGCGACACCACGCTGCTGGCCGGCGAACAGGTCGACCAGATCGAGCTCGACGAGGCGAACAAGAAGGCGGAAGCCGAGGGCCTCAAGCTCGCGGAAGGCCGTCCGGTTCTGCTCGGAATCACCAAGGCGTCACTGCAGACGCGCTCGGTGTTCTCGGCGGCTTCGTTCCAGGAGACCACCCGTGTGCTCACCGATGCCGCCGTCAACGGCAAGGTCGATACGCTGGAAGGTCTCAAGGAAAACGTGATCGTCGGACGGCTCATCCCCGCCGGTACCGGCGGTGCCATCGCCCGGCTGCGCCACGTCGCGACCGAACGCGACAAGGCGCTTCAGGAAGAGCAGGCCGCCAACGCGCCGGCTCAGATTGAGGGTCCGGTCGCGGCGGAGTAATCCGGTACGGCGAAGAAATGGAGAAGGCCACCTCAAAAGGGTGGCCTTTTCTTTTGCGCAGCGGATAATTCGACAAATGGGGGCGCCAGATCCGTCGGCACCGAAGGCGGTGCTCAGTGTCATCATTCCTGCGCGTGATCACGCGCGCCCGTTGAAACAGCTTCTCGACAACCTGAAAGCCCAGAAGGCGGTGCCGGGCTGGGAATTGGAAGTCATCGTTGCGGAAAACGGTTCGCGCGACGATACAGGCATGGTTATTGCGCAAAGTGGGTTTCGGCGCGTCGAAAGCACCGGCGAAGGTCCTGGCGTGGCCCGGAATGCGGGCGTGCGGGAAAGCCGGGGAAGCCTTCTTCTGTTCCTGGACGCCGACGCATGCCCTGTTACGGATGATTTCATCCTGCGCGTTCTGGATGCCGCGAGAAGACTCGGAAACTTCGGCGGCTTTGGCGGCCCGATCCTGCTTCCGCAGGCCCAAGCCCGTAATCCCGTCGCAGTCGGCGATCACTGGGCCTGTTGGTTCAACTGGACGGCACGGCGGCCCTTCATGCAATCGCGCCTGTTCCAGCCGACGGTTTGTTTCGCAATGAAGAGAGAAGTATTCGATCGCGTTGGCGGCTTCCGGCGCGAGATGCTCATTCTCGAAGATATGGAACTGCAGGAGCGCATCATGGCCGCGGGGTTGCCCATCTACTTCGTTCCCGGCCTTGATGTGACGCATCAGGCGCGCGCCAGCCTGTTCCGCTCATGGCGGCATAGCTGGTCGTGGGGCGGTTCGTTCCGCGATCACTATCTCGCAGCCGACAAGTCCTATGGACTGAAATATCCCGTTGGGCATCCGCGTTTCCATCGCAATCTGGCTTATATCTTCCGCCGCCGCATGCGGATCATCCGCGGCAATATCCAAAGACCTCCGGGCTGGCGCAGCCGCGCGGCTTGGTGGTTCTGCGGTATGACGGTTTTCGTCTGGGCGCTCGCGGTCGTCTGGGGCCGTACGCCGACAAGAAGCAGGCCGATCTGATGACCAGCATCGCCGAGGAAAGCGCGGTTCAGGCGCTGTGGCATCGACGGTCCCGAGGCGGCGATCTCTCGTTGTTTGATCGCTATCTCGCAAACGAATTCGCAACGCAGGACGGTCATCGCGCCCGGGTCTCCACGGCGCTATGCCGGATGTTTCAATTCGCTGCGGAGAAGGTGCCGTTTTACCGCAAGCGCTTTCGCGCCGCCGGTATCGAAATCGCCAACAACGACGGACTGGCGGTCCTGAGCACGCTTGATGTGCTTTCGAAACTGGATGTGCAGGACAACGCGGCGGAGCTTCGCGCCGAACAGCTTCCGCCCGGAGAGAGCTTCACAGAAGCAAGATCGTCGTCTGGAACGACGGGCAGGCCCACCGTTGTGCAGCGCTGCAAAGCGACGGATGCGGCGCTGGTTTATCAGAAGCAGCGCGAATACCGCTGGTTCCGATTCGATCCGGGCCGGAGACTGGCTTATATCCGTTTCGCCCATCATTTCGCGCCCAACGCAACGGGCGCTCTCCCGAAGGATGGCGAAGCTGTAACGTTCGATGAATGGCCGCATATCGGAAAACATTTCGAGACGGGCTCCTATGTCACTTTCAACATCACCAGTACCATCACGCAGCAGCTGGAATTCCTGCGCCGCCTGCGCCCGGACTATTTGATGAGCCTGGCCGAAAGTCTTGAGCACCTTGCGCTTGCGGCAGGCGGCGCCCGGCCTTGCGATGGCATGAAGGGACTCATCTCCATTTCGGAGCAGCTCACGCAAGGCATGCGCCGCAAGATCGAAGCGAGCTTCGCGGCGCCGGTCCGCCAGAATTACGGACTCAACGAGATCGGGCTCGTGGCTCTGGAATGCGAGGCTGGCCGGCTTCATGTCCACACGGAGCATTGCTGGGTGGAGATCGTGGATGAAGCCGGTCGGGCCGTGCGACCGGACGAGACGGGCAGGATCCTCGTCACGACGCTTAACAATGTCGCGATGCCGCTGTTTCGCTACGATACCGGCGACCTCGCCACTGCGGCCCGCGGCGATTGCCCGTGTGGCCGCACCTTGCCTTCCTTCGCCAACATCATCGGACGATATAGCCGCATCGCCTTTCTGCCGGATGGCACGCTGGCAGTCGCGGGCCTTCTGCGCGAGGCAATCGAGACGGCTCCGCCATCGGTGCTGGACGGCGTAGTCCTGTTCCAGATCCATCAGCGCCGCGATCGCAATTTCGAGCTTCGCGTGGTGAGCGAAAGGCCGCTTGCGGCGGCATTTTTTCAACGGATAGAGTCCGCTTGGCACAGTACGCCGATCACGCGCGGGATCGGCATCCGCGTCGCGCGGGTGGAGAGTCTGCAGCGGTCCCGGGGCGGGAAGTTTCAGGTGTTCACCTCCGATTTCATGCCGCAGCCGGATTCCGTGGCATAGAACGGCAGAATTGACAGTCTGCGGCGCGCTGCCGGTCGCTGGCCAAGGCAAGAAACAGGTGGCAAACGGCGCCGCCAGACACCATCTTGTTTCCATGACCGACATCGACCACCGCTGGGGCGCTTTCGATACCCGTTTCGGGCGGTTCGCAGCCTCCGTGGATGCGGAGGGAAGGCTGGTGCGCTTTCATTTCCACGCCGACAAGCGCCGGCCGCGCGGCGTTGAGGACGATGCTGCGGTCGTCGATATCCGCAAGCAGGTGGAGGAATACTGTGTCGGAAAACGGCACAATTTCGATCTCCCGCTCCGCATCGAAGAAGGCTCGGATTTCGAACGCGGGGTGTGGCAGGCAATGGCCCAGATACCGTTCGGAGAGACCGCTTCATATGGCTCGATCGCCAAACGGCTCAGCGATAGCCCTGAAGCTGCCCGCGCGGTGGGTGCGGCGTGCAACAGCAACCCAATCCCTCTTGTCATTCCCTGCCATCGCGTGGTGGGCGCCGACGGCGCGCTGGTTGGTTTCGGCGGAGGATTGCCGCTGAAGCGTGCGCTGCTCGATTTCGAGTCGGTGATCGCCGGCCATCCGCGCGACCTCTTCGCGAGCACGTGAACATGCAACGGGAGAATTGGGAGGCGCAGCGAACGCTGCCGCGATAGGCTTCTCTTATGCTACCGAAACCCTACACATGGGACCGCGCTGCGGCCCGCGCCGGAAAATACAACGGCAAGTTCATCATCGGCGTGCTGACGACCGGGATCTATTGCATCCCATCCTGTCCCGCCCGCCAACCGAAGCCCGAGAACGTGCGCATCTTCGCTACCGAGGACGAAGCGAAGGCTGCCGGCTTGCGGGCCTGCAAGCGCTGCCGCCCCGATCTCTTCTACAAGGGCGAGGACGAGAACATTGCCCTGTTCGAGGGTCTGCAGACGCGGGTCCGCACGGCGCCGCATGACTTCGCCGATGCGTCGGCGCTCGCGAAATCCTGCGGAGTGAGCCAGACGAAGCTGGGCGATCTTTTCCGGGAGCACGCGCATCTGGCGCCGGCCATGTGGCTCAGGCGCGAGCGTGTGCGGGCCGCCACCGCGCGGCTGCTCGGAACCAACGAGAAGGTGGTGGACATCGGCTATGCGGCCGGCTTTGAAAGCGAGTCCGTCTTCCACCGCCAGTTCCTCGCCCATATGCGGATGACGCCGGGCGCTTATCGAGCGCTGAATGGGGCCTCGGTATTCCTGCTGCAATTGCCGTCCGGCTATCGCGCGCAGGAAATCCTCGCATATCACGCGCGTGATCCCGAAGGCCTGTGCGAACGCAGCGAGGGCAACAGGATTTGGAAGGCCCTGCACACGCCGGATGGCGCCGCAGTTCTGGAGATTGCATTCGAGAGTGACGGTGCCTGGTGCAGCGTGTATGGGCCGAAGATGGGTCGCGAAAGCATGGCGTTCCTGCATGGCGTTGCGTTGAAGATGCTCGGCCTCAACAACGACGTCTCCCTGTTCGAGACGCGGATGTCGCGTGAGCCGCGGGCCGCTGCGCTGGTGGCGCGGCAGCACGGGCTTCGCCTGCCTTGCATTCCCACCAACTTCGATGGGCTGTGCTGGGCTATCATCGGGCAACAGATCAATGTGAAATTCGCCGTGTCGCTACGCCGGGAGATCATCGCGTTGGCCGGCGACAGGATCGGGACCATGGCGGCGCACCCGACGGCCGAACAAGTCGCCGATATTGGCGCCACGGCACTTACCCGGCGCAAATATTCGCGTTCGAAAGCGGATTATCTGATGGGCGCCGCCAAGGCCGTGGTAGAGGGAAAGCTCGATATCGAGAGCCTGCCGGATGGCTCGGCCGTGGCGGCGGAAAAGAAGCTCACGGCGCTGCATGGCGTCGGTACTTGGACGGCGCGCTATGTGATGTTGCGCGGCGGATATGCCGACGCGGCGCCTGTCGGTGATAGCGCGCTCGCCACGGCTTTGCAGAAGCTCCACGGGCGCGACGATCGCCCCGCCCACGAAGAAGTGCAGACGATGATGCGGGACTTTGCGCCGCATCGCTCGTTGGCGACCATGCATCTGTGGACCAGCCTGAAGACGGCGGCATGAGAGCGGAAAAACGATACTGGGCGCCGATCCAATCCCGGTTCGGCGATTTCGCCGCCTGGGTGGACGGCGAGGGAAGGCTGCTTCGCTTCAATCTGCGCAATAAAGGCGCCATGCATGTCGATCCACTCGCCGAGAGAAGCAGCAAGGCCCTCTCCCAGGTTCAGAAACAGATCATGCAATACGACGCCGGCAAGAGGCAGAGCTTCGACCTGGAACTGGCGTGGGAAGGCCCGCCATTTCACCAGAGGGTTTGGCGGCTGCTGACCAGAATTCCTTTCGGCGCGACCACCACGTATGGAGCGCTGGCCGCGAAGCTCGGCAAGCCGCAAGCCTTCCGCGCCGTCGGTGCTGCGAATGGCGCCAATCCCATCGCGTTGATCGTTCCTTGTCATCGAGTCGTCGGCACGGACCGCACTCTGACGGGATTTGGCGGCGGATTGCCGATGAAGCGCGCGCTTCTGGAGCACGAGGCGCGCATTGCGGGCACACGGCTCGATATTGTCCGCTAGATCAAGCCTTCAGTTATTGCCGGTGGGCGCCATCATGCCTAGCGCGAGCGCGCGCAATTTCGTATGCGGACTGTTCGACAGGACCGAGATCATGTTAGCGCGCGTGGATTGCGGCGCGGCGGCCAGCGCGTTCTCGAACCAGCGCGCCGCGTCCGCGATGCAGCCCTCTCCGGCCAGCATCGAGGCATAGTTGAACGCGCCGCGGAAATATCCGCCTTCCGCCGATTTGCGATACCAGGCGCGTGCAAGCGTTACGTCCTTTGCGACGCCCCAACCGTCTTCGTAGCAACGGCCGACAAGGCTCATCGCGCGCACATGGCCCTGATCGGCAGCGCGCTTGTACCAGGCAAAGGCTTCATCGGGATCGCGTGGAACGCCCAGACCGTCGAGGAAGAGGTGGCCGAGATTGTATTGCGCCCAGGCATGGCCGGCTGCCGCGGCAACAGCATAGTGGCGGCCCGCCTCTTCGAAATCGCGCGCGACACCCCATCCGTTTTCGTAGCATCGGCCGAGCATGTTGTGAGCATCCGCGTCGCCGCTCTCCGCAGCGCGGCGAAACCAGGCAACCGCCACAGCCTCGTCTTTTGGGACGCCTTCGCCGGAAAGGAACATGCGGCCCAACCGTACTTCCGCCTCCGGGATGCCGGCTTTCGCCGCTGCCATCACCCAGGGTGCGGCTTGCGTGGCATCGCCGGACAATGTTGTGCGCAGTTCCTCTGCGCCCATCATCGATAGCGCGGCCATGCGCCATGCGTCGCTGTCCGAGAAAGAGGCGTCTAGGTTCCGGTCCATTTGCGCACGAGGTTATGGTAGGTGGCCGTAAGCCGCAGCATCGCCGTGCTGTCGCCCGGCACGGTCTTCGCCAGTTCGATGACGGCCCGATCAAGATCGAACAGCAATGAGCGCTCGCTGTCGTCCTTCACCAGACTCTGGATCCAGAAGAAGCTCGCAATACGTGCGCCCTTCGTCACCGGCGTTACGCGATGCAGGCTTGTGGCGGGATAGAGCACGAGGTCGCCCGCCGGAAGCTTCACCGAATGGGCGCCATAGGTATCCTCCACCAGCAGCTCGCCGCCTTCGTAATCCGCCGGATCGTTCAGAAACAAGGTCGCCGAAATATCGGTACGGATACGTTGCGGCGTCCCGCCGACCTGGCGGATCGCATTGTCGATGTGGGTTCCGAAGGTCATGCCGGGTTCGTATCTGTTGAACATTGGCGGATAGACGTGACGCGGCAGCGCCGCCGACAGAAACAGCGGATTGCGCTCCAGCGACCGCAACACCGCGGCGCCCAACACGCGTGCGTCTTCGCTGTCCTCGGCTATCTGAAGGTTGGCTTTCACTTTTGCGCCCTGATGTCCAGCCGTCACGCGGCCATCGACCCATCCCGCTTTGGCGAGGCGCTCGCGGATTCCCGCAAGCTCCTCGACGGTCAACAGGTTGGGTATGCGCACGATCATGGATCACAGGCCTATGCTTGCGGTGAGAAGCACGGTGCGGCCCGGACCGGGGACCGTGTGGTTCTCGTTCGGGCGGGTAAAGTAACTGTTCATGAAATAGTACTTGTCCGTCAGATTGTAGCCGTTGAGCTGCAAGCTGAAGTGATCGTTGACTTGGTAGGCGATCATGCCATCCAGCGTAGTATAGCCCGGAACTTTGGGCACGATAATGCCGCCTGGCACGGTGCCGTTATCTGTCCCAGCCTCGCGCCGACCGATGTAGTTCAGCCCGATACCCAATTTCAGACCGCTATCGAAATCGTAAGTCGTCCAGATGTTGGCCTGGTTCCTGGCGGTATTGGGAATCGGGCCTTTCACGCCCGGGCCCGCGAGGCCCACGGCGCTCGTATCCAGATAGGTATAGCCGGCAACGATCTCCCAACTGTCGGTGATGTGACCCTGCGCGCCAAGTTCGAAGCCCTTCACTCTCTCCGTACCCTCCAGCGATTGCAGGGAAGGGTTGAGGGGATCGGTGATGCGCGCGTTCGTCATTTGCGTGTCGAAAGCCGCCGCGGTCAGCCCCAGCAACCCATCCAACACCATCGTCTTGGCGCCGACTTCGTAAGTGCGGTCTTTTTCAGGAGCGAGATCCTTGTTGCTGGCGGCGAGCGAGAGATTCTCGGCGGATGGATTGTAGGATGTGCCGTAGGAGAAATAGATGCTTGCGACGTCGGTCGGTTTGTAGACGATAGCCGCGCGCGGGCTCGCGACTTCGTCGACGTGGCGGAAATGCTGTTTCGTAGCGCCGAAGTCCTGATCGAACTTGGCCCGGAAATTGTCATAGCGCACGCCCCCGATGACACTCCAGTGCTCTCCGATGTCGACGGAATCGGTAACGTAGGCGCTGAATGTCTGCGTCCGGGTGTTGGGTTTCTGCCGCACTGTGATCTGATGACCGGGGAAGGTCTCGAACGGATCGGGATCCAGCAGGGCGACCGGAACGATCTGGCCGTCTTGATTGACGAAACGGACGAGATCGGCCGTTTCGCGGTCAAATTCGACGCCGGCGACTATCGTGTGTTTCAGCAACCCGGTGTCGAAATCGGCTTTGAGATTCGTGTTGTTCATCGCCGTGCGGGTCAATCCCATCGAGCTCGGTCTGTCGCGCAACACGAAGATCTGATCGAGCGGCGTTCCAGCCACGGGATAAAGCGGATTGAACGTGGTCACCGGCTGATCGGAAGCAGCGCCGGTGCAGACCGGTGCGCCGGCATAGCGCACCCCACCGGTGAAGCAGTTTGCGGTGCCGTAAATCGCCGCCGTCTGGCGTGAGTCGAAGGAATAGCGGCCATATCGCGCCGTGTCGCTGACGGAAAGCCATTCGTTGATCTTGTGATCGACGCGGCCTGTGACGACATCGACATTGGCCCCGAAGTGATCGTCGCTCGGCAGGCCGTAGAACGTGTCGCGAGGGACAGGCGCCGGTTTGCCGAACGCGAAAGGGATACCGTAGTCGGGCACATTGTTTTCTGTCTGATGAAGATACTTCAGGGAGAAGGCCGTGCGGGTGCCGATGCCGAACGCAATGGCGGGCGCGATTCCCCAACGCTCGTTGTGCACGAAAGGCCGTCCCGCCACATCGTTGATCTGCCCCATCAGGTTCACGCGCAGCGCGCTCGTGTCGCCCAGCACATAATTAACATCTGCGGCGCCGCGGGCTTCGCGATTGGTGCCGCCGGTGATCTGGAAGTCCTGGATCGGATAAAGCTGCGGGTTCTTCAATACCTGATTGATGACACCGCCCGTCGATCCGCGGCCGAAGAGGGTGGAGGCGGGACCCTTGTAGACTTCGACGGATTCGTAATCGAAGGAGTCGCGGTCGTAGAGGCCGGTATCGCGCAGACCGTCCATGAAATAGTCGTCGCCTGCGGAAAAGCCGCGCAGATTGACGAGGTCGCCATGCGCGCCGCCTTCGCCGGCGTTCATGGTTATGCCCGGGACATTCTTCAGCGCGTCCGTCAACGTGGCCACGCCTTGTTGCTGCATCACTTCGAGCGGCACGACATTGATCGATTGCGGAGTGTTCTGGATCTTGTCGGTTACGAGGTCGAGCGAGCTCCGCTGGCCGGTGACATTCACGGTTTCGATCCCGCTGCCGTCGGCCGCGGCGTCCGAGACCATCGTTTGTGCGAGCGCGCCTGAAAGCGCAGTCGTGGATGCAATTCCGACGCCCGCCAATCCCAACGCAATGCCGCGCGGGCCAAACTCGATACGCATAAAATCCCTCAGATGAATGTGATAATCGTTCGCAACTTTGCCGGACAATCCTGCCAGGGCCTGCGTTTGTCAATGAGACTTATTCGCAATATTGTCGCGGACAACGGAAAAAGGGGGACTCAGCGTAGGCTTCGGTAGATCGATAGAGGGGGAAGGACATGCCCAACAACCTGCTGACACCGGTGCTCGCGCTGGTGGTCTGGACGCTCATTATCTGGACCTGGATGTACGCAACCCGTATCCCGGCGATGAACCGGGCCAAGCTCGACCCGCAGGCGGCGCGGTTTCCGGGTTCGCTGGATATATTGCCGGATTCAGCCCGTCAGGTGGCGGACAACTACAACCACCTGATGGAACAGCCCACGATCTTTTATGCGCTGGTCTTCTACATTTATCTGGCAGGGCGAGTGGATCAGACGGCGGTCTGGCTCGCCTGGGCCTATGTCGTCCTGCGGGTTGTACACTCGCTGATCCAGTGCACCGTGAACCGGGTGCCGCTTCGCTTCCTCGTTTTTGCCCTGGGGACCGTCGTTCTGATGATCATGGCGGTTCGGGAAATCCTGCCGTTCTTCGGCATTTGAGGTCGTCCGGAAGGCCCGGCGAAATATCCTTTCGCCGGGCTTGACCCTCAAAAGTTACCCTTCTATATAGCCGCACCTTCCAAGGCAGGCCGTCTCGCGGGATTCCGCGAAAAACGCTGCTGGGAAGCCAGTTTAACAGCGTGAGACCGCGCGACTCAGGGCGATTGCCCTCAGTCCTCCGCGATCGACGGGGCAGGCCCTCATGGCCCGCGCCCCGAAAATCATTTTCGCCGCGAAAGCGGCATGGAACGGGAAGACGTATGCCGACGATCAATCAGTTGATCCGCAAGCCGCGCGGCGAGAAGCCGAAGCGCAACAAGGTTCCGGCGTTGAAGGAATGCCCGCAGAAGCGCGGCGTCTGCACGCGCGTCTATACGACGACGCCGAAGAAGCCGAACTCCGCGCTGCGCAAGGTCGCGAAGGTGCGCCTGACGAACGGCTACGAAGTCGTGAGCTACATTCCTGGCGAAGGTCATAACCTTCAGGAGCACAGCGTTGTGCTCATCCGCGGCGGCCGCGTGAAGGATCTTCCGGGCGTTCGCTATCACATCATCCGCGGTGTTCTCGACACGCAGGGCGTGAAGGACCGCAAGCAACGCCGTTCGCTCTACGGCGCGAAGAAGCCGAAATAAGGATCGCACAGCATGTCACGCCGCCACCGCGCAGAACGCCGTGAAATCGTCCCGGATGCCAAGTTTGGCGATCTGGTGCTCGCGAAATTCATGAACAGTCTCATGTACGACGGCAAGAAGTCCGCCGCCGAGGGAATCGTGTACGGCGCGTTCGATACGATTCAGTCCAAGACGAAGAGCGATCCGCTGGTCGTTTTCCACGAAGCGCTGCGCAATGTCTCGCCCGCGATCGAAGTGAAATCCCGCCGTGTCGGCGGCGCCACCTATCAGGTGCCGGTCGAGGTCCGTCAGGACCGTGCCCGTGCCCTGGCGATCCGCTGGCTCATCACCGCGGCGCGCGGCCGCAACGAGCCGACGATGCAGGGCCGGTTGTCCGGCGAACTGCTCGACGCCGCCAACAACCGCGGCAACGCGGTCAAGAAGCGCGAAGACACTCACAAGATGGCGGATGCGAACCGCGCGTTCTCGCACTACCGCTGGTAACGAAAGTCACGAGTTAGAAGATGGCCCGCACCACTCCCCTCGACATGTACCGGAACATCGGTATTGCCGCGCATATCGATGCCGGCAAGACCACGACGACCGAGCGCATTCTCTACTACACCGGCAAGTCGCATAAGATCGGCGAAGTGCATGACGGCGCCGCCACCATGGACTTCATGGAGCAGGAGCAGGAGCGCGGCATCACCATCACCTCCGCCGCGACGACGTGCTTCTGGAAAGACCACCGCATCAACATCATCGACACGCCTGGCCACGTGGACTTCACCATCGAAGTCGAGCGTTCCATGCGCGTGCTCGACGGCGCGGTTGCGGTGTTCGACGCCGTTGCCGGCGTTGAGCCGCAGTCCGAGACAGTGTGGCGTCAGGCCGACAAGTACCACGTGCCGCGCATCTGCTTCGTGAACAAGATGGACCGCATGGGCGCGAACTTCCAGCGCTGTGTCGACATGATGGTCGACCGTCTCGGCACCAAGCCGATGATCATCACCTGGCCGATCGGATCCGAGGCCGAATTCAAGGGCCTTGTCGACGTCGTGAAGATGAAGGCGCTGGTCTGGCACGAAGAGCAGCTCGGCGCGAAATACGACGAAGTCGAGATTCCGGCCGAGTACAAGGACAAGGCCGATGAGCTGCATACCCAGCTCGTCGAAATGGCAGTCGAACAGGACGAAAAGCTTCTCGAGGCCTATCTCGACGGCAAGATGCCATCCTACGAGGACCTGAAGAAGTGCATCCGCAAGGGCGCGATCAACTTCGCTTTCGTTCCTGTCCTCTGCGGTTCCGCGTTCAAGAACAAGGGCGTTCAGCCGCTGCTCGACGCGGTGATCGACTTCCTGCCGTCGCCGCTGGACATTCCGCCGGTGAAGGGCATCGATGACAAGGGCAACGAAGTTGAGCGTCCCGCCGACGACAAGGCCCCGTTCTCCGGCCTCGCGTTCAAGATCATGGACGACCCGTTCGTGGGCTCCATCACCTTCGTGCGCGTCTATTCGGGCACCGTCACATCGGGCACCGGCGTCCTGAACTCGGTGAAGGACAAGAATGAACGCGTCGGCCGCATGCTTCTCATGCATGCGAACAGCCGCGAAGACGTGAAGGAGGCGAATGCCGGCGACATCGTCGCGCTCGCCTCGCTCAAGCTGACGACGACCGGCGAAACGCTATGCGACCCCAATAATCCGGTGATCCTGGAGCGCATGGAGTTTCCGGATCCGGTTATCGAAGTCGCAATCGAGCCGAAGACGAAGGCCGACCAGGAGAAGATGGGCGTGGCGCTCAACCGTCTCGCGCAGGAAGATCCGTCGTTCCGCGTTTCGTCCGACAGCGAGTCCGGCCAGACCATCCTCAAGGGCATGGGCGAACTCCATCTCGAAATTAAGGTCGACATCCTCAAGCGCACCTACAAGGTGGACGCGAATGTCGGCGCGCCGCAGGTGGCTTATCGCGAGACGCTCTCCAAGCCCGTCACGATCCTGTACACGCACAAAAAGCAGACAGGCGGTTCGGGCCAGTTCGCCGAAGTGAAGATCGAATTCGAGCCGCTTCCGCCGGGTTCCGGCTTCGTGTTCGAGAACGAAGTGGTCGGCGGCTCGGTGCCGAAGGAATACATCCCGGCCGTCGAGAAGGGTCTTAAGAACCAGAAAGAATCCGGCCTTCTCGCCGGCTTCCCGGTGATCGACTTCAAGGCGACGCTGGTGGACGGCAAGTATCACGAAGTGGACTCCAACGCGCTCACCTTCGACATCGCGGCACGCGCGGCGTTCCGCGAGCTCGCGTCGAAGGGTGCGGTGAAGCTGCTCGAACCGATCATGAAGGTGGAAGTGGTGACGCCGGAGGACTTTCTGGGTGGCGTCATCGGCGACCTGAATAGCCGCCGCGGCCAGGTGCAGGGCACGGATAGCCGCGGCAACGCGCAGGTCGTGACCGCGATGGTCCCGCTGGCCAACATGTTCGGCTACATCAACACGCTGCGTTCCATGTCGCAGGGCCGCGCGCAGTACTCGATGCAGTTCGACCACTACGAAGAAGTTCCGCGCGCGATCGCGGATGAAGTCAAAGCCAAGTACGCCTAAGGAGATACGCAAATGGCGAAATCTAAATTCGAGCGCAACAAGCCTCACTGCAACATCGGCACCATCGGTCACGTCGACCATGGCAAGACCTCGCTGACGGCCGCGATCACGAAAGTGCTCGCCGAGAAGGGCGGCGCCACGTTCACGGCGTACGACCAGATCGACAAGGCGCCGGAAGAGAAAGCCCGCGGCATCACGATCTCGACCGCGCACGTGGAGTATGAGACCGACAAGCGTCACTACGCGCACGTCGACTGCCCCGGCCACGCCGACTATGTGAAGAACATGATCACCGGCGCTGCCCAGATGGACGGCGCGATCCTGGTCGTGTCCGC
>JBQCFD010000026.1:0-2129 GCA_051959625.1 Rhizomicrobium sp.
CGAGGTGGCCGAGCGCCTCGTCCATCGTCCCGAACCGGACGCGGGCGCTGCCGCGGCATTCGCAACCACGCTCTTCCTGGGCGGCATCCGCGCCTTGCCGCATCTCGCGAACGGGTATGCGAGCGCCGCGGGCGCATGAAGGCGCTTCTTGTCCGCACCAATGCGGAAGATATCGGCATAGCAAAAATCGAAGACGTGACGCTGCCGGGATTGGGCGCGAACGATGTGCGCATCCGCGTGCGCGCGGCGGCGGTAAACTTCCCCGACATCCTGATGATCCAGGGCAAGTATCAGCACAAGCCGGAGCTTCCGTTCGTCGTCGGCGGCGAGCGCGCAGGCGACGTGATCGCGGTGGGTTCCGGCGTGACGCGCTTCAAGACCGGCGACCGCGTGGTCGGCGGCGCGTTGTCCGGCGGCTTCGCGGAAGAAGCGCAAGGGCCGGAAAGCTCCTATCGCCTCATTCCCGGCAACGCGGACTACGCCGTCGCGTCGGCTTACACCACCGCCTATCTCACGGCCTATGTCTCGCTTGTGCGGCGGGGCGAACTGGCGAAAGGCGAAACGCTGCTGGTGCATGGCGCGGCGGGCGGGGTTGGCCTGGCGGCGGTCGACCTTGGCAAGGTGTTGGGCGCGACAGTGATCGCCACCGCGTCATCGGATGAGAAACGCGCCTTCCTGAAGAACTACGGCGCCGATCATGTCCTGCCCTCTTCCGGCTTCCGCGAAGCCGTGAAGGAACTGACCGGCGGCCGCGGCGCAGATGTGATCTACGATCCCGTCGGCGGCGATGTGTTCGACGAGAGCATCCGCTGCATCAATTTCAACGGCCGCATCCTGATCGTGGGTTTCACGTCGGGACGCATTCCCACCGTCGGCGTGAACATGCCGCTGATCAAGGGCTTCTCCGTCGTCGGCGTGCGCGCCGGCGAATATGGCCGCAAATTCCCCGAGAAAGGCCGCGAAAACATCGCCGCCATCGACAAGCTTCTCGCGGACAAGAAGATCCGCCCGCACATCCACGCGCGCTTCCCGCTCGATAAAGCGATAGACGCGATGCACATGCTCACGACCCGCAAAGTCATCGGCAAAGTGGTGATCGAGCCTTAAGCCGACATTCCGGAAGATGGAGGGAGGCCATCCATCTTCCGGGACGCGGAAGGCGCGCGTGGAGGCGCGTGCCCTCAATAGCCTGCGCGGGCGGACTGGATGATGAATCCGATGGCGATGCCGCCGAGCCCCAGCAGCAGCGGGACGAGGATAACTTGCAGGAGCGCTTCGCTGGCACGGATCGGGCCGTAGATCGTATCGACCTGCCCGTTCAGGAAACTGAAGAAATCGCGCGGCCGTGTATCGGTCTTGGGCGTGATGCGATGAAATACCCACGGAATGCCGAAGAACATCACGGCATATACCGTATCGATGACGATCATGAACAGCGCGTTCGCGCTGGAGAAAAACGTCACCACGAAGACGCCGAGGAAGCCCATCCAGCAGGCGAGCGCCACCTTGTAGACGCCGGGATGCATCTGTTCATGGCACACCGAGGATAGAGCGCGCGTTCGCCGGATGGCGGTGACGGGCTGCGGCGCGACATAGAAGAACGTCTCGCGGTTCGGGGATTCGAGCTTTGCTTCAAGCATGGTCAATCACTCCCAGGTTGTTCGCTGAAATGTTCGGGGTATTTGTCCGGCACGCCGTCCCACGCCTTGGCGTCGGCGGGCGGCGTTTTCTTTTGGGTGATGTTGGGCCAGCGTTTCGCGAACTTCGCGTTCAGCTCCAGCCAGCGCTCGAGGCCGGGCTTGGTGTCGGGATGGATCGCCTCGGCGGGACATTCCGGCTCGCAGACGCCGCAATCGATGCAGACGTCCGGATCGATGACGAGCATGTTCTCGCCCTCGTAGAAGCAATCGACCGGGCAGACCTCCACGCAGTCCATGTACTTGCACTTGATGCAGGCATCGGTGACGACGAAGGTCATGGCCGCTTAAACAAGTATTTCATATACCTGTTTTATGCCATAAAGAGGTATATGCAATGCTACTTTTTGCCCGGTGTGGCGATTTGGCCTGTTGTCAGCGGGTCCGCACGGGTTCGGCGGAGAGCAGCCGCTCCATCCGGCGGTAGGTGAC
>JBQCFD010000027.1:0-42184 GCA_051959625.1 Rhizomicrobium sp.
TAGGATGTGTGCGAGCCGAACTGGTCGTGATGGTCGTAGCGCACACCACCCGTCAGCGTCACCGTTTCAAACAGCGTCTTCTGATATTGGCCATAGAAGCTGTAGATCGACGTGTGCCCGCGGTCGTTGCTGAACGTGCCCACGCTGGAGAAACGGGTGTGCTCGTCCTCCGCGCCGAAGACGATCTGGTCGTCGGGCGAAAGATCCGCCGTGCCCTGATATTCAAAGCGCGTAGCATCGCCCCTGTTCTCCGAATCCTTCTGGCCTGGAACAAGATCGAAGAAGGAATTGTAGAAGCTGCGGTTGCTCTGTGTCGCCATGACGGAGACGCGGTTGTGCAGCACGCCGTTGAACAGATCGAAGTTCAGCCCCGCATAGCCTGCCAGGAAGCGGTTGGTGTTGTAGGCGAGCGAATCCGCCGGCGGGAATGGCGGCACGAAGCCGGAATTGTCGTCGAAATCGTCGCGGGCATTCGTGTAGTAGCCGCGCAGATCGAGACTCACCGAATCGCTCAAATGGATGCGCGTGTTCGCCGTCGCGCCGAAATTGCGGTAGCCGTCCGTTTCCGGATTGCCGTTGCGCTTGTCTGCGGCGGAGATGCCGTTGGTGTGGATGAAATTCGCCGCCGCGCCATATTCCACGGCGCCGGCCGTTCCATTGGCGGCGGCGTTCAGATGGTAGGTGTCGAAAGAGCCGCCTTCGGCGCTCGCGGTCACGCCGAACGGCGTTTCGCCGCCGCGTTTGGAAAAGATGTCGATCACGCCGCCGACGGCATCGCTTCCGTAAAGCGTGGATTGCGGTCCGCGCAGCACTTCCACGCGGTCGATATTGTTGACGAGCACATCGCCAAGGATCGCGCCGTCATCGGTGCCGCTGGGGTCGTTGATGCGCACGCCATCTATGAGGACGAGCGTCTGGCCGGTTTCAGCGCCGCGGATGCTGATGGTCGAAAGCTGCCCAATGCCGCCGGACTGATCGACGATGATGCCGGGCGTCAGCGCGAGCGCATCGGTCAGGCTCACGGTCTGCAGATTCTGCAGAGTCGCCGAATCGAGCACCGTCACCGATTCGCCGGTTTTGGCGGCGGGCTGCGCCGTGCGCGTCGCCGAGACGACCACCGTATCGATGTCGTCCGCGAAAGCGGGCGCGCTCGCCAAAAGAAAGGCTGTCAAAACAAATAGGGAATGCCTGCGCATGATTTTCTCCTGGTTCGATTTCCAGGAGCCGGTCCGCGGACAGCGCGATATGCGTAATATTGAGGCAACACGGTCCCCGCGGCGACGACTCCAACATGTCGCCGCGACGGTTTCCCCCGCAGTTCCCGGCCATCCCCGGCCGGAAACAGGACGACGGTGCGAGGCAGGTCTCCTGGCTCCCGGCTCTGTCGCTTTCGTCCGCCTTCCCAAGGCGTTATGCGCCTCAGTGGCATCTGGACGACCGCTCGCCGGTCACAGTTGCGGGGGCAGCCGCGGTGTTGAACCGCGTTCCCTTGAATCCCTTCCGGGAACCTCACGCCTGCAGTCACGCTAAGTTCGCGGAGAGTTCGCGTCAATTCGATTGCGTGTGCGGTGCGGCCGTGCGCGAAAACTTTGTATTTTCACAATTTTTTGAAAAGGCGAAAAAAGGAAACGGCGCATTTCCACGCGCGCTGCGAGCGCTGGAACGATTCGCCGCATGTCAGAATTCCGCCGAATTGCGCGAGAAAATGCATCGAGACGCTTTCGCTTGGCGAAAACGCCTCGCCGGACATTTTGATACAACCGGCGGCGTGTTTACCAATCGAAACGCTAGACCGGGCCCTTGCGCATGACTACGATGTGCCAAAAGAATATCAAGAAAGCGTGCCGTAACCCGCGGTACCGGGTTGGGGGAAGTGCAAGCCTGGTTTTCAACCACCAGGCCCGGCGTGATGGCGCCGGGTCGGATTCCGATTGGTTAGTGGAGGTCGATGGAACAACCATTTCATGATTTGAAGCCTTTCCAGGCCCAAGCGACGCCGCGCCGTATCATGGCGCTCGGTGCTGCCGTCATCCTGCAGTTGGGCATTATCTACGCGCTGGCCACCGGTCTTGCGCAGCAGATGGTGGAACAGCTGCCGCAGGACATCAAAGCCGACATCGTGAAGGAAAAGCCGCCGGAGCAGCCGAAGACCCCGCCGCCTCCGCCACCGGACATGGTCAAGCCACCCCCGCCGTTCATTCCGCCGCCTGATATCGTGGTGTCGAACGAAACGCCGCCGGTGAACACGATCACCAATGTGACCAACCAGGTCGCAGCGCCGCCGAAGCCCGCGATCTCTTCGCCGGTGTCGATCGGTCGGCCGCACACCTGCGGTCAGCGCTACTATCCGGCGCTCGCCACGCGCCTGGGCCATGAAGGCACGACGACGATTTCCTTCACGGTCAACGCGGATGGCAGCGTAAGCGATGTGAAAATCGCGCAATCGAGCGGTTACGACGAGCTCGATCAGGCCGCGATCCCGTGCGCGGAAACCTGGAAGTACAAGCCGGCCATGCAGAACGGGGCGCCTGTCGCCAAGACGGACTATCTGGCGAAAGTCACCTGGAGATTGAACGGAGGCTGACCCTGCAACCGGGGAAGGCATATGTGGGTTATCTAATTTCTACGGAGTGTTGAAGACATGATCTCGAAGAAACTGGCGATTGCTGCTGCTGTCGCCCTCCTGGCCGGACTGAGCTTCGGCCCGGCATCCGCGCAGAACAACCAGCCGCCAGCGCCGACGATGGCCTCGCCGTCCGCGACGCCGTCCACCGGTGACCAGTCGGCAACGCCTGCCGCAGGCGACCAGACGGCAGCCCCTGCTGCCGCAGCACCGGCGACGCCGGCTCCGGCAGCCTCGGCTCCGCCGCCTGCGCCGGGCGCTGCGCCCACCGCGCAGACCAACCCCTATGGTCTTGGCGACCTATGGGCGAAGGGCGACTTCGTTTCGAAGGGCCTTCTGATCCTTCTGGCGATCATGTCGGTCGGCACCTGGTACATCTTCTTCGTGAAGTGGTTCGAACAGAGCCGCATGCTCGGCCAGGCCAATCAGGTCGAGAAGCGCTTCTGGTCCTCGAACAACCTCAATGAGGGCATCGACAAGCTGGCCAAGAACAGCGTGTTCCGCACGCTGGCCGAAAGCGGCGTCCGCGCGGCCTCCGGTCAGGGCGCCGGCGGCCTCGTCAATCTGAACGACTGGATCGCCATGTCACTCAATCGCCAGCTCGAAGAGATCAATGCGCGCCTGCAGGGCGGCATCTCCTTCCTCGCGTCGGTCGGCTCGGTCGCTCCGTTCGTGGGTCTGCTCGGTACTGTGTGGGGCATCTATCACGCCCTCATCGCCATCGGCATCGCCGGCCAGGCGTCGATCGACAAGGTCGCCGGCCCGGTGGGTGAAGCGCTCATCATGACCGCCATCGGTCTTGGCGTCGCGATCCCGGGCGTGCTGCTCTACAACTACCTGGTTCGCCGCAACAAGGTCATTAACGAGAAGCTCCGCAGCTTCGCGGCCGACCTGCAGACCTACCTCGTCACCAAGGGCAAGTAAGCCAGTAGAAAAGGCATCGGAGTAGCCCTTATGTCGATGAACGTAAGCTCACCGGACCATGATGAAGCGGGTTTGAACACCACCATCAACACGACACCTCTGGTGGACGTGATGCTGGTGATGCTCATCATCTTTCTCATCACGGTTCCGGTGGTGTTGAAGCAGGTGCCCGTCCAGCTTCCGAATGCGCGCAACATTCCCACGCAGACGAAGCCGGAGAACATCGTTCTGGCGGTGGACAAGAACGGCAACACCTACTGGAACAACGAGTTGATCACGGACAACAACGAGATCATCCGGCGGCTCGAAGAGAAGGCGGTGCTCAAGCCGCAGCCTGAAGTGCACATCCGCGGCGACAAGGATGCGCGTTTCCAGGATGTGGGCCGCCTTGTCTACGACTGCCAGCGCGCGAGCATCGAGAAGGTCGGGTTTTTGACCGAGCCTCAGGCCAACGTGCAGTGATCGCGCACTCCAACGAACGGTAAAGGTACCTCGTCATGTCAATGAATGTTGGAGAAGAAACCGCCGAAGGCGAACCGATGGTGGAAATGAACACCACGCCGCTGATCGACGTGCTGCTCGTTCTCCTTGTCATGCTCATCATCACCATCCCGATCCAGACGCACGCCGTGAAGCTGGACATGCCTCCGCCGAACGTCACGCCGCCGCCGACGCCGCCACAGGTGGTCAACATCAATGTGGACTTCGACGGTACCATCTACTGGAACGACACCCCGGTGAACATGGCGACGCTGGACAGCTACTTCTACGCCGAAGGCCAGAAGGAACTGGGCGCGCAGTCCGAAATCCACATCACGGCCAACCGCCTGGCGAAATACGACACTGTCGCAAAAGTGATGGCGGATGCGCAGCGCCGGGGCGTCACCAAGATGGGAATCGTCAATACCAACGCTTACGTACAATAACAGTGAGGGGTGCCCGCGGGGAACGACGGCCGCGTGAGCGGCCTTGCGAACCTTGCGACCTGTGAATGAGGACAAGCATGGTTTCGCAGACTTTTCGGGCCCTTTCGGCCGCCCTTCTCCTGACGACGGCCGGCGTCGCTGCCGGCGTCATTTCCACCACCACCGTTGCTGAAGCCGCCGGCGCCCGGCCGCCGGTCGCCAAGCTCCTGAACGACGCCATCAATCTGGCGAAGGCCGGCAAAACCAGCGGCGCCAGCGCCAAGGTGCATCAGGCCGAGGCCGTCGGCGGCCTCACGCCCGGCGACCAGCAGGCGATCGAACAGGTGAAGAGCTACATCGCCGCCAAGTCCGGCAGTGGCGCCACGGGATCCAAGGCGAAGTTCGCCGCCGACTACAATGCCGGCCGTTATGCGCAGGTCGTTGGTCCGGACGCGGAAGAACTCCGCAAGGCGGGCCAGTACGACGCGCAGAGCCAGCTTATCGTCGCGCAGGCCTATTATCTGATGGGCAACTATACCCAGGCCATCAAGCTCCTGAGCGGCATGAGCGGCGACACCGCCCAAAGCCTTTTGATGTCCGCCGCCGCGAAATCCGGCGATAGCCAGGCGGAAATGAAGGCGGCGGAGCGGCTCATCCTGAGCGGCCAGTCGAAATACTGGCCCTACATGCTCGCCGCGGCCGACAACACGCGCGGCCTCAGCGACCACCAGACGCTCGACGTGGCGCGCCTCCGGTTCCTGACCGGCAACATGCGCAATGCCGAGGACTATCAGCTCGCGGCTGAGCTCGCGATCCAGTTCGGCTTCCCGACGGAGGCCGCCACGATCGCCAAGAAGGGTGTGGACGCGAAAGTGCTCACCGACGCCCGCTCGCAGAAACTCGTTGCGCTCGCGCAAGGCAATGCGGCGAAAGACGTCGCCAATCTTCCCAACACCGTCAAAGCGGCCAATGCCGCCAAGAACGGCGATCTCTTGGTGAAGCTGGGCGAGAATTACTGGGGCATGGGCAAGTATCCCGATGCCGTCAACGCAATCAAAGCCGGCATCGCCAAGGGCGTCACCAACGCCGACGATGCGCAGATTGCGCTCGGCATCGCCTATGTCGGCGCCGGCCAGAAGGATGCCGCCACCCACGCATTCAACGCGGTGAAAGGCAGTCCCGCGGCGGAGACGGTCGCCCACATCTGGTCGGTCTACGCCCGCACCGCAAAGTAGTTCAGGCTAGCGGCTGGCCGACTGGCTGGCCGCTGCCGCAACCAGCCACGCACGCACATCCGTATCCGGCGGCACAGGCACGCCTTTGCCCGGCCCGGGCGTGCGCAACTCTTCGAGCGTGAAATCCATCTGCGCATCGTAGGTGCGATCGATCTGGTTGCGCAGATTCTGTTCTGCCGCATACCAGGCCTGTTTCACGGGGCCATCGCGGCAGGTGGACAGCTCATTGGGGTCGGTCGCGCCCCAGCGGCGCTCCACGCATTGATAGGGATCGAAGGACATGCGGAACAGCCGCTTGCGCGCCTCTTCATAGCCCAGCGTGACCTGCGATCCGTCCGTCCGCGTGTAGGTGATGCTGCATTTGGCGGCTTCCGCGTCATAGGTCGCGATGAGATCGGCCACAAGATTGTGGCCGGCATAAACGAGCTTGGGATCGTGCGCGCGGTACATCGCCACGAAACGCTGTGCTTCGTCGCGCAACTCCTTGAATGCGGTCTTGAGCCGGGCATCGCGGGATGGCGTGGAATAGGTCTCCCAGTCGCCATCGGTGCCATAGATGTTCGCCGGTAGCCTGTCCGGCTCCGGGCGGTTCTGCAATCCCGCCTCCAGCGACAAATCGACGGCCTCGCCGCGATAGTGCAGCTCGGCGCAGTTCGAATCCGTGAGATCGTGGATTTCCTTTACCGGATCGAAGCGCAGTTGGCCGCCCGCGAGGACCGCGCGGACGAAATCGTAATAGTTCATCACCTGGCCGCCGAGGCTGAACACGCCGTCGGCCCAGGCAGAGTCATCCAGCGGCGGCGTGCCGGTGCCGTAATATTGTTCTGTCGAGAAATCGGCGATGTCCTTGTTGCGGGGCAGCACGACGTGGCCGCCGACATAGACGCCATCGCTGCGCCGCGTGGCGCCCACCAGCGTGCCCGAACGCCAGTTCTTGAATCCCGCGCCCATGCCAGGACGCGAGCGCACGAAGCGGATGTCGTAGAAGCCGCGCGTCATCGAATTGTCGGGGTGGGCGTCGACATAGTTGATGCGTCCGTCCGGATCGACGCGGTACACGGTCGCGACATGGCCGTTGGGATCGTATATCAGCGTCCCCGGCCGGATGGATTTGGGATCGATTTTCGGCGAATAGAGATCGGGAACCGGATCGTCGAGATCAGGGTGCATCCGGTAGGTTGCCGACGAGATCTGGTCCCGCAATTCCTCCAGCAATTCGTACCCCGATATGGTCCCGCTCAAAACGTCGCGGCGCTCGACCACTTCATTGCCGTTCTTCGAATAGCGGATGTCGCGCGCATGGCCGCGCGGCGTCACCGCGCTGACATAGGAGAACGGAAGCCCGCGCTTCCAGGCATAGTAGGCGCGCAGCACATAGGGCAGGTCGGCGCAATCGGAGCGGAAATAGATGCCTTGCGGATCGCTGGCGCGAAACGGATTGGCCGGCGAATGCAGGCAGTCGTTGACCGTGCGGCAGTTCGCGTTTCCGAGCGCTGTCACGAACTCGCCGAAGCCACGCTCATCGGCCGGCGTCCAGCGGTCGTAACGGATGACGTAGAGACTGGAATTTCCCGCCACCGGGAGGAACGCGCCGGCTGTGGCAGCAGGCGGTGCGGGATTGGCGGCAGGCGGTGCCGCCGTGATGGACATGGACGGCGGCGTAAACGGGGCAGGCGCGGGCAATTCCTCAGCCGCGCCCAGAAGCACGGCCGAGAATGCGCCCACGGCCAGTATCGCCGCGACTTTCCGCATTCGGTCCCCTCGAATGCCCATCGCGGGACACGGTAAGGGGCGGGCGGCGAGCGTCAAGCATGCCGCGGCCGGTCTGGCCATGCTAAACCGAACCTGTGTCTTTTCTGCGGGATGCCCCCCCGCGCCGGAGAACCCGTCCGCTGTGCTATCTCCCGCCGAAATCCAGGCCCTTCTTCTAAGTTTGCGCATTTCCGCGGTGGCCGTGGCATGCGCGCTGCCGGTTGCCCTCGCGCTTGCAGCGCTGCTTTCGCACCGGCGCTTCGCCGGCAAGTCGATTGTTGACGGCGCCCTGCACCTGCCGATGGTCCTGCCGCCGGTCGTCGTGGGCTATCTGCTGCTTCTGCTGCTGGGGACGCGCGCGCCGCTTGGGGCATGGCTGCTACAGCATCTGGGAATCCGTTTCGCGTTTTCGTGGACCGGCGCGGCGCTTTCCTCGGGGATCATCACCTTTCCATTTCAGTTCCGCGCCATCCGGCTTTCGATCGAAGCGATCGATTCCGGCATCGGCCAGGCAGCGGAGACGCTGGGCGCCGGCGCGTTCGATCGCTTCATCAATCTCACTTTGCCGCTGGCGCTTCCCGGCATCATCGCGGGCGCGGTCACCGCGTTCGCCGCATGCCTGGGCGAGTTCGGCGCGATCATCACCTTCGTATCCAACATTGCAGGCGAGTCGCGCACGCTTCCGCTGGCGATCTATAGCGCCATTCAGTCGCCGGGCGGCGAAGCGGAAGCCGCGCGGCTGGCCGTGCTCTCCATCGTGCTGGCCTTGATCGGCGTGACTCTGGCGGAATTCGCCGATCGCCGCGTCCGGGTATTCGCGGGACGATGAGCATTTCCGTTTCCATCGAGCATGAGTTCGCCGGCTTCCATCTCGCCGCCAGTTTCGCGGCTGCGGAGCCGGGCATCACCGCCCTGTTCGGGCCGTCGGGCTCCGGCAAAACGACCATCGTGAACGCCATCGCCGGGCTGTTGCGTCCGGCGCACGGCAACATCGTCATCGGCGGCGAAACCGTGCTCGACAGCCGCGCCGGGATATTCGTGCCGCCGCGCCTGCGCCGCGTAGGCTATGTGTTCCAGGACGCGCGTCTTTTTCCCCATATGAGCGTTCAGAACAATCTGCGCTTCGGCTGGCGCCGGGCGCAGGTCCCCGCCAGTGAAGCCGCGTTCGATCATATCGTTTCCCTGCTCGGGCTCGACAACCTGCTCGCCCGTTCACCGCTCAAATTGTCCGGCGGCGAGAAAAGCCGCGTCGCGCTGGGCCGCGCCTTGCTGTCCAGCCCGCGCATTCTTCTGCTGGACGAGCCGCTCTCCGCCCTCGATGCCGCGCGCAAAGCCGAAATTCTTCCCTATCTCGAACGCCTGCGCGACGAAGCCAAAGTGCCGATGCTCTATGTGAGCCATTCGCTGGAAGAGGTGGCGCAGCTCGCGGACAATGTGATTGCGGTGAAGGACGGCGCCACGGTCGCGCAAGGACCGGTGTTCGAAATGCTCGCAGATCTTGAAACCGGCGCGTTCGGCGCCGTGGTGGACACGCGGGTGGAGCAGCACCGCGCTGCGGACGGTCTGAGCGTTCTGGCGTTCGATGGCGGCCGGCTCATCGTGCCGCGTCTCAACCGCGACATTGGCCAGCGCCTGCGCGTTCGCGTGCGCGCCGAGGACGTGATGCTGGCCGCGGAAGAGCCGCGCACGATCAGCGCCAACAACGTGATTTCCTGCAATGTGACGGAAGTACGAATAAGCGGCGATCAGGCCGACGTGCAGCTTCTCTGCGGCAAGGCGCGCTTCGTGTCGCGCATTACCCGGGCATCCGCAGCGAGGCTTAACCTCAAGGCCGGAATGCCGATTTTCGCCATCATGAAATCTGTCATCGTCGATCCGCAGGCGCGCAAGGTTGATCCCTGACCGCGTCTTCCGTCATGCTGCCGGCAGACAGCCATGGAGGATCTCGTGCCACTCATTCCCTACGCCGACACGGACGGCCTGCCGGAGAAAGCCAAAGAGGCATTCGATCGTCTGCCGCGCAAATTGAACATCTTCCGCATGTGGGCGAATGCGCCGGAATGCTTCACCTCCGGGCTGCGTTTCGGCGGCAATATCCTGGGACGCCAGAAACTCGATGCGGCGCTGCGCGAACTCATCATCCTGCTCGTCGCCCGCATGGAGCACGGCGAATATGAATGGGTGCAGCACGTGCCGATCGCGCTGCATGCCGGCTGCCGGAAGGACCAGATAGCGGCGCTGGAAGCCAGCCGCATCAACGGCTCGGAATTCAGCGCCAAGGAGCGGGCGATGCTGAAGCTGGGCGAGGAAGTCATCCGCGACGTCCGCGCCAGCGAAGGCGCAGTGGCCGACGCCAAGAAATTCTTCTCGCCGCAGGAGATCGTGGAGATCATCCTGACCTGCGGTTTCTACATGACGATGGCGCGCCTCACGGAAACCACGCGCGTGGACATCGACGCACCGGGCGGCGCCGCGGTTCTGGAGGACATCACCCGGCAGAGTTGAGGCGGAAGACGAAGCGCTTGGACAGCGTGAAGTTGAAGATCAGTCCCGCCAGCGTTCCGGCCGCCAACGCGACATAAGGGCTGTTCAGCGGCGCGGGCGCGAATGTCACCAGGGCGGCGTAGATCGCGTAGTTGACGGCGGCGCCAAGCGCGTTCGCCATCACGAATTTTCCCCATTCCAGCAGGACGGCCGTCACGCCGTGCGCGGCGCTTTCATGGAAGGTGAGCATCCGGTTTCCCCACCACGTGTAGGTCACCGTGACGAGGAAGGCGAAGATCCAGCCTCCATGCGGGCCAAGGTGGAGAATGTGGATTGCCGCGAACAGCACGGCTTCATTCACGAAGAACCCACTGCCCCCGACGATGGCGAAGCGCAGAAACTGCGAGCCGCGAAGCCGTTCGGCCAGGCTCACGGCTTCTTCATGCCCCGCGGACCGGGAATGGCGAGATAGGCAAGCCGTTTCAACTCCCAGCGCCCGCGCGTCACCGTGTCGAGGATCATCCCGCTCGCGAGCGAGAGAAATGCCAGCAGCATCAGCGCGGTGGACAGCAACGCGGTCGGCAGCCGCGGCACATAGCCGGTGCGCAAATAGTCGAGAACCACCGGCACGCCCAGGATGATGGAGATGATCGCCAGCAGCGCGAAGATCGCGGTGAAGAAGATCATCGGCCGTTCCTCGCGCACCAGCGAGACGATGGTGAAGAGGATGCGGAATCCGTCGCGCCAGGTGTTGAGCTTGCTCACCGAACCCTTGGGCCGTTCCTTGTAGTTGGTGTCGACTTCGATCATCGGCATGAGAAGGCGCACAGCGTGCACCGTCAGCTCTGTCTCGATGCCGAAACCCGCGGACGTGAAGGGGAAAGACTTCACGAAGCGCCGCGACATGATGCGGTACCCGGTCAGCATGTCGATGAGATGGACGTTGAACATCAGGGCGGTAAGTCCGGTCAACAGTTTGTTGCCCAGCACATGGCCTGCCCGGTAAGCGTCCTTGGCGGTCGCGATGCGGCGGCCGGAGATGATGTCGTAGGAGCCGTCGATCAATTGCTGCGCCAACGCCGGCGCGACGGAGGCATCGTAGGTGTCGTCGCCGTCGGTGAGGATGTAGATGTCCGCTTCGATGTCGGCGAACATGCGCCGTACCACATGGCCTTTGCCCTGCCGCGTCTCGCTGCGGACGATGGCGCCGGCCGCCGTAGCGCGGGCGATGGTCGCGTCCCTGGAATTGTTGTCGTAGACATAGACGTCCGCCATCGGCAGCGCGGCGCGGAAATCGGTCACGGTTTTGCCGATCGCGGCTTCCTCGTTGTAGCAAGGGATCAGCACCGCGATGCGCGGGGGCGTTTCGCTCATGGCTTTTTGTCCGTCAGAGGTTCGACCGGGCAGAACTTGTAGGGGCCGCCGAGGTTGGCGGTGATTTCCTGGCATTCAGGATAGCGCAAGGCGAGGCCGTAGTCGTTGAGCGCTTCCGTCGCGCGGCCGATCTCGTATTCCTCGGCGATCAGGTAGATGTCCCCCTTGAAATACTTCACCCGCTTCTTGGTGGAAGCGGTCAGCCGCGATCCGTCTTCGGGCGTGATCATCCAGCCATCGATCCGCAACACCGGAATCTGGTGCGGCAGCGAAGGTACCAGATAACCCATCGGGGCTTCACCCGCCATCAGGACCAGGGTGTGGTTGGGATGGGGGACGAGGGGGATTTGGACTTGCACATAGGGGTCGGTCACGGGGGCGCGGATAATCCAGCCTGGGCGCGTGCACGCCATCGCCAGAACCGCCAGGACGCCCAGCGCCGTGAGCTGGATGCGGCGCGGCAGCGGCCACAATCCGATGGCGCAGGTGACCAGAAGCGGCGCCAGCATTTCGAGCGCCAGGATGTAGCGATAGATGGCGAAGATCGCGATCCAGAACGCATAGGTCAGCGCCGCGAATGCGAATATGGGCGCGGCCGCTCCGGGATCGACCAGCGGTTCGCGTGAACGCTTGAATATGAGAAGAACTGGGATCGTCGCCAGCGACAGGATGTAGGCGAGGCAGACGCGGATATCGGAATAGCCGAGATCGTCGGCGACCCGCCAATCCAGCGTGAAGAGCAGCGGATAGAGAAGGCGATGTGCCCAGGTCGTCGGCACGAAGCGCAGATCGCGATAGGACGCGGCCAGCGCCAGCGGGGAATCGAAATACTGATTGAAATACGGAAAGAGCGGATTTCCGGTGACATGGTACATCACCAGCCACCAATGCGCGGACATGAGCGCGAAACCGGCTACACCGCCGATGCCGCCGGCGAGCAGGCGCGTCATGCGGTGATTGGTATCGCCGCGCGTGGCGAGCAGGGCGGCTGCAAATCCCATCGCGTATGGGCCCTGCGGCAGTTTCAGGCCTACCGCGGTCCCGGTGATGAAGCCGGCCACAAGCGCGATGACCGCGCCGTGCCACAGCTTGCCGTGAGAAAGTGTCTCGCGATTGGTCACGACCATGGCCAGGCCGGAAAGCGTCAGCACGCTCAGCACATTGTCGTAATACGTCGTGCCCGCGAGCCCGAGCGTGAGACCGCCCGTCATGCAGAGCAGCGTCAGGATGGCCGCCAGCAGCTTGCGGTCTTCGCCCTGGATGATGGAGCGCGCCATCAGATAAAGCGGAACGACATTGGCGCCTTGCACGGCGCCCATCACGCAAAGCGAGACCCACGACGGCACATGCGTCGCCAGCAGATAGAACGGGATGTCGAGCGTCGGATTGTAATAGGTCGCCTGGTGCGCCACCGCGATGTCGAAACCCATGCGATGGTTCAGATAGGCGTAAGGGATGTACCAATGATAATTCCGGAAGTCCCAGGACGTATCCTTGCCCAGCGACAGCACGAGGATCGCCCAGCCCGCGATCACGGCGGCGAGGAACAGCACTTCCAGAGGCGCAAGCCATCTTTCGCGGTCGAAGGGACGGGGCGAGGGCATGGAGACGGCGGAACCGGTTGGAGCACCACTTCATAACGGGGGCACCACAGGCCCGCAATGCGCCCACGTGGAGCACCCCGCGGCCTCATTTCGGCCACGATGGATCAGGGGAGGTTGGCGAGGAACTGCTCGGTACAGTGGCGCCAGGAGCGCGTCAGCGCGAAGGCCCGGGCGTCCTGCCGGGACAGCGTCAGGGCGCGCAGGCAGGCGGTCCTGAGATCGTGGTCGAGCGCGCCGCAATCCGCGTCGCCGACCACGTCCAGCGGTCCCCGCACCGGATAGGCCGCGACAGGTACCCCACAGGCCAGCGCTTCCAGAATCACGAGGCCGAAGGTGTCGGTCCTGCTGGGAAACACGAACACGTCGCTTGCCGCATAGGTGCGCACCAGGTCCTCGCCGACCTTGGCGCCGAGAAATCTCGCGTCGGGGTATTTGCGCTCCAGGGCAGCGCGCGCCGGACCGTCACCGACGACCACCTTGGTGCCGGGCAGATCGAGCGAGAGGAACGCCTCCAGGTTTTTCTCCACCGCGACGCGGCCAACCGATAGCCAGATGGGCTTGGGAAACGACAGCGCCGCGCCGGCAACCGGACGAAACTGCTGCACGTCCACGCCGCGCGACCAGATCCTGAGATTATGAAAGCCGTGGCTCTCCATCTCCTGCAGCAGCGACGGCGTCGCCACCATCATCGCTTTCGCGGGGCCGTGAAACCAGCGCAGGAATCCGTATGTCCATTCCAGCGGCACGATCGGAAACCGTGCTTTCACATATTCGGGGAAGCGTGTGTGGAAGGACGTCGTGAACGGGATATCCCGCTTCAGGCAGATCGCGCGGGCAGAAAGCCCCAGCGTTCCTTCCGTCGCGATGTGGATGGCCGTAGGCTCGAAATCCGCGATCATCGCCTCGAGGCTTTTGCGCGGGAAGATCGCGAGCCTGATTTCCGGATAGGTCGGCATCGGCACGGTGAAGCGGCCTTCGGGCGTGGCGTAGCGGACCTCGTGGCCAAGCTTTTTGAGATCCTCGCCCAGGATCTCCATCGTGCGCACGACGCCGTTTACTTGCGGCTTCCAGGCGTCGGTGACGATCATGACCCGCTCGTGGCGCAGCGCGCCGGGCGCGGCAGCCGCTGCCGCGCCGGTCAAATCTTCAGGCTGGAACGGCCAGTCCCTCTGCAGGTTCGGAAACGAAGGCGGGAACGGGCTCGGCTTGGGAAGGTGCCCAGTGGAGAATCTCCAGGTTTCCACAGGCATCTTCGGCGAGGGCCGTACAGCTTTCAACCCAATCCCCATCGTTGAAGTAGAGAACGCCGTCGATGTTGCGGATCGCCGCGTGATGAATATGACCGCACACGACGCCGTCGAGCCCGCGCGAACGCGCTTCGTCGACAACGGCATTTTCGAAACGGCAGATATATTCGACCGCATTCTTCACCTTCTGTTTCAGATAGGCGGACAGCGACCAGTAGGGCAGGCCCAGCGCCTTGCGCACGAAAGCGCAGACCTCGTTCAGCTCCAGCGCGCGCGTGTAGGCCCAGTCGCCCAGAAAGGCGAGCCAGCGCGCATAGGCGATGACGCCGTCGAACTGGTCGCCATGGATCACGAGCAGCCTCTTGCCGTCGGCGGTCTCGTGGACCGTCTCGCGCATCAGCTCGACGCCCGCGATTTCGCGGCCGCAATAGCTGCGCAGCATCTCGTCATGATTGCCCGGCACATAGATGACGCGCGTGCCGGTGTCGATCTTGTGCAGGATCTCTTCCACCACGCGATTGTGCGCGTCCGGCCAGAACCAGCGATGCTTCAGCTGCCAGCCGTCGACGATGTCGCCGACGAGATAAAGCGTGCGGCAGGAATTGCGCGCCAGAAAATCGGCAAGCGCGTCGGCCTTGCAGCCGCGCGTGCCCAGATGGGTGTCGGAAATGAAGATGGTGCGGTGCTGCTTGGTGCGGCGGGCGGGCGCCGCATCGCGGCCGCGCCGGGTTGGAAACGGGAACTGGGGATTGCCACGCAACGCGGTCCGGTTCCTCTCGAGGTTCCGGGCCCAGGCGGTTTCGGCCATTTGCTCCTCCGAATCGATGGACGACCAATGGCAGCGGGAATGCCGTCCAATCACGACGGCCGTGTTGCAACGCGATAATCCTTTCGTGAATCCGGCAAGAAAGTGCTTGAAATCGTTAATTTATACTGCACTGCACAAAAACGGAGCTGTATATTGCCTTCGTGCTAGACAGCGGAAATTACTTATATTTTTCCATTTCCGTGGCGGAACTGGCTTGGCAGCGACCACTGAGGGTGGCATATTGCTGCAACGCGGTATGACGATCTCCCGATCGAAGGCCCGCTGCCCTTCTGGGCGTTTCCTCCCTGAACTTGGCCGCTCCTCGAGAGCGGCCTTTTTTTCTTGGGGCCGTGCGGCAGCGCTCACGCAGCTTTGCGGTTGACGCGCCGCTGCGCAGGCCGCAACGATGGCTTATCCGTCTCTGCCAAAGGATTGCACTGTGAAATACGAAATTGATTACACGTTTCTGGCCAAGGGTGCCTCGAAAGCCGAAGAGATCGGCACCACTGCGGATTTGGTTCTTGGCGACGAGGCGGGCTTCGGCCTGATCCCCAACATCGGCGACTATGTCGACATTCCGCGCAGCCGCATGGGCGAGCGCGAGAACTACCGCGGCAAGGTTGTGCGCCGCTTGTTCCGCCACGTGTTGGGCTATTGCTACATCCGCATCGTCGTCGAGGAAGTGGACGATGCGACCTGGAACCAGTCCTTCAGCTGAAGGCCCGGATTAAAAAAAGCGAAAAGCCGCCGCATTGCCGGCGGCTTTTTTGCGTCCGCTATTCCGCCGCGATCGGCCGGTGACCGGCCGGGCGTAACAGCAGGGGATCGATGGCAGTGAGTTCCAGCAGCGCCTCGCCGATGCGCCGCGCGATATCGGCGAAGCGGTCGTTCGGTTCGATCCGATCCTCTTCCAGATAAAGCGCGCGGTTGACTTCGATCTGCAACGCGTGGCGGCCGAGCATGGGCCGACCGTGGACGTGCGTGGAATAGCCGCCCGCATAAGGGACGTTGCGCGCCACCGTGAAGCCGTGCCGTTCGAAAGCGCGTTCGGCGTGCCGCACCAGAGCATAGCTCGCCGCCATGCCGTAGCGATCGCCGAGGACGATGTCGGGAATCGCCGCCGCCGATGGCATCGAATGGCAATCCACGAAAACGGCGGCGCCGAACGTTGCGTGCGTCTCTTCCAGCAGCTTGGCGAGCGCTGCGTGATAGGGGCGATGAAGAAGCGCAATGCGCCGTTCCGCCTCGCGCGCGGACAATTTCCGCCGGTAGATCTCCGCACCGTCGCGCACGATCCGGGGTATCACGCCGAGACCCGCGCTCACGCGCATGCCGGGCGAATCCACCGAAATGCTCAACGCGTCGTCGAACATCGCCGGATCGAGCTCGCCGGGCGCGCGATTGACATCGAGGAAAGCGCGAGGAAATCGCGCTGCGATCATCGGCGCTCCGAGATTCCGCGCGGCGGCAAACAGCTTGTCGACATAGGCATCTTCGGAGCGGCGCAAACCGAGCGGGCTAAGCCGGCTCGCGGCCAGAAAGCTGGACGGATAGGCGCGCCCGGAATGGGGCGAGGCGAACACGAAAGCCACGCGTTGCTCGGCCGGCACGCTCAGGTCGAAGCTGCGGGCGAAAAGGCTTTGCAGGATGGCGTCGCCGCTTTCCGCCTCGCCTTGCGGATCGTCACTCTCCATAGCGCCGCCGTCTCCCGAACATATCCAACAGTGGATCACGGCGGGTCCTGCAATCAACCCTTTGCGGTGCCGGGAAAAGCGGCTTTCAGCGTCATTTACGGGCCGCCGGTTATAGGGTTTATTCGGGGAAGGGGAATCCAGGGCCATGGCGCACATCCTGTTGGCGGAAGACGATGAATCGCTCAGGCGGTTCCTCGCGGCCGCCCTTGTGAAAGCGGGTCACAGCGTCACCGATTTCGGCGACGGTGACGAAGCGTACAACTGCCTTCAGGGATTCCGTTTCGACCTTCTGCTCACCGACATCGTCATGCCGGGCATGGACGGAATTGAACTCGCCAAGCGCGCGGCGGAAATGGATTCGCAGCTCAAGATCATGTTCATCACCGGCTTTGCGGCGGTTGCGCTGCATCCCTCCTCGCAGGCGCCCAAGCAGGCGAAGGTGCTCTCAAAGCCATTTCATCTGCGCGAGATCGTTCAGGAAGTGGAGCGAATGATCGCGGCGTAGCCCGCTGATCCAGCTTGAAAATCACCGCCGCGATCCCCATTTGCATAGCACGAACACAGGGGCGCCGCGGGCGAACCTACGATGCAGGTTCCCGGCGCCGCCGGAGGACGAGATGCAACGGGTTCAGCCTGTCACATTGGCAAATTCGTTTGGCGCAAAAGGATCCCGCCACTGGCTGGCGATCGGGTTCGTCATCTTGCTTCACGTCGCGCTGCTCTATGCGCTTGCGAGCGGACTTGCAGTGCGCTTCGCCGAACAGCTCCCGAACATCATTCACGTCGATGTCGTGACGCCACCGCAGGCAGCGCAGCCGGCGCTTTCGCCACCGCCTGCGCCAGAACTTGTCGCGCCAGCCCTGCCGCAAATTCCGGTTCCGCAAATCCGCATCGCGCATCCTCAACCGGCGCCTCATGCGATCACCGCCGTGGCAGTGCCGAAGCCCGTCGTCGCGCCTGCGAAACCTGTTGCGGCAGCACCTCTCGTTGCGGCGCCTGTGATCGCCCCGACACCGGCGCGCGCGATCCAATCGACTCACACCATTCCGCCTTATCCGCCCATCGCCGTGCGGCTGGGGCAGGAAGGCACGGTGCGTCTACACATTGTGCTCGATGAGAAGGGCGCGATTCACAATGTCAGCGTCGCGAAGTCGAGCGGAAGTGCGGTCCTCGACCAGGCGGCAGTGGACTGGGTTCGGCACCACTGGCGTTATGCGCCTGCGACACGAGACGGCAAACCTGTCGCGTCTTCGATACTGGCCGACGTCCGGTTCGACCTGCTGTCGGCGCGCTGAAAGCGGCGCGGAACCCACAGTTCCATCGCCAAAGCGCCGCGCGATGACCCGGTAATCGCCACATTTCCACGTTTTAATAGCGGGGTCCGGCGAAAGCGTTCGGACGCAACGTCTGGATGTGTTCGCCGGTCCTCCGAATTCAAACGGGAGCGATAGATGAACAACCCCGCCATGACTTTTCACAGGCCGCTTGCCGAGCAGAGGGCAGGCTGGCGCCGCTACGCCGGTTTCGGTTTCGCCGTGCTGCTCAATGCCGGTCTGATATGGGCATTGGCGAGCGGCCTTGCGGTGAAGCTCACAAAATATGTTCCGCCGGTTTTGGACATGAAGGTGATCCAGACGCCGCAAACGCAGCCCAAGCAGGAAACACCTCCGCCGCAGCCGAAGATGGAGAAGGTGATCCCGACCGAGACCGTGCCGCCACCGTTGATTCAGGTGGCGCCGGAAACGAGCACGCCGCCCATCCAAGTGCAGCCGCAGCAGCAACAGCCGGTGCAGCCGGTCGATGCCTCCGCTTCGGGACTGACCAACACCCATACCACGCCGCCCTATCCGCCGACCGCGCGCAGGCTCGGCCAGCAGGGCACCGTGATCCTCGCGATCACCGTCGGTGCCGATGGTTCGGTATCCGCCGCGCAGGTCGAAACCTCGAGCGGCTTTCCGGAGCTCGATCAGGCGGCGCTTACCTGGGTGAAGGCACATTGGCGCTACAAGCCTGCCATGCAGGGCGGCGTAGCCGTGCCTTCCGCCACCAAGGCCGCGGTCAAGTTCGACCTTAAACAGGCCCGGTAACCGCGAATACGCAGGATGTCGCTCGCCGGGCGGTCCTTTCGGGCCGCCCGGCTTGCCTTGCTCGGGAGGCCAAGGCTATACGTGCCGCCCCGTTTGGACGGGCGCGTAGCTCAGCGGGAGAGCACTACCTTGACATGGTAGGGGTCACAGGTTCGATCCCTGTCGCGCCCACCATTTTTCCGAAGATGTCGTCGTGATTAACGCCCCGAAATGCGGCGGCGCGTGCCGTTTGGAGATTACGCATTCCTCACGCAATCCGGCGCGTGATGGCGATATTTTCGGCGAATGTCCTCGCATGTCCCGCGCGCGAAACCCATGGCGACGCACCTCATCGGTGCAGCGCTTTTCGCGAGTATTGCCATCGCGTCTCCGGCCTTCGCGCATGGGCACCATTTCTCGAATTTGAGCGGTATCCCGCGAGCGGACGGCACGCCGTTCGAGAACGGCGCCGTGCACAGTCCGCACGACCTCGAACGGTCCGATCCCCGCGAAAAGCAGAACCCCTACGACAAGATGAGCTGCCAGCAGCTCTATATGCTCGCCACCCAATCGCAGAACGCCGATCTCGCAGACGCGATGGCCGACAAGGAATGCGGCGCGCTTTAGTCCGCCGTTAACACCGGCTTGCTTCAAAACGGCACAAATCCCGAGCCTTTGCGTAGCATTTTATAAAGTCCTAACGGCCTATCCTGCCGGCTATGAAAATGGGGCGCATTCCCGGATTTGCGCGGCTGGCCTTTGTCGCGGGTGCGATGCTGTTCGCGGCCTTCGCGGGCGCGGGTTTCGCGCGCGCCGACGACGCCGCGCAGCCGGCGGCGTATCGCCCATCGGAGCCGGTCGCCGATAGCTACAAGATCGGCACCGGCGACAAGTTGCGCATCACCGTGTTCGGTGAAGCCGATCTCAGCGGCACATTCGACGTGGATGGAAACGGCATCGTGAGCTTGCCGCTGATCGGAGAAGTGAAGGTCGCCGATCTTTCCGCAAGCCAGGCCGAACAGGCGATCTCGGCGAAATACGCAGATGGCTTTCTCAAGGAGCCGCGCATCAATGTGGAGGTCGCGCAGTACCGGCCGTTCTACGTCATCGGCCAGGTGAACAAGCCCGGCGAATATCCGTATGTGAACGACATGAGCCTGCCCAACGCCGTCGCGCTTGCCGGCGGATATACGGACAAGGCTGTCGAAGGCGGCGTCTACATTCGGCGCAACGGCGATGCCAAGGAAACCTATTACGACGCCGATGGCCTGGTGCCGATCTATCCCGGCGATGTCGTTCGCGTACCGGCGAGTCCGTTCTGGACCGCCATTTCCGTGATGGGGCCGGTTGCAGGCTTGCTCTACGGACTGCGCCTCTAGCTTTTCCGGCCCGGCGGGCTGAATCCGATCTGCAGCGCATGGAACGCGCTGTCCAGGATCTTCTGCATATCGCATTGCGGATCGAGCTTGCCCGCGAGCTGCAGCGTGAGCGCGCCATGCAGCACGACCCAATAGACATGACCGATGAGATCCGGATCGCCTTGCGCGAGCCCGGCTTCGATCAATGGCGGGATGTGTTGGGTCATCGTCTTGCGCGCGCGATCGGCTGCCGCGGCGAGTTCGGGATATTTCCCGTCTTCGGCTTGATGCATATCGAACATCAGCTTGTAGGAGGACGGATTCTCCAACGCGAAGCGGATATAGGCCTTGCCCGCCGCTTCCGCCTTTTCGCTTGCGCTGCCCGGCGCTGCAAAAGCCTGCTCCAGGGTCTGCGCGAAATGGAGGAAGACGCGCGCGCGCACGGCAGCGAGAATCTCATCCTTGTCGTGGAAGTAGCGGTACGGCGTCATCGGGCTCACGCCCAACTCGGCCGCGAGTTCGCGCATGGTGAAACCGTCCTGTCCACGCTCGGCGAACATGCGCGCGGCGGCGTCACATAGTTTCTCGCGGAAATCCGCCACTTCAGCGATCGAAAGCGTGCGAGGCATGAAAAAATCCTGCGCTGGGGTTGAAAGTCGACTGTTGGCACCTTATTGGTTTACACAGTAAATTCAATCACGGGTCGGAGGTTCTCATGAATGCGCCAGTCCGTATCAATCCGTATCTCACCGGCAATTTCGCTCCTGTACGCAGCGAAGATGATTTTTCCGATTTGCCGGTCAAGGGCGAAATTCCGCGCGAATTGAACGGCAGCTATTATCGCAATGGCCCAAATCCACAGTTCGAACCGCGCGACCCCAATCACCACTGGTTCGCCGGCGACGGCATGATCCACGGCTTCCACGTGGAAAACGGCACTGTCTCCTACAGAAACCGTTATGTGCACACCGCAAAATATCTGATCGAGAAAGAAGCCGGGCGTTCCCTGTTCGGCACGTTCGGCAATCCGATGACATCGGATCCTTCCGTGATCGGCAAGGATGGCGGAGTGGGTAACACGAACGTGATATGGCATGGCGGTCGTCTGCTCGCGCTCGAGGAAGGTCACAACCCTTTTGAGTTGAATCCGGTGACGCTGGAATCGCTTGGTTATCGTGATTACACACGCGAGGCGCTGCGCTTTACCGCCCATCCCAAGATCGATCCCGAAACCGGCGAGATGGTCTATTTCGGCTATTCTGCCGGTCCCGGCTTCTTTTCCAACAAGCTCGCATATGGCGTTGCCGACAAGAACGGAAACGTCACGCGGCTCGATATGTTCGACGCGCCGTTCTGCAGCATGGTCCACGATTTCTTCGTGACGCGGAGCTACGCGCTGTTTCCCGTTCTGCCTCTCACCGGCGATCTCACGCGCGCCATGAACGGTAAGCCTGCATTCGCCTGGGAGCCGGAGAAGGGCAGCCATATCGGCGTCATGCGCCGCGACGGCAATGTGGATTCCATCCGCTGGTTCACCACCGACGCCTGTTATGTCTTCCATCCGATGAATATGTGGGAGGACGGCGACCGGATTTATGTCGACGTGATGCAATACGAGAATGCGCCTCTGTTCCCGAACGCGGACGGAAGTCCCGGAAAACCCGCAGCGGCGCGGCTGTCGCGCTGGACATTCGATCTGACGGGCAACTCCAACGCGATCAAGCGCGAATATCTCGACGACCTGGACGGCGAATTCCCGCGCCTGGACGAACGCCGGGCCGGGCTTTCCTATCGCCACGGTTATTTCGCTGCGGACTCGCGGAGCACCAGCAAGGTCCTGTTCGATTCCATCGCCCATATCGATCACCGGACAGGCCGAAAGCAGGTTCATACATTCGCGGACGGCAGCCCCGGCGAACCGGTCTTCGTTCCACGGTCGGCGGATGCGCCGGAAGGCGACGGATTTCTGGTGGCGACGCTTTACCGGCCGTCCACCGACAAGAGCAGCTTCGTGGTGTTCGACGCGCAGAACGTGGCCAAAGGCCCGATCGGCGAGGCCATGCTGCCGCGCCGCGTCCCCTTCGGTTTCCACGGAAACTGGCGACAGGCCTAAAAGGACAGGTTTCGATGGGTGATCTGCTGCGGACGTTCCGTCCGATCGTAAGCGACTTTCTCTCCACGATTTTCTTCATCATCGCCTACGAGATCACCGACGACATCATCCTCGCGACGCTGGTCGGAATCGGCGTCGCGATCCTCCAGTTCCTGTGGTTCCGCTTCCGCAGGCATGACATCGCCCTGATGCAATGGGCGAGCCTCTTTCTCGTGCTGGTCCTGGGCAGCGCGACGCTTCTCACCCGCGATCCGCGCTTCGTCATGATCAAGCCCAGCATCGCCGGCGCTGCCATCGCCATAGTGATGCTGCAGAACGGCTGGCAGCTCCGCTATATGCCGCCCATCGTTCAACAAAACGCTTCGCGCGCGTTCCTGGTCGGGTGGGGCTATGTCTGGTCGGTACTCTATTTCATCCTGGCGGCGGCGAATCTCTATGTCGCGCTCAAGCTCGGCACGAAGGACTGGATCGCCTTCAACGCTACCATCACATGGATGGCGCCGGTGGGCCTCTTCCTCATCCAGTACGCGACGATGCGCACCGTCGTGCGCCGCAACATCGCGGCGCGGACGAGCCAGGCAGCACCTGCCGAATAATTCGCATCCTCCGCCAGTTTTCCCCAACTCCGACACAGCTCCGCCACCATCTGCTGTGATCCTGCGAATTGCCGGGGTGATTGCCCGGCGATAGGCTTCGGCCGGCGTCAATTACGGGCGTTTCGGGGGCGAACATGCTGAATCGGACTTTTCTGATCGGCGCAGGCATAGCCGGCGTCGTCATTCTCGTACTTGGCATCTTCTTCTTTCTGGGCGGCAAGAACAGCGCGCCGAACACCGGCTTCTTCGGCCGCATCGCAAATGGCGTTTCCACCGTCACTGGCACCCAGACGCCCGAGCAGATGGCCGAGGCGCCGGACTTCGCCTTCCACCGGCTGGAGATCGATACCTCCAAAGCGCAGCCTGAAGCCTGTCTGGTCTTCACCCGCGATCTCGATGTGTCGGGCCGCACCCACTATGAAGACTATGTCTCGATCGATCCCGACACGCGCATCGTGGTGCGCCCGCTGGATCAGCGTCTGTGCGTCGCGGGCCTGAGCTTCAACGCGACCTATACGCTGACCCTCAAGAAGGGCTTCCCGGCAAGGACCGGCGAAAAGCTCACCGAGGACGAGACTGTTCCGGTCGAACTGCGCGACAAGCCTTCGCTGGTGCGGTTCGCCGGCGGCATCGTCCTGCCGCGCGACAATGCCGACGGTGTTCCCGTCACCACCGTCAACATCAATCAGCTGAAGCTCAAGATCGTGCGCGTCGGCGACCGGCTGCTCTCGCAGATCGAAAGCGGCACGGTCGACCAGACCACGCTCTATTCCTATGACGAGACGCAGCTCGAAGATAACCAGGGTTCGGTCGTCTGGTCCGGCACGATGGATGTGGCCAACGTCAAGAACGACAGCGTCGTCACGCTCATTCCCATCCGCGACATCCTCAAGGGCAAGCCCCCCGGCGCCTATGTGCTGATCGCGCAGGACGCCGCCAAGGCCAAGACCGAAAGCAGCGACGAGTATGATTCCGAGCAGCGCGCCAGCCAGTGGGTGATCGATTCCGATATCTCCGTCACCACCTTCCAGGGCGCCAACGGCATGGCCGCCTTCGCGCGCTCTTATTCGACGGCCAAACCGCTTTCCGGTGTGAAGCTCACGCTCGTGGCGCGCAACAACAACGTCCTTTCCACAGCGACGACCAACGGACAGGGCCGCGCGGATTTCGACGCGGGCCTGTTCAACGGCAAGGGCGGCGATGAGCCCGTCGTCGTCATGGCCTATGGCGCCAACGACGATTTCAGTTTCATCGATCTGCGGCGCCCCGCCTTCGATCTCACCGACCGCGGCGTCGGCGGCCGCGACACGCCCGGCCCGATCGACGCGTTCCTCTACACCGAGCGCGGCGTCTATCGCCCCGGCGAGACGATCCATGCCACCGCCATGCTGCGTGATCGCGTCGGCGCCGCCGTGACCGCGCCGCTCACCCTGATCGCCTCGCGCCCGGATGGCATGGAGTTCGCCCGCACCACGGTGCCTGGACAGTCGCTGGTGGCGGGAACGGCGATATGGAACGTGGCCTTGCGCAAAACCTCGCCGCACGGCCGCTGGCAGATCGCGGCCTATATCGATCCGAAAGCTTCCCCCGTCGGCCGCGTGCAGTTCGATGTTGCCGACTTCGTGCCGCAACGCCTGAAGGTGATGCTGACGGCGCAGGAGAAAGTGCTGCACGCCAACAGCGACTTCCACGTGAAGGCGGAGAGCCGCTTCCTCTATGGCGCGCCGGCGTCAGGTCTTTCCGGCGAAGGCACGGCGAAGATATCAGCCGACAGCGATCCATACCCGGCCTTCTCCAAATACCAGTTCGGCCGGGTGGACGATTCCTTCTCCGACGTCGATGTGAACGTCGATGTGCCCGACACCGATGCGAACGGCGTGACGACCGCCACCGGCTCCATCGGCGACATCGCGGACACGACGCTGCCGCTGAAGGCAACCATCAAGATATCCATTCATGAGCCCGGCGGACGCACCACGGACAAGTCCGTCGATATTCCCGTGCGCACGCACGACATCGCCATCGGCATCCTGCCGGATTTCGACAACGGATCGGTGGCGGAGAACGCCCGTGCGGGCTTCGAAGCCATAGCCCTGAATGCGGACGGCAAGCGCATTGCGCTTTCCGGCCTCACCTATACCTGGGTGAAGGAGAACACGACTTATCAGTGGTACCAGACGAATGGCGAGTGGAAGTACCAGTCGGTCACGCGCGACCGGCTTCTGTCTTCCGGCTCGCTCGCGATCGACGCAGCGAAAGGCGCGCGGCTCGAGACGCAGGTGCCGTGGGGCACCTATCGCCTCACCATCACCGATCCGAAATCGGGGGCCGCGAGTTCCTATCGCTTCTATTCCGGCTGGTCCGCCAGCGCGTCCGGCGACAGGCCCGACCGGATTCCCGTCGCTGCCGACAAGCCCGCCTATCGCGCCGGTGAAACCGCGCATGTCTCCATCAAGCCGGATTCCGACGGGCAGGCTTTGGTCGTCGTCGCTGGCGACAAGGTGTTCTCCTCCAGGCTCATCAATGCTCCTGCCCGCGGAACGACCATCGACATTCCGGTGTCGGCGGACTGGGGCGCGGGCGCCTATGTGCTCGTCACCGATTATCGCCCGCTGAACGGCGCCACGGGCCGCGAACCGGTGCGCTCCATCGGTGTGGCGTGGCTCGGCGTCGACAATTCCGGGCGCACACTCATGACCGCCATCGGCGGACCGCAGAAGATGTTGCCGCGCCAGCACATCGGCATTCCGGTGACCATCAAGGGCGCGGACAGCGGCGAGGATGTCTTCCTTACGCTGGCGGCGGTGGACGAAGGCATTCTCCAGCTCACGGATTTCCAGTCGCCGGATCCGGTCACCTACTATTTCGGCAAGCGCAAGCTCGGCGTCGGCATGCATGACGACTATGGCCGCCTCATCCGCGCGGAGAAGGGCCCCATCGGATCGTTGCGCGAAGGCGGCGACAGCTTCGGCGGCCGTCCGCTCGCGGTCGTGCCGACGAAGACCGTGGCGCTGTTCTCGGGCCTTGTGCATGTCGGCGCGGGCGGGATCACCGAAGTGCCCATCGACGTCCCGGACTTCAACGGCGAGTTGCGCCTGATGGCGGTGGCTTGGACGAAGGACAAGATCGGTCATGCCGACCGCCCGCTGACCGTGCGCGATCCCGTGGTGGCCGATATCGTGCTGCCGCGCTTCCTCGCACCCGGCGACAAATCGCAGGCCGCGCTCAACATCAACAATGTCGAAGGCCCGAGCGGCAGCTATACCGCCACGGTCACCGCAACCGGCCCTGTCGGGGTCGTCTCCGGCGTCGTCACCCGCGCGATCAACCGCGGCCAGCGAATCCTCGTGCCGGTGGAGATCGACGGCCGCGGCATCGGCATCGCGAATGTCACGCTGAAGCTTGTGGGACCGAAAGGCTTCAAGGTGCAGCGCTCATGGCCCATTGAAGTCCGCGCGCCGCAACTCGAGATCGCGCGCGACGATGTGCAGCTTCAGGGCGCGGGCAAGACGTTCAATGCGAACGCGCAGCTTGTCGCCGATGTCGTGCCGGGCACGCTGGTCACGTCGATCAATATCTCCTCCAGCCGCGGCTACAACGACGTGCCGGGGCTGCTGCGCTGGCTCGACAAATATCCCTATGGCTGCATCGAGCAAACCACGAGCCGCGCGATGCCGCTGCTCTATTTCAACGATCTGTCGGCGCTCGCGGGCTTGCCGAAGGATCAGGCGCTGCATGACCGCATCCAGGAAGCCGTGAACACCGTGCTCGACATGCAGAACTATGCCGGCAATTTCGGCATGTGGGGCCCGGGCAGCGATGCGGATCCGTGGATCAGCGTCTTCGCGCTCGACTTCCTCAACCAGGCGAAGGGCAAGGGCTATGTGGTGCCGAACGAGTCGCTCAAGCGCGGCGCGGGCTGGCTGAAATCGACATCGACATCGGATTCCTTCGATGACGATACCCGCGCCTATGCCTTTTATGTGCTGGCGAAGATGGGGCAGGTGAACCTTTCCGACCTGCGCTATTTCAGCGACACGCGCGGCAATGAGTGGAAGACGGGTATCGCCGCCGCGCTCACCGGCGCGGCCGCGGCGCAGGCCGGCGACCGTTCACGCGCCAATTTCGCCTTCAACCGCGCGCGCACGATCCTGATGAACGCCGATCCGCTCAATTACTCCGAGGACGACTACGGCTCCTTTGTGCGCGATCTGGCAGGCGCCACCGCTCTTGCGGAAGAAGGTGGCGATCCTGAAATCGTGCCCGCGCTGATGAAGCGCGTGAACGACGTGAACATGCGCCTCAACGCCACCACCACGCAGGAGAAAGCGTGGATGCTGCGCGCGGCCTATGAGCTGTCGAAGGAGCGCGCACCCCTCAACATCGTCGTCAACGGCCAGCCGCAGACGCCCAAGGCGGGCGCCGTGCGCCTGTCGCCGAGCCTGGCCCAGCTCCAGCACGGCCTCGCCATCCTCAACCGCGGCGATGCCGGGGTGTGGCGCACCGTCTCGGTGCAGGGCACGCCGTCGATCCCGTTGCCGGAAGAAAGCGACGGCCTCACCATCAAGAAGACGGTGTGGACGATGTCCGGCCAGCCCGCCGACCTTTCCGCGCTCAAGCAGAACGACCGCGTGATGATCGTGATCGAAGGCCAGATGCAGAACAATTTCTATCGCCAGATGGGCGCGATCGATCTTCTGCCCGCTGGCCTGGAAATCGAGATGCCGATCGCGGGCGACGACGCCAAGGCCTATCCGTGGCTCTCGGCGCTGACGGACGTGACCATGGAGGATGCGCGCGACGACCGCTTCGTCGCGGCCTTCAACATCGGCTCGCAATATCAGGAGAAGCCCGATCCCAAGAAGCCGCCGCCTGCGCCGCCGAGCTACCACATCGCCTATATCGCGCGCGCAGTGACGCAAGGCACCTTCGCCATGCCGGCGGCAGATGTGGGAGACATGTACACACCTTCCGTCCACGCCCGCACGGCCATGGGCGCGGTCACCATCGGCGCGGAGAAGTAGAGGCGGTCATGCAATCGCATCACAAAGGGCGAACCGTCCGTGTCGCAGCTCTCGCCGCGCTATCTCTTATTATAGTCGCCGCGCTGTGGATGGTGTTCCTACGCTCCCTTCCGACGATGACATCGATTGGCTGGATAATCATGTCATTGCTCATCTTGGCTTCAACGCTCGGTGCGGCCTTCAAACTGCATGTGCTCTATCGGGTTCTGCGGCCGCAATAGGCGTGCAATGTCCACAAACAAGTTGCAACGCCATATAATTGTTTTCATTTTCTCGATGTTCGGCGTCGCTTGCGCGCTTGCCGTCGCGGACCGCGCCAATCCGCCGGACATGACGCGCTATCAAACGCTGTCGCCGGAAGTGGTTGCGCGGGATGGCACGCTGCTCCGGCCCTTCCTCTCCAAGGACGGTTACTGGCGGCTCAAGACGAATGTGCGCGACGTCAATCCGCGCTATCTGCAAATCCTCAAGGCATACGAAGACAAGCGCTTCGACGAGCATTTCGGCGTCGATCCGCGAGCGGTCGTGCGCGCCGCCGTCCAATATATAAGCGCGGGCCACATCGTTTCCGGCGCCTCCACGCTCTCGATGCAGGCCGCGCGCCTGCTGGAGCCGGGACACAAGCGCGGGCTTGGCACCAAGCTCCTCCAGATGGTGCGCGCGATCCAGCTGGAAGAGCGCTATTCCAAGGACGAGATCCTCTCGATCTATCTCACGCTCGCGCCGTTCGGCGGCAACCTCGAGGGTGTGCGCGCCGCTTCGCTTTCCTATTTCAACAAGGAGCCGGAGGCGCTCGATCTTTCCGAAAGCGCCCTGCTCGTCGCGCTACCGCAGTCGCCCGCGCGGCTCAGGCCCGACCGCCACGGCCTCGCCGCCATAGCGGGCCGCAACAAGGTGCTGGCGCGCATGGTGGACGAAGGCCTCATCACGCGGAGCGACGCAAGCGTTGCCGAGCATGAAGGCGTGCCGAGCTTGCGCATGCCGATGCCGCTGATCGCGCCGCATCTGGCCGCGCATCTGCTGGCGAAGACGAAGATGCCGCTGGTCCGCACCACGATCGACGCCCGGCTGCAAGAGGCGATCGAGCGGCTCGCCTTGCAGGAGCGTTCCTATTTCGACGATCATGCGGATATCGCCATTGTCGTGGCGGACAACAAAACGCACGGCGTTCTCGCCTATGTCGGCGGCACCGACTATTGGGGCAAGAGCGGGCAGATCGATCTCGCGCGACGCTCGCGTTCGCCGGGCTCCGCGCTCAAACCCTTCATCTATGGCCTCGCCTTCGACGATCTCATTCTGCATCCCTCCACCATGATGGAGGACGAGGCGACGACCTTCGGCGATTACGCGCCGCATGATTTCTCCGGCGGCTTTCAAGGCGCGGTCACGGCGCGCGACGCGCTGCGCATGTCGCTGAACGTGCCGGCCGTGATGGTGCTGGACCGCGTGGGGCCGCTGCGCTTCACGCTGGCGCTTTCCAACGCCGGCGCGCGCCTGGCTTTCCCCAAGGGCGACACGACGCCGAGCCTTCCCGTCGCGCTCGGCGGCCTGGGCATCAGCCTCGCCGATATGGCGATGCTCTACACCGGCATCGCCGACGGCGGCTCGGCGCAACCGTTGCGTTTTCTGATGGATGCGCCGCAAGGCGCGCGGCACCGTCTCTTCGGTCCCGTCGCCGCCTATTACCTGCGCGAGATTCTCGCCGGGGTTGCGCTGCCTGACGGATGGGCGATGGGGCAGGGACTTTCGCGCGCGCGCACCATCGCGTTCAAGACCGGCACGTCCTACGGCTTCCGCGATGCGTGGTCGGCGGGCTTCTCGAACGATTACACCGTGGCGGTGTGGGTCGGGCGCGCGGACGGCGCGCCGCGCGTGGACAGCGTCGGCCGCGAGGCCGCGGCGCCGATCTTGCTGAAGGCCTTCGGACTTCTGCCGCGCGATCGAAATCCCGATCCCGCCCCGCCGGCCGGCGCCATTCTCGCCACGGCAACGCAGAGCCTGCCGGCGGGCTTGCGCATCTTCACGCGCGAGCCCCGGCAAGCCGCGGCGTCGCCGGCACCGTCGAACGTGCCGCCGCCCCCGATCAGCTTTCCGCCCAATGGCGCCACGGTTCCGCTGCCTGCAGCAAATGCGAAGGACAAGGACATCCAGCTCAGGGCCGATGGCGGCGTGGGTCCGCTCACCTGGCTCGTCAACGGCCAGCTTATCGGCAGCTTCGACCGCTTCCAGCCGGTGATGGTGGCTGCGCCCGGCGAAGGCTTTGCGCGCGTCGTGGTGGTGGACGCGCGCGGGCGCAGCGATGCGGCGGAAGTTCGCTTCAAGCAAATTCGCTGACGTGCCATAAGCCAGGCATGTCCGATCCGCATACCGTCCAGCATCCGAAAGGCTATCGCAATGCCGCGACGGTGGTGACGACGCCGGCGGAGCGCAAGCGCGCATTCGCAATCCTGTTCGTCAGCCTCGTCTGCATGGGTGCCGGGCAATCGGTGATCTACACCATCCTGCCGCCGCTTGGCCGCCAACTTGGTCTCGATCCCACCCAGATCACGACGATCTTCGCGGTCAGCGCGCTCATCTGGATCTTTTCGTCGGCGTTCTGGGGCGTGCGCAGCGACCGCTGGGGCAGAAGACCCGTGATGCTGCAGGGGCTTGCCGCGTTCGCGCTGTCCTTCGCCTGTTTCGCGACCGTCATGCATGCCGGCATCAACAGCTGGATGCCGGCATATCTCATCTTTCCCGCGCTGATCTTCTCGCGCGCCATCTACGGCACCTTCGGCTCCGGCACCAGCGCTTCCGCGCAGGCTTACGTCGCCGACCGCACCGCGGCGCATGAGCGGCTGCGCGGCATCTCCATGATATCGATGGCGTTCGCCTTTGGAACGACCTTCGGTCCCGTGATCGGTTCGTCGCTGACCTTGTTCGGCCTCTACGTGCCGTTCTATTTCATCGCGGCCTGGGCGATCGTGAGCGGACTCGCCATCTGGTATTTCCTCCCCGAACGCACGCCGCCGAAATCCCACGCCGTGCGCAAGACGACTCTGCGCTGGTACGAACCGCGCATGTTTCCTTTCATGGCGTTCGGCCTTGTGCTGAGCCTGATCGGCGCGATCCCCATCCAGACGGCGGGTTTTTTCTTCGAGGACGTTCTGCATCTCAACGCGCACATGACGGCCGTCTATACCAGCATCGGTCTGATGGCGTCGGACATGGCGGCGCTGTTTGCGCAGTTCGTGGTCGTGCAGCGCATGGGCTTTTCCTCGCGCACGCTCACGATTGCGGGCATCTGCACCACCGTCGTCTCCAATGCCGTATTCATCTTCGTGCAGGATTTCCCGACCTTGATCCTGGCGATGATGATGTCGGGCCTCGGCTTCGGCATGGCGCGGCCCGGATTCACATCGGGCGCATCGCTGGCGGTCGCGCCCCACGAGCAGGGCGCCGTCGCAGGCTTGCTGAACGCGGCAGGCGCGGCGGGCTTCATCTTCGGCCCGCTGATCGGCTGGCTCTACGAATTCTCGCCGCGCGTGCCTTACATGTTCGGCGTGATCGCGATGCTGCTGCTTCTCGCGGCCCAATATCTCTCGAGCGTTCTGCGCAACGCCGGACAGATCCCGCCGGACATGGACGCCATCGAAGAGCCGACCGAGACGCCGGTTCCGAACAATTGATCGCTGCCTTGCCGGGGCGATAGCATGCATATGCAGGGAGATGAGATGGCCGCGAAATCCTCTGAAGACGCCGGCATCAAGATCGCGGGCGTGGATTGCCGCGAGGTCGCCGCATGCGCCTGTCTGGGCGTGCGGCGCGTGGCGCGGATGACGACGCAGCTTTTCGACGCCCGTCTCCAGCCTTCGGGGCTGACCGTCGGCCAGTTCGGCATCCTCACGCGGATCCATGCCGGCTCGCTGCAGGGGCCGTCCATGACGATGAAGGAATTGTCCAGCGCCATCGGCATGGATCCGACCACGCTCAATCGCGCCCTGAAACCCCTGGAAGCCGAGAAGCTCGTGCGCACCATGCCCGACCCGAACGACCGGCGTGCCCGCGGGATCCAGATCACGGCCGCCGGACGAAAGCGCCTCGAACGCGCGATGCCCTTGTGGCGCGCCGCCGACAGGGAACTTCGCCGGGCACTGGGAAGCGATGCGGTCACGGCGCTGGGCGGCCTCCTCGATCTGGCGACCGGGAAGCTGCGCAGATTTGCATAGCAGACCCGATCTGGACGCCGGCATATGCAGCCATATATCTGTATATGCAGCTTTATGGACCTGGGAGTCCGGAAATGGCGCCTCAGATAATCTTCCAGATCGACATGGCCCTGGGCTACCTCGCCTGGGCATTGTGCATCGCGGCCTATGTCTGGCCGAGGTTGAAGGCGATGGATGGCGTGGCCGCGCACCGCGCCATCGCCACTCTGCACAGCTTCCGCTTCTTCGGGCTGGTCTTTCTCTTGCCGGGGTTCGTGGGGCCGCATCTGCCGCAGGGTTTTGCGACGACGGCGGCTTATGGCGATCTGGCCACCGCGTTGCTCGCGATCCTGGCGTTGCTGACGGTGCGCATCCGTCCCTTGTTCTGGCTTTTTGTGGTCGCGTTCAATGTGGTGGGCTTGGCGGATCTCGTCATCGACACGGCAAACGCGGTTCGCCTTCAGGTGCCGGAAGTCGCCGGGCAGCTGGGCGCGGCTTACGCGATCCCCATCATCTATGTGCCGCTGCTGTTCTGGACGCACATCCTCGCGCTGAGGCTGTTGCTGTGGCCCGTCCGCAAGCCGGCGGCCACGCCCGCCTAGCGCGACTGCGCATCCGCGTTCAGGCGGCCGAGCATTTCCACGGTGGGAAAACCGTCGGCAGGAAGGCCCTTCGATTTCTGATAGATGCGCAACGCAGCTTTCGTCTTGCGGCCCAGCACGCCGTCGATGGTGCCGACGTCGTAGCCCAGCTTTTGCAGGTCGGTCTGGAACTGCGTGCGCTGGTCGGCGGTGAGCGGCTGCTCGTCGCGCGGCCACGTCCCGATGATCGGATCGCCGCCGCTCATGCGGTGCGCGAGATAACACACCGCGAGCGCGTAGCTTGCCGCGTTGTTATATTTCAGCACTGTGCGGAAATTGTCGAAGGTCATGAAAGCGGGCCCGCGCGCGCCGGCCGGAAGATAGATCGCGCCATTGCCCGCCGCGGCCGGAAGCGGAAGCCCGTTGGGCCGGCGCACGCCCATGGCCGCCCAATCGCTCACGGATTTCGGCATGTCGGGGTCGGCCTGTTCGTACGGAAAGCCGCCGGGCAGCGTCACTTCCACATAACAGGGCGCGCCGCGCGTCCATCCGGCATTGGCGAGCAGAGATGCCGTCGAAGCCAGCGCGTCGGCGGGGGAATGCCACAGATCGCGCTTGCCGTCGCCGTCGCCATCAACCGCATCGCGGAAGAACGAGGAGGGCACGAATTGCGTGTTGCCGAACGCGCCAGCCCAGGATGACGTCATCTGCGACGGCGACAAGCCTTCTTCCTGGGCCATCTTCAGCGCCGCCAGCAATTCGCGCCGCGCATAGTCCTGCCGCGGTCCGTCATAGGCGAGCGTGGCAAGCGCCTCGAACATGTTGAAGCTGCCCATCGCCTGGCCGTAATTGCTCTCGATGCCCCAGATCGCGACGAGGATGTTCTTCGACACGCCGTAGCGGCTTTCCAGCCGCGCCAGCATCGAGGGATATTGCGCGAGCATCTGCTCGCCCGTCGCCACGCGGTCGTCCGACACCGCGCTGTCGAGATAGCTCCATACCGGCCGCACGAATTCCGGTTGCGAGAGGTTGAGTTGCTCCACGCGCGGGTTGCGGTGGATGTTCGCCATGGCACCGTCATAGATGTCGGGGCGGATTCCGGCATTGATGGCGGTCGCGCGGAAATCGCGGATGAAGGCTGCGAACTTCGCGTCGGCGGCGCTCGCCTGTCCGGGCAGAACCGGTGGCGATCCCGATTGCGGATACTGCGCCTGGACGGCGCCGGGCGCCGCACATGCCACCAGCCCCAATCCCAAAGCCAATGCCATCCCCCGAACCATCCACCTGGTCCCCTCGCGCAAATCCATGATAATCCCTTGTAAACTCTACGCTTTCACTGAGCGGTGGAAGTGACCGGGGCCGGTTGACAGCCACGCCCCCGGACACTAGTTTCCGCGCCTCTTTTGAACCCCCCAATCCGGTATTTTGAAGGCCAGTCCATGAAGATCCGCAACTCGCTCCGTTCGCTGAAGAAGCGTGACAAGGACTGCCGCGTCATCCGCCGCAAGGGCCGCACCTACGTCATCAACAAGAAGAACCCGCGCTTCAAGGCCCGCCAAGGCTGATTGAAGGGATAATCTCCCGCGCCGCGTTTGGTTTCGCAGTAAGGTGCGCCCCGGAAAACACATCCGGGGCGTAATTGCTTCTGCCCGAACCCAGACCCGAAATTCTCGCGCGGCGTGACACGATAGTGACGCGGCTGCGCGCGCTCGTGCCCGAGGGCGTGGTCGCGGACGATGCGGGCCTCGCCGCTTTCGATGGCGACGCGCTGACCGCATATCGCCAGAAGGCGCTGGCCTGCGTGTTGCCGAAAACCAAGGACGAAGTATCCGCGGTTCTGAAATTCGCCGGCGAGGAGGGCATCGCCATCGTGCCGCGGGGCGCGGGCACATCGCTCTCCGGCGGCGCACTGCCTTTGCCCGACGCGATCCTCATGGGCCTTGGCCGCATGAACCGGATCCTCGACATCGACTATGAGAACCGCTGCGTCGTCGCGGAACCGGGTGTCACCAATCTTTCCATCACCCGCGCGGTGGAAGCGCGCGGCTTCTACTATGCGCCCGATCCGTCGTCGCAGATCGCCTGCACGGTCGGCGGCAATGTGGCGGAGAATTCCGGCGGCATCCATTGTCTCAAATACGGGCTGACGACGCACAATCTCCTCGGCGTGGAGATCGCGCTCGCCGGCGGCGAACGCTTGCGCCTCGGGGGCAAGGTGGGCGACGGCGGAATGGATATGCTCGGCGTTGTCGCCGGATCGGAGGGTCTGCTTGGTGTCGTCGTGGAAGCGACGTTGCGCATACTCCCCAAGCCGCCGGTGACGCGCACCTTGATGGCGGCGTTCCGCTCCGTGCCGGATGCGGGACAATGCGTGGCGGACATCATTGGCGCCGGCATCGTTCCTGCCGCGATGGAGTTCATGGATCGCAACTGCATCGGCGCGGTCGAAGATTACTGCGCGCCAGGATATCCGCGCGATGCGGAGGGCGTGCTCATCATCGAGATGGATGGCGTGGCGGCGGACGCTGCGGACGCCGCGCATCGCATCACCGGGATCGCGAAGGCCGCAGGCGCCAGCGCCGTCACCGAAGCAACGGACGAGAGCGAGCGCGCCAAACTTTGGGCGGGCCGCAAGGCTGCGTTCCCCGCGATGGGGCGGCTGGCGCCTGACATGCTCTGCATGGACGGCACCATTCCGCGCGCCGCCTTGCCGCGCGTGCTGACGCGCATGGCGCAGATGTCGAAAGAATATGATCTCGGTTTCTGCAACGTCTTCCACGCGGGCGACGGCAATCTGCATCCGCTCATCATCTTCGACGTGATGAAACCCGGCGAACTCGACCGCGCGGAAGCGTTCGGCGCGGCCATCTTGCGGCTGTGTGTCGAGGTCGGCGGCGTGCTGACCGGCGAGCATGGCGTGGGCGTCGAGAAGCGCGACCTGATGCCCGCCATGTTCTCCGAAATCGATCTCGCGCAGCAGCAGCGCCTCAAATGCGCGTTCGATGCGGGCGCGCTGTTCAATCCCGGAAAGGTGTTTCCCACATTGTCGGCCTGCGTGGAGCAGGGGCATATGCATGTGAAGGGCGGCCGCGTGCCCTTTCCGAACCTGCCGCGCTTCTGATGATCGCCGCGCGCAACGAACAGGATGTGATCGAGGCCGTGCGCCATGCGCGCGCGGCGCGCCGCACGCTGGAAATCGCGGGCGCCGGCACAAAGCGCAACTATGGCCGCGTCGCGCCCTGCGACGACGTTCTCGATGTGCTGGGTCTGCGCGGCGTCGTGAATTACGAGCCTGCGGAGTTGATCCTCACCGTGCTGCCCGGAACGCCGGTGGCGGAGATCGCGGCGCTCCTGGCTGCGAAGAACCAGCGGCTGGGTTTCGAGCCCGCCGATTGGGGGCCGCTTCTGGGCGCGCCGTCCCACAGCGCGACCGTCGGCGGTGTCCTCTCCGCCGACGTGAATGGCTCCGCTGCCGTCCGCTACGGACGGGCGCGGGATTCATTGCTCGGCTTTCGCGCCGTGAACGGCTTCGGCGAAGCGTACAAGGCCGGTGGGCGCGTGGTGAAGAACGTCACGGGGTTCGATCTTCCAAAGCTTGTTTGCGGCGCGATGGGCACTTTGGGCGTTCTCACGGAAGTCACCCTGCGCTTGTTTCCCAAGCCTGCCCATTCCGTCACGCTTGCCGCGCGCGACATGGCCCCCGGGGAGGGCCTCGCACTCTTGCGCCGCTTCTGGCAATCGCCGCTCGAAGCGACAGGGCTGGCCTATGCCGATGGCGCGGCTTTCATCCGGCTCGAAGGCGCGCATGAGCCGCTCAAGGAAAAGATCGCCGCCGCGCGCGAAATTGCGCCGCACCTCGAAGAATCGAGCGACAGCAAGATCTTCGAGGAGGTCGCGAACGGCTCGGTATTTCTCTCGAACGCATTGAATATCTGGCGGGCCTTCGTGCCGCCATCCGAAGCCGCGCGCATCGCACAGGCGTCGGGGGCGCAACTTTGGCGTGCCGATTGGGCCGGCGGCTTGCTGTGGATCGGATTGGACTCGCGCGACGACGGCGCAAAGCTGCGCGATCTTTGCGGCGCCGTGGGTGGACACGCGACGCTTCTGCGCGCGCCGGCGCCGTTGCGCAGCAAATTCGATGTCTTCACGCCGGAGGATGCGCCGCGCGCCGCGCTGACGAAATCGGTGAAAGCCGCGTTCGATCCGCTGGGCATCTTCAATCCCGGCCGCATGTGGAGCGGTGTGTGATGCGGACGAACTTCTCCCGCGCGCAACTGGCCGACCCGCGCGTCGCCGATGCGGAGAAGAATCTTCGCGCCTGCGTGCATTGCGGCATCTGCACGGCGACATGCCCCACTTATGTGCTGACCGGAGACGAGCGCGACGGCCCGCGCGGGCGCATCGTGATGATGCAGCGGATGCTCGAGGGTGCGGCACCTACGGCAGAAACCGTGTTGCACATCGACCGTTGCCTTTCCTGCCTCGGCTGCCGCACGGCCTGTCCTTCGGGCGTGGACTATCCGCGCCTCATCGATACCGCGCGGGCGCATATCGAAACGCATTACACGCGCCCGCTCTCCGAACGCGCGCTGCGCTGGTTGGTGGCGAACACGCTGGCAAGGCCCGCCGCCGCGCGCGTTTCCATGCTGGCGGCCAGGCTGTTCCGGCCACTCCTGGGCCTTCTGCCCAGGCGCCTGAGAGCGATGGCGCGCAAGGGTGCCGCGAAGGCGCCGCGCCGCACATCTTCCGAGTCCATAGCACTGCCGCAGAACGCCAAGCGCATCGCGCTGATGCCGGGCTGCGTTCAGAAGGCCATCGCGCCGGAAATCGACGCGGCGGTGGCGCGGCTTCTCGCGCGACGCGGCTTTGGGCTTGTCCCGCTGCAGGACGCCGGCTGTTGTGGGTCGCTCGCGCATCATCTGGGCCGTGAACGCGATGCGAGGGCGTGGGCGAGGCGCGCCATCGAAGTGTTCGAGGAACAGGATGAGGAATTCGAGGCCATCCTGATCACCGCGACAGGCTGCACGTCGCATCTGAAGGATCTCGCGCAACTCTTCGCCGGCGACCGCAACTGGCAGATGCGCGCCGCGCGGTTCGCGGCGAAGGTGAAGGACTTTTCCGAACTCATCTCGCCTGTGGCCGCCGAGAATGCCAGGCGCCTGCGCGTCGCCTATCACGCGCCCTGTTCGCTCCAGCATGGTCTTCGCATCCAGGGCGCGAACGAGATATTGCTGGCGGCAGCGGGATTCGATGTGCTTGCGATTCCCGAAGGCCATCTTTGCTGCGGCTCCGCGGGCAGCTATTCGATCCTGCAGCCCGCGTTCGCCGACCGGTTGCGCCTGCGCAAGCTCGGTCATATCGAGAGCCTGGCCCCCGACCTGATTGCGAGCGCCAATATCGGTTGCATCGAGCAACTTTCAGGCCCCTATCCCACCGTCCATGTCGCGGAACTGCTGGATTGGGCCGAAGGCGGGCCGAAACCCGCCGCTCTTCACCACATCGCGGGCTCGTGATGGCGCACGCTGGACACGCAGGCTAGAGTCCAAATCATGCGTTATCTCGTCTTCCTGGCGATGCTTGCCGCCGCAACGCCGGCGCTTGCGGCCAATGCGCCGCCGCAGCTTGCGCCTTTTGCGGCCAAGCAGCTCGACGCGCTGATGCCGAAACTCGCCAAGGCCGGATCCGCCGACGCCGCCAAGCCCATCGAAACGCAGGTGCTCCAGCTCTTCCATGAATCCGGAAGCCCGAGCATCGATCTGCTGATGACGCGCGCCGCCGCGGCTGCGCAGGGCGGCGATCAGGCGACAGCTTCCAGGCTGGTGGAATCCGTCACCGACATCGCGCCGGGTTTTGCGGAAGCCTGGCATATCCGCGGCATGCTGGCGGCGGCGAACGATCAGGACGAAGCGGCCATCGCGTATATCGGCAAGGCGATCATCCTCAATCCGCGCCAGTTCCAGGCCATGGCCGATCTTGCCGCGATCCTGCAGCAATATGGCGACAAGAAGCAGGCGCTTCAGTATTTCCGCAAGGCGCTCGCGCTCGATCCCTATTACGAGGGGCTCGACAAGGAAGTGCAGCAACTCTCCCGCGAAGTCGAAGGCGAGAAGATCTAGGGCTTTGCGAAATTGCCTGTTTAAAACAAGCCGTCATGGGCCGGACAGGCCCCGCCAAGACGATTTAGAATTAAAAATCCAACCGTAATCACTTCCCGCCCACGAACGCCACGCGCAACAGGTTCGTGGCGCCCGGTGTGCCGAGCGGCACGCCGGCCGTCACCACGATGCGTTCGCCGGTCTTGGCGAAGCCCTCGCGATAGGCGATGTCGGCGGCGCGCTCCACCACGTCGTCCAGATCGTGCGCGTCTTCGGTCAGGACGCAATGCAGGCCCCACACGATGCAGAGCCGCCGCGCGGTGGCCACCGACGGCGTGAGCGCGATGATCGGCGCTTCCGGCCGCTCGCGCGCCGCGCGCAGTCCCGTAGAGCCGGAACCCGTCCAGCTCACGATCGCCTTGGCGTGAATGGTGTGAGTCACATCATGCACGGCCTGCATGATGGCGTCGGGCGTGGTCTCGAGCGGCGTGTCGCGCTGGGCTTCGAGATAGGATTGGTACAGCGGGTCGTTCTCAACCGCGAAGGTCGTGCGGTCCATCACATTGACCGCTTCCACCGGATAGGAGCCGGAGGCCGTCTCCGCCGAGAGCATCACCGCATCCGCGCCGTCGAACACCGCGGTTGCCACGTCCGAGACCTCCGCGCGCGTCGGTACCGGCGCATTGATCATGGATTCCAGCATTTGCGTCGCCACGACGACGGGCTTTCCCGCCTTGCGTGCCGCGCGCGTGATCTGCTTCTGCCGGCCGGGCACCGCTTCCAGCGGCAATTCCACGCCGAGATCGCCGCGCGCCACCATCAACGCATCGGACAATTCCAGAATCGCATCGAGGGATTCGATCGCCTTGGGTTTTTCGATCTTGGCGAGAACCCCCGCGCGTCCACGCACCAGCTTGCGCAGCTCCGCCACGTCGTCGGGCCGCTGCACGAAGGAGAGCGCGATCCAGTCCACGCCCAGCGCCAATGCGGCTTCCAGATCCGCCTTGTCCTTGTCGGTCATGGCGGAGAGCGGCAGCAGCGTGTCGGGCAGGTTGATGCCCTTCTTGTCCTTCAGCACGCCGCCGACTTCCACGAAGGCTTCGGCGCCGTCGGGCTTCGACGCGAAGGTCCTGAGCCGCACCTTGCCGTCGTCGATCAGCAGGACATGCTTCTGCTTCAGCGCGGCGAAGATTTCGCCGTGCGGGATCGGCAGCACATCCGGATCGTCGGACGACTCCGCGCGGATCAGCTTCAGGCGCTGGCCTTCCTTGAGCGTGATCTTGCCGCCGGGCAGCGTGCCCAGCCGGATCTTCGGGCCCTGCAGATCAACCAGTATCCCGATCGGGCGGCCTTCCTCTTCTTCCAGGGCGCGCACGCGGCCATGCAGCGTCTTCAGCAGGTCGTGATCGGCGTGGCTCATATTGATGCGGAACACGTCCACGCCGGCTTCGAACAGCTTCTTCATCTGGTCGGGAGCGGAGGACGCCGGTCCCAGCGTCGCCAATATCTTCGTCTTGCGTTGCCGTCTCATGTCTCAATCCGAAAGCGACTGGGTGTAATCGGTCGCGGAACCGGTATCCACCGCGAAGAAGCCTTTGCTGTCCATGCCCTGCGCCGCGCAGTGGCCGCGCTCGCGCGACACGAATTTGTCCGCCATGCCAACGCAGAACCTGCGCTCGCCGCTCCATGCGCCGGCGCCGCCATCCACGGCATAGAGATAGTAGTAACGCGCCTTCAGCCGTCCGGGCACCACCACCGAGCATTGTTTCGGCGCCAGCGTCCACCAGCCTTCGCTGATCCAGGCCGTACCGTCGAAACGGCCCACGGCCAGACGCGCCGCCGTTTTGGTGTGGTTGCACACATTCAGCGCGGCGGAAGCGGGCAGGCCGGGAAATGGCAGAAGCAGCAGGGCGGCCCCAAGAGGGCGCAAGAATCGCATGGCCAGCATGTCGCGCAAGCGCGCGGTTCTGTCAACGCGCCGGCGCGCTATGCTCTGCGCATGACCGAGTCCGCCTTCGAGCTTGTGAGCCCGCCCGCGCGCGGGACCGACATCGTCTTCGTCTGCGATCACGCCGCCAATGCCTTGCCGGATGCCTACGGCACCCTGGGCCTGGAACAGGGCCAATTTGCGGCACATATCGCCTATGACATCGGCGCGGCGCAGGTGACACGCGCGCTGGCGCAGGCTTACGGCGCGCCCGCGATCCTGGCGCGCTGGTCGCGGCTGCTCATCGACCTTAACCGCGGCGCGGACGATCCCACGCTGGTCATGAAACTGTCGGACGGGCGCATCATTCCCGGCAACCGCCACGCCGGTGCCGCGGAGATCGAGAAGCGCCTGAGGCTCTATTTTCGGCCCTATCACGCCGCGATCGCCGAGACGATCGAAACCATGCGCGCGAACGGCGCCATTCCCACCGTCATCTCCATGCACAGCTTCACGCCGGTCTGGAAAGGCTTCCGCCGGCCATGGGAGGTCGGCGTATTGTGGGACAAGGACGGCAGGCTCGCCCGTCCGTTGATGGCGGCGCTCGGTCGCGCCGGTTTCGCCGTCGGCGACAACGAGCCATACACGGGCGAACTCGAACACGACTGCATGTATGTACACGGCACCGGCAACGGATTGCCGCATGTGCTCATCGAGATAAGACAGGATCTGATCGCAACGCCGGAAGCCGCAAGCGCTTTTGCGGCGAAACTGAAACCCATCCTCGACGAAGCGTTGCGGGAAATGGGGCCACCGGAAATCCGCTATACCCGCGCGTTGCCCGCGCCGGAAGGAGCAAAAACCATGGACGAGAAGTCCCGCACCGAACTGGAAGCCGCCGCCTTTCGCAGGCTCGTCGCGCATTTGCGCGAGCGCACCGACGTTCAGAATATCGACCTGATGAACCTCGCGGGCTTCTGCCGCAACTGCCTGGGCGACTGGTATCGCGAGGCCGCAAGCGAGAAAGGCATCGCGCTGGAGAAGGACCAGGCGCGCGAGATCGTCTACGGCATGCCGCCGGCGGAGTGGAAGAAGAAGTATCAGAAGGAAGCATCGGCGGAGCAAAAGGCCGCTTTCGAGCGCGCTTCAAAGACTCACAACTAAGAATCCGCGCGGCGTTGCGCGCCCGGAACGCGGCGGTTAGCTTCCGCGCCCTTGCAAAACAAGAGACCCAGATGGCCAAGTCGGGCTTCGCGAAAGAGCACCTCAAATCCTTCATCGAGCGCATCGAACGCCTCGAAGAGGAGAAGGCCGCGCTCGCCGCGGACATCCGCGAAGTCTATTCCGAGGCCAAGGGCACGGGCTTCGACGTGAAGATCATGCGTCAGGTCGTGCGCCTGCGGAAACTCGACACGGCGGACCGCCAGGAGCAGGACGCGATCCTGGATCTCTATCTCTCCGCCTTGGGAATGAAGCAGGATTAGGTTTCGCTCATAAACCAGTTCGTCATGGCCGCCGTTATGGCGGCCATCCAATTTACAGAGGCGGTGCAGGAATTTTATGTCTCTGGAAAATAGATTGCCGGGA
>JBQCFD010000028.1:0-13773 GCA_051959625.1 Rhizomicrobium sp.
CGAGGTACTGCAGCGGCGCCGGATCGGACGCGGTGGCGGCGACGACGGTGGTGTATTCCATCGCGCCGGCGTCTTCGAGCGTCTTCACGATCTGCGCGACCGTCGAGCGCTTTTGGCCGATGGCGACATAGATGCAGTAGAGCTTCTGGCTCTCGTCGTCAGACTTGTTGACGTTCTTCTGGTTGATGATGGCGTCGACGGCCACCGCGGTCTTGCCGGTCTGACGGTCGCCGATGATGAGTTCGCGCTGACCGCGGCCGATGGGGATCAGTGAATCGATGGCCTTGAGGCCCGTCTGCATCGGCTCATTCACGCTCTTGCGCGGGATGATGCCGGGCGCCTTCACGTCCACGCGGCGGCGTTCCGCCACATTGGCGATCGCACCCTTGCCATCGATCGGGTTGCCCAGGGGATCGATCACACGGCCAAGCAGACCCTTGCCAACCGGCACGTCCACAATGGCGCTGGTGCGCTTGACGGTGTCGCCTTCCTTGATGCTTGCATCCGAGCCGAAGATCACGACGCCGACGTTGTCGTTTTCAAGGTTGAGCGCCATGCCCTTGATGCCGCCCGGGAACTCGACCATCTCGCCGGCCTGCACATTGTCGAGGCCATAGACGCGCGCGATGCCGTCACCGACGGACAGAACCTGCCCGACTTCGCTGACCTGCGCCTCGGCGCCGAAGTTCTGGATTTCGCGCTTCAGGATCGCGCTGATTTCGGCCGGTTGGATATTCATTGTCAGTTACCTCTCATGGCCGCACGCATGCCGTTGAGCTTCGTGCGCAAGGATGAATCGATCATGCGCGAACCCACCTTCACGACGAGACCGCCGAGAAGGGAAGGGTCGACCTTGGCTTCGAGACGCGCGTCGCGCCCGAGCCTGGATTTCAGGATCTGCTTGAGTTGCGAGACTTCCGCGTCGTTGAGCGGGCGTGCGCTCGTAACCGAAGCGCTCACTTCACCGCGCAGCTTGGCCACCTGCTGTTCGAAGGAGCGGATTATGTCGGTCAACGCGAAAAGGCGGCGCTTGCCGGCAAGCATCAGCACGAAGCGGCGCGTGAGCGCGGAGGCTTCCATGCGATGGAGCACTGCGTTGAGGCCCTTGGCCTGTTCCTCGCGCGAAAAGACCGGCGCGCGGACCAGCCTGGCGAGGTCCGGGCTCTCGGCAATCATTGCCTTGAGCGCGGCAAAATCCTTCTCCAGCGCTTCGACGGATTTCTCCTCCTGCGCCAGTTCGAAAACAGCGGTCGCATAGCGCGCCGCAAGTCCGGAATTGTGAGCTTCGTGAGCCACTCGCACCCCGTTTGCGCCCGATGGGACGGAAGCGGCCCTTTGGGCTCCGGTTCCGGCGACTCAGGCGATATCTAACCTATTGAATGAGCGAAGAAATTCACCCGCATGAGCGAATCTTAACGCCCGCGCGGGGTGCAATTAGCATGGGGGAGGAAGAGGCGCAACAATATGTCAGGGGTAGCGGTGTCGCGGGGATCGGGGCCCGCGTGACGGCATCGGCATTTCCGTCGAATTTTACCCAATTTGGACGTGTCGGCTAACCAACCTTTTCAGCCTGAAGTTAATGGCCCGCGCGCACACTGATCCCGTTGGGTTGGAGTGTGGGGACATGAAGGAAGGTTTTGCGACCGGCGGCCACGTCGGCGCTTCGCAGGGTGGGCGCTTTGGCGAGGCGGTAAGGGAAGTCTGGAAGCTGTTGAAGCAGGGCATCGAGTTCTCGATGATGCGCGAGCCCAAGCTGCAGGCCGAAATGCGCGAGCTCGCGGCACCACACATGCCGCTGCTGGTCTACAAGCGCGCCAAGGTGGGGGCCACCACAGGCATGCTGGAAGACGAGCAATGGTTCGGCGAACTCAGCGATTTCGTGGCGCGGATGCTCTGGCCGTATCTCCAGGAGAGCGCTGCTTTGAATGGACGCAGTAAAAATTGCGTGGCGGAACTTCTGGACGAAATTGTCGCTGCCGAACAACGCAGTGGCGCCGATATCGCGCTGGCCGACATCATTCCGCGCACGTCGCGCTTCGACACGAGCTGGGCCACATAACGCTGACGCCGCGCGCACTCTCTGCTAGTCTGTCCGCAGACTTACTGGGGAGAGTGAAATGAGACGGCTGGTTGGCGCGTGTGCGCTTCTTGTTTTGGGTTTGATGACGAGCGCCGCCAACGCGACGCTGGCGGTTGGCACGATCGCGCCCGATTTTGATGTGAAGGCTGCGCTCGGCGGGAAGGAATTCAACTTCTCGCTCTCCGATGCGCTGAAGAAGGGCCCCGTCGTCCTTTATTTCTTCCCGGCGGCCTTCACCAAAGGCTGCACGATCGAGGCACATGATTTCGCGGAAGCGACCGATCGCTTCAAGGCTCTCGGCGCCACTGTCATCGGCGTGACAGCGGGCAATGCGGATCGCGTGACGGAGTTTTCGTCGGTGGAGTGCCGCAACAAGTTTGCGGTCGCCGCGGACGCGGACCAGAAGATCATCAAGGCTTATGACGTCGTGCTGCCGAAGCACCCGGAATATTCCAACCGGACTTCGTTCGTGATCACACCCAATCACAGGATCGCGTTTGAATATTCGAATCTCGATCCCGACAGCCACGTGGCGCTGACGATGCAGGCCGTCGAAGACTGGCGCGATACCCATAAGCATAAAAGATAAGAGCGCACCGGACATGCAATAAAAGCCGGCGGCCGGCAGGCTTCCGGCTTTTCATGTCAGCACTTCATTAACCATATATCCTGTAAGCAGATTTGGTCGTTACTGGGGCCGAGGGGGCTTCGTGCGCGCACAAATTCTGCCGGCGTTGTTCTGTGGCCTGCTGTTGGCGGCGCCCGCATTCGCCGATGAAGCGCCTTCAGACGGTTCATCGCCTTTCGACAGAGGCGCGGCGCTGTTCAACTCCGGCAAGCTGCTGGCTACGGGCGGCGTGAGCTCGCTTGAGGGTGCGGGTGGCGGCGGACTCTCGACCTGGGCGCTGATCACCGGCTATGGCACCGATGACGGAGTCGGCCTGAACAGTCATTTCACCTATGTCGACGTGAACGACTACTCGCTGTGGTCGGAAGGCGCCGCTATCGGTTTGTTCGACCGGGTCGAGATTTCCTATGCGCACCAGACATTCAACACTGAAAAGGTCGGTACGGCTTTGGGGCTCGGCGAAGGCTACAAGTTCGACCTCGATGTCTACGGCGCCAAGGTCAAGCTCATCGGCGACGCCATCTACGATCAGGACAGCTGGTTGCCGCAGATCGCCGCCGGCCTTCAGTACAAGACGAACAATCGCGGCGCGCTGCTTCACGCCATTGGCGCCAAGGCTGCAGACGGCACGGATTACTATCTGGCGGCCAGCAAGCTCTTTCTCGCACAAAGTCTGCTCGTCAACGCGACGGTGCGCGAGACCAAAGCCAATCAGTTCGGGATCCTTGGTTTTGGCGGCGACAAGCACGGCGACTATGCCACCCAGTTCGAGGGATCGGCGGCTTATCTCCTGAGCCGGAAATTCGCAATTGGCGCGGAATACCGCAGCAAGCCCGACAATCTGGGCATCGCGCATGAAGACGATGCATGGGATTTGTTTGCGGCTTATTTCCTGAACAAGAACCTGTCGCTCACGGCGGCTTACGTCGATCTGGGCAATATCGTCATCCGCGACCACCAGCATGGTATTTATCTATCGTTGCAGGCGGGCATCTAGTGGCGGGAGGAAGCATGAAAATCCGCAAACTCGGTCTCGCAATCGCATTGACCGTCTGGGGTTCTGCTCTCGGCATCGGCGTGTCGCATGCCGAGACCGACACCCTCTACGAGGACATGGGCGGCGCCGACAACGTCAAGAAGATTGCAAGCGATGCCCTCGACAATTACCTCGCGGACGATCGCATCAAGCATTCGTTTGACGAGTCCAACATCGATCGCGTGCGCCAAAAGCTGGAAGAACAGTTTTGCGTGGTCGCCGGCGGTCCTTGCACCTATACCGGTCACAACATGGTCATTACGCACAAAGGCCTGCACCTGACCGACGCAGATTTCAACGCCGTGGTAGAAGACCTGCAGAAGGCGATGGACAAGGATGGGGTTCCTTTCCCCGTTCAGAATCGCTTTCTTGCCCGCCTGGCCCCGCTCGAACGTGAGATCGTCACGCGATGACAAAAGTTGGTGCATCTATCGCGATTGCTATGGCTGCGATCGTGGCTTGCGCGGCGGCAGCGTTCGCTGACGATGTAAATACGATCGTGCAGTCAGGACGGGCCTTTCATCCCGGCGAGGTGACGATCCCGCACGGAACGACGCTGACCTTCAGCAACGAGGACGAGTTCATTCATCAGGTCTATGTCGACTCCGATGCATTCAAATACGACTCCGAGGAACAGGAGCCGGGACAGGTGCTCAAGATCACTTTCCCGAACGCTGGAACCTTCCCGGTGAAGTGTCACATCCATCCGAAGATGCTGCTGATCGTTCACGTTAAGTGATCCTTAAGGCGCGCGGTCCTTAAGCCTCCATCAACCGTAAGCATCGAAAATAACCGGCAAGAAACCAGGCGGTTGCGCAACTGTTGCGCATCGCGGCCGCGAGGGCCACCACGTGCATTCGCGTTTGCGCCATTCCATAGGCACGAAGATATTCGTGGCCTTTGTTGCGATGGGCGTCATCGTCGGCGCGCTGGGCGCTTATGGCTATTGGGTGCTTGAGTCCGCCGGCGAAATGGTGACCAACACCTATGATGGCCCGCTCATGGCCATCAACTACGCCCGCGCGGCCAGCGTCGATTTCGTGCAAATGCAGCAAGCCGTGCTTCGTCGCAAGATCGCGGCGCACAGCGAACGTCCTGCATTCGACAAAAAGATCGACACTCTGACATCCCTGTTCTTCGATGATCTTGACATCGCGCGCGAGCGATCCACCGCGAATGACGAACGCGCGATCGTTGAGCACATTCAAGCGCTGGTGGAAAGCTGGCAGACGAAGTGGCGGATCAGCGAACGCATGGGCGACGATCCCGATCTGGAGGCGCTCGATCGCCAGATCATGGACGGCTTCGACATGTTGGTCGAATTAAATGCGGATCACAGCTTCGTTGGCCGGCGCAAAGCCGTCTGGGCCATCAGCTATTACAAGTTCGTGCTTGGCGGGGCGACTTTCGCCGCACTTCTGTTTGGCCTGATCATCACCCTGTTCCTCGCGCGCCGGATCGTGCGGCCGCTATCGGAGGCGGCGTCCGTCGCGGATCGCATCGCGCTTGGTGAGTTCGAAACGCCGATCCCGCCGGCGGGAGAAGACGAGACCGGCATACTTTTGAATTCCATGACGGTGATGCAGGACAATATCCGCGCGATGGTTGCCCGCGAAAAGCAGCGCGCCGAGTCTGCGGAGTCGCGCCTCGCCGAGGCGCTGGATACGTCCGGTGAAGGTGTTTTGCTGGTCGACAAGAACGGGCGCGTTTTGGTCGCCAACGGCATCATGCGCAACTTCTTCCCGAGCGCGAGCGGAATGTTCGTCACGGGAGCGGATTTTGGAGAGATCGCGCGCGTCGCACGGCTGGACATCCGGGGCGAAGCGTTGTTTCCATCCTCGCAACAACTCCGGCTTGGCGAGGGTTCGCGCGCGCTGGGCTGTGTCGAACGGCAGCTGCGTGATGGCCGCTGGATCAGAAGCACCGGCAGCCGTACCGGTGACGGCGGACTGATCTTCTTCATCGGCGACTACACCGCGATGAAGGAGCGCGAAGAGAATTCCCGCCGCGCGCAGACTGCCGCTGAAGCGGCGAGTGCCGCGAAATCGCGCTTCCTGGCCAATATGAGTCATGAACTGCGGACGCCGCTGAATGCCATCATCGGCTTTTCGGAAATGCTGACGGGGCAAATATTCGGCGCCCTGGGGAACGACCGTTATCTCGGCTACGCCACAGACATACAGAACAGCGGGCGTCATCTGCTCGATATCATCAATTCGGTGCTGGAGATCTCCAAAAGCGAAGCAGGTTCACAATCGTTCAAATCGGAATTCGTGGATGTCCGCTTTGTGCTGATGGAATGCGAGAAGGCGCTTCGCTCGCAATGCGATGCCGCGAGCATCGCGTTCCGCCTGGACGAGGGCACATTGCCCGCTGTCGTTCTCGGCGAGAAAACGAAACTGCGTCAGGCCTTCACGAATCTCTTGTCGAACGCCATAAAATTCACGGAAGCCGGCGGCACCGTCGATGTGTTTGTTGCGGCAGGCGAGAAGGATGTCATCGTCTCGGTCGTCGACAGCGGCATTGGAATGACGCCGGACGATATCGAGGTCGCGCTTACGCCGTTTGGCCAGGTGGATAGCCGGCTTGAGCGGAAATACGGGGGCACGGGACTTGGGCTTCCGCTGGCCAAATCGATCGTGGAGATACACGGCGGCCGGCTGGATATCGAAAGTGAATACTGCCGGGGCACCACGGTCCGTATGCATTTCCCGAACGCGGGCGCCAACGACCTCAAGCAATTGGACGTCGCGTCTTAGTGAAGTTTCTTGAAGAACCGCGCGATGCGCAATTCAGCCGGCCATGCCCACACGCCGGAAGCGTTGAGATAGTCGACCGACCCAAGGATCACTTCGCTTCGACCGACGAGGTTTTCGACGGGGATATAGCCAATTCCCCCTTCGTCGACCGGCACGCGGCTGTCCAGCGAGTTGTCGCGATTGTCGCCCATCATGAAGAGGTGATCCTTGGGCACGAGATATAGCGGCGTATTGTCCAGTGCGCCGTTATCCCGCCATTTCAGGATCAGGTGTTTCACGCCGTTGGGCAGTGTTTCGATGAATTTCGGTACCGCCACGTAACTGCCGTCCGCATTCTGCATTTCCGCGGGTCCGGCCGGCTGGATCGGCAGCTTCTTGCCGTTGATCCAGAGGCGGCCATTGATCATCTGGATGCGGTCGCCCGGCAGCCCGATCACGCGCTTGATGAGATTGAGCTTTGGCTCGCTCGGCGGAACGAACACCCCGATGTCGCCGCGCGAAGGCAATTTCCCCCAGAAGCGGTGTTTGGACGACGGGCCGACCGCGAAGGGCAATGAATAGCGGCTGTAGCCGTAGCTGTATTTCGCGGTGAGGACGTCGTCGCCGATCTGCAGCGTCGGCTCCATCGAACCGGACGGAATATAGTAGGGTCGGGCGAGCGCCGTGGTTGCCACCAACACGAAAATCAGCGCCAGAACCGGTTCCTTGATGTTGAGCCAGAAGCGGACAAGCTGGTCCTGGGTCGGCATGGTCAGTTTCGGCACGGTCCCTCCGCTGAAATCGGGCTTTTCCGAATATAGGGCGATCCTCGCAGCGTTCCACCCTTGACGGGCGGGGCCGCAGCCTGTCATGGGCCGCGCCATGATCGAGTTGACGCAGGAGTTCGGCTTCGATGCCGCGCACTATCTGGGGCAGGGCGCCCCGGAAAACGCGCGCCTGCACGGCCACTCCTTCTATTGCGAGGTGACGCTGCGCGGCGAGCCGGACGCCAAGACGGGATTTTTGCGCGATCTCGGCGAGGTGAAAGCGGCGCTCGACGATATCCGTGCGGCGCTCGATTACCGGCTGTTGAACGAGGTCGAAGGCCTCGGTGCCCCCACGCTGGAGAATCTGGCCTGCTACATCTTCACGCGGGCAAAAGGCGCGCTGCCGGAAGTCGTGCGCGTGAGGTTGCGCCGCCCCTCGTATGGCCAATCCTGCGTATTCGAGGCGGGCTGATGGCGAAAAAGCTCCAGCTCGGCCGCAATGTCGGGGTACCGCGATCGCCGGACGAAGCCGCGCTCGATGCGGTACCCAATCCGCACAGCGACACCGACTACATCGCGCGCTTTACGGCGCCTGAATTCACGTCGCTGTGCCCGGTGACGGGCCAACCGGATTTCGCGCATTTTGTGTTCGACTATGCGCCCAACAAGTCCTTGCTCGAATCCAAATCGCTGAAGCTGTTTCTCTTCAGCTTCCGAAACCATGCGGCTTTCCATGAGGACTGCACCGTAATGATCGGCAAGCGCATTGCGGACGCGATCAAGCCGAAATACTTGCGGGTTGCCGGCTTCTGGTATCCGCGCGGTGGCATTCCGATCGACGTTTTCTGGCAAACCGGCCGGTTGCCAAAGAATATCTGGCTGCCCGATCCGGGTGTTTCGCCCTATCGCGGACGCGGCTGATGTCGCCGGAAATCGTCAGCGTGCCGTTGTCCGAGAAAGCCGTTCTCTGGGCGATGTTTCAGGTTTATGCGGCAGAGCTGGCACCGATGGTAAGTCTTCAGCCGGTGGACGGCGTCTATCCCTACACCCATTTCGATCTTTACTGGCAGGAGGACCAACGCTGGCCGTTCTGGGCGGTGCTGGACGGAGAACGGATCGGATTCGCGCTCGTACGGTTGGCGCCGGAGATGGGTGCGATGCAGATAGCCGAATTCTACATCGCGGCTGAGCATCGAAGGGGCGGATATGGATCCGCCTTCGCCTCCGGTTTGCTGAACCGTTTCCCGGGGCGTTGGAAGATCCGGCAAATCGCGGCGAATGCTCGGGCTACGGCATTCTGGCGCGAAGTCGCAACGCCCTTCGGCTACACCGAAGAGACATTCGCCATGCACGGCATTGACCGGGTCGAACAAACGCTCACCGTTTGACGGCTCTGGCGAGCTTCGCGCATTCCTTGTGCCGGAAGCACGCAGTTGTGTGATCGTTGACCATGCCCACCGCCTGCGCAAAGGCATAGACGATCACCGGCCCCACGAAATTGAAGCCGCGCTGTTTCAAATCCTTCGATAGCCCCTCGCTCATCTTCGTCTTGGCCGGGATATCGCCATCGCCTTTGAATTTGTTCTGCATCGGCTTGCCGTCGACATGCTTCCAGATGAGTTCGGTGAATCCCCCGGGCTCCTTCTCCTCGATGTCGAGCCAGAGTTGCGCGCCTTTGATCGCCGCGTTGATTTTCGCCTTGGAGCGGATGATGCCCTCATTTTTGAGCAACCGTTCCATGTCTCGCTTGCCGTAGCGCGCGATCTTTTCGGGATCGAATTGGTGAAAGGCCTTGCGGAAATTTTCGCGCTTTCTCAGGATCGTGATCCACGAAAGCCCGGCCTGGAAACCATCCAGGACGAGCTTCTCGTAGAGCGAACGCGGGTCAGTTTCGGGCACGCCCCACTCTTCGTCGTGGTAGGTGACGTAGAGCGGGTCGATGCCGGGCCAGACGCAACGAACGCGCTCCTTCACCGGCGTTTCTTTTTCTTCGCAGGTGATTTTTTCGCTTTTTTAGCCTTTCCGGGCTTCTTTGCCGGCTTTTTCGCCGCCTGCTTCGCGACGTCTTTTACGAGCGCGTGCAGCGTGGCTTCGATCTTGTTGCCGTCGAGATCGTAGATGAACGCTCCATAATATTGCGGACCGTAATCCGGGCGCGGACCCGGTTCGCCATCGTTGCTGCCACCCGCCGCGAGCGCAGCGGCATGGAAGGTATTGACTTGTCCCTTGTTGCGGGCGCTGAAACCGACATGTGTGCCGTTGCCGTTGCTGGCCGGCTGCTGGTTATGCGGGAGCTGAATCCAGAACTCCGGATGACCGCCGCGTTCGCCATAGCCAATGGCGTAGGGAAGGAACTCCATCACCCGCTTGTAACCCAGCGCCTTGAGGACCGGATCGTAGAACGTCGCTGCGCGGGCGACATCGCGCACGCCGACGGAGACATGATGCAGCATGATCTTCTCCTTTGAAGGGGAGGGACTCTGACGCGTCCGGCGACCCCGTCAAGCGGAAAGCCAATCTGGTTTCGTCATGCGCACTATGTGGCCGGCGGCATCCACGGACGAGATATCGGCATCTCCGAGACGATCGAGCCGAACCAAACCAAATCCTTTGCTGTCATATTCCGACACGACCTCGCCGATAGCTTGTCCGTTCGCCCGCACAGCCGATCCCACCGTCAATGCGGATTTGTCTACACTTTCAATGGGAAGAATGCGCTTTCGCGCCGTACCGCGATGCTTCATGCGCGCAGTCAGTTCCTGGCCGACATAGCAACCCTTGTCGAACGCGACCCCGTGTAGTTCGTCCAGCCCGGCATCGAGGGCGAAGGTCTTGTCGCTGCCGAAATCGGCTCCCTCGGGAACGCCGAGAGCCAGGCGATGCGCAAGATAACCATTGGCGGCATCTGCTTTTGGGCCGATGGACCGCCGCCCAAGCGCGGCGAGCCGGGGATCGGCAAAGGAGATGCCCGGCAGCATACTGCCGTCCCAATTCGCGAAGACGGCGAGATCGTCTCGTGGCGCGATCTGCACTTTCGCCCGCAGGCGATACATCGTCAGCCGCTTCAGCAGCGCGTCGTGCAGTGGAGCCCAGCAATCGAGCAGGATGCCCCCTTCGCCATCGTCGACCAGGAAAAAGTCGAACAGAACCTTGCCTTGCGGCGTGAGCAGAGCGGCATAGAGCGGCTTGTCGGGGCCCAGGCGGTCAACGTCGTTGGTGATCAGTCCTTGCAGGAAACTACGCGCATCCGGTCCGGAAAGGGCGATGATCGCGCGGTCCTCAAGCTTGTGGAGCATGACCCAGACCTAATACCGGCGGCCGCGGTTGCCAAGCGGCGGGGCCCCATCGTAAGCCATCACGCCGCCAATTCTCTCGACTCATGGCTTTGCGTATCATGACCACGGCCGCCGGTGCCGAGTTCGGCGGCTCCGAGACGTTCTTTGTCTCGCTGACGCTCGCGTTGAAGCGGGCGGGCGTGGATGTCCATGCCGCGATGAAGGCCTTTCCAATCCGCGAGGATGCTTTCGATGCCGGCGGCGTGCCCTATGTTGGCGCGCCGTTCTGGTATCCGCCGCTGGATTTCTGGACGCCGCATGTGATCCGAAAAGCCGCGCGTGCGTTCCGCCCTCACTGCGTGCTGACGTTCACGGGCCGCGGCGGGCAAATGACGCCACCGGGCAACTATGCCCTCATCGGCCGATTGGGCGGCTATTACCGGCTCGAATACTACAAGCGTTGCGACTATCTGGTTTGCATCACGCCCGATCTTGTCCGCCACGTGACCGAAGGGGGATTCCCCGAGGAGCGCGTTTTCTTCATTCCGAATTTTCCGGTGATCCAGGATGCGCCGGCGATCGATCGCGCCTCGCTCGATACGCCCAAGGACGCCAAGGTCGCGCTTGCGCTCGCCCGGCTGCACAAGGCGAAGGCGATCGACGTGCTCCTGAAGGCGGCAGCGCAAATTTCCGATCTGTGGCTTTGGATCGCGGGCGAGGGCCCGGACCGTGAGAAACTTGTCCGGCTCGCAAAGGATCTTGGTATCGACAATCGCGTCCGTTTCCTGGGATGGCGCACGGATCGAACGGCGCTGCTGCGCTCCGCAGACATCTGCGCCTTTCCCTCTCGTTTCGAACCGAACGGAACCGTGGTCGTGGAGGCCTGGGCTCACGGCATTCCGCTGGTGACGGCTGCGAGCGCTGGCCCGGCATGGATCGCGCGCGACAATGAAGATGCGCTTGTCGCTCCCATCGACGATGTAAACGGATTGGCGGAGCGACTGCGCGCGGTTCTCGCCTCAAAAGACCTGGCGGCCAAGCTTGTCGCCAATGGCTATAAGCGGATCGAGCGGGAGTTCTCGGAAAAGGCGGTCGTCGGACAGTATATAGAGATGTTTGAGACCGTCCGGCCGGGGAAAACCTAATGTGCGGGATCGCCGGCATGATGTTGGCGGACGGCAAAGCGCCGTCGTCCGCCGCCATCGATACCATGCTTGCCGCGATGGTCCATCGCGGACCGGACGGGCAAGGGCGCTACGCCGCGCCGGGTATTGCGCTGGCGCAGGCGCGTCTTGCGATCATTGACCTGCAAACCGGCGATCAGCCGCTGTTTGGCCCAAATGGGTCGGTGCTCGTCGCCAATGGCGAGATCTATAACTACATCGAGCTCCGCGACGAGTTCCGCAGCGCGAATTTCGCAACCAAATCTGACTGCGAGCTTCCGCTTTACGCCTACCAGCGCGATGGCGCGCGGTTTGCGCACGATCTGCGCGGCATGTACGGCATCGCGCTGCAGGGTGACGGCAAGGCATACCTTTCGCGCGATCCGTTCGGCATCAAGCCGCTCTACTATGCGCAGATTGGCGGCGGCGTGCTTTTCGCCTCCGAGCCGGAGGTCCTTCTCAAAACCGGCTTGTTGAAGCGCAATGTGCGCCGCACTGCTGCAAATGAACTTTTGCAGCTTCAATTCACCGCCGGCCGCGAAACGATCTTCGAGGGCGTCTCGCGGGTGCTCCCCGGCGAAACAATCACGATCGAGAATGGTCGACTCGATACGCGTCGCATCGAGCCCGCGCTTCCAGACGGGCCGCTGCTCGATCTGCCCGAAGAAGAAATGTTGAAGCGGCTGGACGACGTGCTGATGAACAGCGTGATGGTGCATCAGCGCTCGGACGTACCCTACGGTCTGTTTTTCTCCGGCGGCATAGACTCGACGGCGATCCTCGCCTGCATGGCGAAGCTGAATGAGCGGCCCGTGCGTGCCTTCACCGCACGGTTCCCCGCTACTTCGAAGAGCGAAGAAGCGAGTTTCGCGCGGGACATGGCCAAAGCGGTGGGTGCGGAGCATTTGGAAGTAGAGGTGACCGCGGAGAAATTCTGGGCGCAGCTTCCGGCCATTGCATCGGCAATCGATGACCCCACATCCGACTATGCGATCGTGCCGACCTACATGCTCGCCGAAGAAGCGGCGAAGGAAATGAAAGTCGTTCTTTGCGGGGAAGGCGGCGACGAGCTCTTTGGAGGCTATGGCCGCTATCGCAGTGCCATGCGTCCCGCGTTGCTGGGCGGGCGGAAGCTGCGCGCGCGAGGCTTTCTCGACGGCTTCGGCGTAATGCGCGATGCCTCACAGGCGTGGCGTAACGGTATTGCCGACGCAGAACAACGGACAAGCAAACACCCCCGCACGCGGCTGCAACAGGCGCAAGCGATAGACTGTGTCGACTGGCTGCCTCACGATCTTCTGGTAAAGCTCGATCGCTGCCTGATGGCGCATTCGATGGAGGGGCGTACCCCCATGCTCGACCCTGTCGTGGCGGAATTCGCATTCCGGCTGCCGGACAAATTCAAAGTGCGCGGCGGTTTGGGGAAGTATCTTCTACGCCGCTGGCTGGAGCGCGCGCTGCCGGATTCTCGGCCCTTCGCCCCCAAGAAGGGCTTCACGGTGCCGGTGGAAGAATGGATAGCCGGCAGGGCCGAGAAACTCGCGCCGCTTGTGGCGGGTTCGGCGGGGATTGCGGAGGTCTGCTATCCTGAGGCGGTGGAAAAGCTGTTCCGCAATTATGCCCGCGGCGGCGACAAGCGCATGGGCATCGCGTGCTGGCAGCTTCTGTTCTACGCGCTGTGGCACCGCATCCATGGTGAAGGCGTTGAGGCACAAGGTTCTGTTTTCGATTGTCTGGGAGGAGCATGAACTTCGATCTTCTCATAATGGGTGGCATCACGGCGACGCCCAACGGAATCGCCGAAGCCGATGTCGGTGTCGTGGGTGGCCGCATCGTCGCCGTCGGGTCGCTGGCGAACGCGAAAGCGGCGGAGGTCTTCGATGCCGGCGGACTCCATGTCCTTCCCGGGGTCATCGACACGCAAGTCCATTTCCGCGAGCCCGGCAACGAGCACAAGGAGGATCTTGAGACGGGCAGCCGCGCGGCGGTGTTGGGCGGCGTGACCGGCGTGTTCGAGATGCCGAACACCAATCCGCCGACGACTACGCGTGCCGCCATTGAAGACAAGCTCACCCGCGCGAAGAAC
>JBQCFD010000029.1:0-2688 GCA_051959625.1 Rhizomicrobium sp.
ATCGGCCCCAAGGGCAAGACCACATTGCTGGAGGCATTCGAAGGAAGGCGCATGCTGATCGCTTATTATTTCATGTGGCATGCCGGCCGCCCCGCGCCCGAGCAATGCGAAGGTTGCAGCTTTTACACCGCCCAGGTGCGCGAGCGGTCCTTCCTTCATTCCCGCGACGTCACCTATGCCACTATCGCCCAGGGACCCTATGAGGAAAGCGCGCGCTACAAAGACTTCATGGGCTGGGAGATGCCGTGGTACGCCGCGCCGCGTGAATCACTCGGCACGCTTCTGGTTGGCCGCCGCGTCGGCATGATGCATATCATCTGTTATCTGCGTCAGGGCAGCAAAGTCTTCGAGACCTATTGGACCACGCGCCGCGGCGTCGAAGCGATGGACAATTCCTATCGCTTGCTCGATCTCACCGTCTATGGCCGCCAGGAGCATTGGGAAGATTCGCCCGCCGGCTGGCCCAAATTCCCCGAAGGCATGCACAGCTATCGCATCGACGGCCGTCCCATCGTGCAATGGGCGCGCGTCAAAGCCGGCTACTCCGACGATCTGGCGGCGATAGACGATGCGCGGAGCTGAACGACCCGCGCACAAGCGCCGGCAAAAAGGGAGGGATGATTTTGCCGCCGCTCCCGCATCGCGCTGACCGGACGATGGCCGCGATAATTCCGATAAGCTGCTACCCAACCGGTCCAAAGCAGTGAGGGCTGAGCAGGATATGCTCAGCCCCCTTCCGAGCCTCATCCGGGGGGATAAAGGCCCAAGAATCTATTTGTCGCGATCTATGTTGGAACGATGTACCGACATTGTTCGCGACACTCAAGTGCGCCGAATGTCCGTCCCCTCTCGAAAACTTGCCGTGCGCGTGAACAAGCGCGGCCCTCGCGCGAAGCTTCCGCGCGAAGCGAGCGCGGCGCGGTTTGCGCAGCGCGCCCGCTTCAACCAGTTGTTCGACCGGCCCAGGGCCGATCGTTGCTCACTGAACCGTACTTTGCGCGCCGCCGCCATTATCGCTGGGTTGGCTGGTGGCGTTCTTGCTGGGTTGATTGGTGTTGGTGCCGTATTGGCTATCCTGCTTGTTGGGATCATAGGTCGGCGTGCCCGGGGCGCTGCTCGCGGTCGAGCCATTTGTGGACATGGAGGAAGAAGGCGGCGTCGGGCCCGCTTCGGTGGCCGCGGCCTCGCTTGATGGCGAGGTGGAAGCACTGGCGCTGGATTGAGTGCTGCCCGGCATGGACGAGGAAGAAGGCGGCGTCGTGGAGGCGGTCACGCCCTTGTCGCCCTTGCTGTATTCCTCCTGCGCGGTGTCGGAGCCTTTGGGCGTCGCGCCCTTGGGAGTCTCGCTCGCCTCCGTGGTGGTAGTGCTCGGGGTGGTGGCGTTTGCGTTGGCGTTGCCTGGCGCAGTCGTGGTGGCGCTGCCCGCTTCGGCGCTGTTCGGGGTCGCCTGATCGGGCGCCGTGCTGGTCGAGGCCGAGGTCTGATCGTTCGCCTGCGGCGGCGCGGCCGTCCCGGCGCTCTGCGCCAGCGCGGACGCGCTGAGCAACATGGAAGAAGCGGCGATCAGCAAAAGGGTTCTGGTGCGCATCATGGGTTCCCTATCCAGAGATGGATGTCAGTTAGAGAACGTGACGCGCGCATCCATGTGCCACTCGCCGCGGTTCCATTTCGCGGGTTCCCGGCCGTTATTTCGGCGGCGCGGCGGAACTACATGATCGTGCTGGCTGCGCCTCCGCCATAACTGGCGGGCGAGCGCCGCGCTTTCTCGCTGGGCTGATTGCTGTTGACGCCATATTGCGTCGTTTCCTTGCCCGGCTCGTAATTGCTCGTCCCCGGATAGGCGCTGGAAGCCGAGCCATATCCTTCGCCCAGCGGCACGCAGGCAGAAGCGGCAAGTGTCAAAACTATGGCGGCAAGCATCAGAGGACATGAACGCATGTTCGGCTCCCTGTTCGAAATGGGCGCCACTATAGCAACATGCGTCGCATCCGCCGGAGTTTAAATCTTCGCGTACGGCGTACAGAGCAAAAAAACAGCGGCAAGGCTGCTGTTGCCTTGCCGCTGCCGGTGCTGCCAAGGAGAAAAGCAGCGAAATTTACGGGGCGGGATTGGTGGCGTTGGGATTGTTCTGCGGGTTGTCCGGCGAATTGTTCATGCCATAGGGGCTATATTGTCCGCCTTGCGCCGGGGTGTTCGGCGGCACGCCCGGCGTTGCCGGCGGCAGGCTCGATTGCGCGGCGCCGTTGTTGTCATAGCTGTTGCCATTCGCCGCCATGGACGAAGAGGGCGGCATGGGGTTCATGCCGTTGTTGCCGGCCACGCTGTTTCCTTGTCCCCGGGTGGCATATTCATCCTGCGCGGTGTTGCTGCCATTGGGCGTCATGGTCGCGCCCGATGTGTTGGGGACGTTCTGGTCCATCGTGTGAGGACGCGTGCTGCGATCTGAGCCATTCGCGGCCATGGTCCCATTGGCGGTATCGCCGCCGCTCTGGGCGGTGCTTTGACTGGGCGTGGCATAGCCGCTGGGCGCGGAATTGCTGCCATTGGCCGATCCGGTTTCGGCGCCGCTGGCGGAGGATTGGCCGGCCGAGGATGAAGAACCGCCGGAACTCACTTGCGCCAGCGCGGGCATAGCGAACAGCATGGAAATGGCCGCGAGCATCAGGGGGCGTGTGCGCATCTTTTGTT
>JBQCFD010000030.1:0-3663 GCA_051959625.1 Rhizomicrobium sp.
TTTATCGCTATAGCCTGCCGTTCGCGCTTGGCGGCACCTCGATCCTGATCGTCGTGAGCGTGACGATGGATACCGTCGCGCAAATCCAGAGCCATCTGATCGCGCAGCACTATGAAGGCCTCATCAAGAAGGCGAAGCTGAGAGGGTCGCGGCGGTGAACGTGGTCCTGTTTGGACCGCCGGGGGCGGTGAAGGGAACGCAGGCAAAGATCCTGCAAGAGAAACGCGGTTTGCCGCAGCTTTCCACCGGTGACATGCTTCGCGCGGCCATTGCGGCCAAAACGGAGCTCGGTCTCAAGGTCGAGGCCATCCTTGCCAAGGGCGACCTGGTGTCGGACGAGATCGTCATCGGCATCATCAATGAGCGCTTGAACAAGCCCGACGCGGTCAACGGCGCGGTGTTCGACGGCTTTCCGCGCACCATTCCGCAAGCCGAAGCGCTGGACAAGCTGCTCGCCTCGCGCGGCAAGAAGATCGATCTCGTGATCGAACTGAAAGTGGATGAAGCGGTGCTTCTGGGCCGCGCCGAACAGCGCGTCAAGGAAACGGTGGCGCAGGGCGGCACGCCGCGCCCCGACGATACGCCGGAGACCGTCAAAAACCGTCTGGACGTCTATCGCAAGAACACGGCTCCCCTGATCGCCTACTACACCAATCAGGGAAAGGTCGTGACCGTGAACGGCATGGCGCCGATCTCCGAGGTCACGCGCGCAATCGACGCCGCTCTCGCCAAGGGCCGCTGAACCGGCCAGACTTCGGCCGCCGGGAAACCGGCCACCTCCTGCATCGTCGTGCGGGTTTCTCGCCGAAATGGCTATTGGCCTGGTCCCAAACATGCCCGAAGGAGCATCCCCGCGGCTGGCCGTGGTGTGTGGCGGTCTGGTTGAAATTAAGTTGCCGCACCCCCAATGTCTGGTCCTCGGGAAGCCCGCGCTTTTCCTCGGAAAACAGGCGAAAACGGCTGTTGACGGGAGGGGGTGGATTCCTATAATCCGCGCCCTTGCGGCGACTCCACCTTCGTCAATCCGGCTGTTTCGGCCCTGATATGGGGAATGGTTTCGGTTTGCCGCGCGTATAAAAGTAAACAAGTTCAGAGACTTACTCGAAGGATCGCTCCGTGGCACGCATCGCCGGCGTCAATATCCCAACCCAGAAGCGGGTCGAAATCGGCCTCCGCTACATCCATGGAATCGGCCCCGCAAAGGCGAAGGAGATCATCGAGAAGGTCGGCATCTCGCCGGACCGCCGTGTCTCCGACCTGACGGAATCCGAAATCATCCAGATCCGCGAGACGATCGACCGCGATTATCTCGTCGAAGGCGATCTGCGCCGTGAAGTCGCGATGAACATCAAGCGGCTCATGGATCTCGGCTGCTATCGCGGTTTGCGTCACCGCAAGGGCCTTCCGGTCCGTGGCCAGCGCACACATACGAACGCGCGCACGCGCAAGGGTCCCGCCAAGGCGATCGCCGGCAAGAAGAAGGTGACGAAGTAATATGGCTGCCGAGAAGAAGAGCGCCGGTCGCGCCCGCAAGAAAGAGAAGAAGAACGTCGTCGTGGGCGTCGCGCATGTCGCCGCTACGTTCAACAACACGATCATCACGATCACCGACACGCAGGGCAACGCCGTGTCCTGGTCGTCGGCCGGCATGATGGGCTTCAAGGGCTCGCGCAAATCCACGCCGTATGCGGCGCAGGTCGCAGCGGAAGATGCAGGCAAGAAGGCCGTCGATCACGGCATGCGTACGCTGGAAGTGGAAGTCTCCGGCCCGGGTTCGGGCCGTGAGTCCGCACTTCGCGCGCTGCAGGCGGTCGGCCTGACGGTGACATCGATCCGCGACGTGACGCCGATTCCACACAATGGCTGCCGCCCGCCAAAGCGCCGCCGCGTCTAACAGAGTTTGCTTTCGGATAGAGCTTACCCGTCGAACGCAATGGACGTGATCCGACACGTCCGGGAAACGATGAGGACAGAATGTTCCAGAAAAATTGGCAAGAGCTGATCAAGCCACAGAAGTTGAAGATTGACGCCGGCCACGACGCCGGCAGGACGGCGACGATTGTCGCCGAGCCGCTGGAGCGCGGTTTCGGCCTCACGCTCGGCAATTCGCTACGCCGCGTGTTGCTGTCGTCGCTGCAGGGCGCTGCCATCACCTCGATCCAGATCGAAGGCGTGTTGCACGAATTCTCGTCCATCCCGGGCGTGCGCGAAGACGTGACCGACATCGTGCTGAACGTGAAGCAGATCGCGCTGCGCATGCACGCCGAAGGCCCCAAGCGCCTGTCGCTGCGCAAGCAAGGTCCTGGTGAAGTCACCGCTGCCGATATCGCCGCTGTTGCCGATGTCGAAGTGCTGAACCCCGAACTCGTCATCTGCACGCTGGACGAGAAGGTCGACTTCCGCATGGAACTGACCGTCGCCACCGGCAAGGGTTATGTGCCCGCCGATCGCAACCGCCCGGAAGATGCGCCGATCGGTCTGATCCCGGTCGACTCGCTGTTCTCGCCGGTGAAGAAGGTCTCTTACAAGGTCGAGAACACCCGCGAAGGGCAGATCCTCGACTATGACAAGTTGACGATGACGGTTGAGACAAACGGCGCCGTCACGCCGGACAACGCGGTGGCCTATGCCGCGCGCATCCTGCAGGACCAGCTTCAGGTCTTCATCAACTTCGAAGAGCCGCGCGAGCGCGTTGCAGAAGAGGCCAAGCCCGATCTCGCCTTCAACCCCGTCCTCCTCAAGAAGGTGGACGAGCTGGAGTTGTCGGTGCGTTCGGCGAACTGCCTGAAGAACGACAACATCGTCTATATCGGCGATCTCATCCAGAAGACGGAAGGCGAAATGCTGCGCACGCCGAATTTCGGCCGCAAGTCGCTGAACGAGATCAAAGCCGTGCTGGCCGAAATGGGCCTGCACCTCGGCATGGAAGTGCCGGGCTGGCCGCCGGAGAACATCGAAGACCTCGCGAAGCGTTACGAGGATCAGTACTAAAGGAAAGGGGATGCCCGGCCCGCGTGAGCTGTCCGGTCATGTTAAGGGTTAGACGTCATGCGCCATCGCAACTCCGGCCGTAAGCTCGGAAAGAAAGCTCAGCATCGTACCGCGATGTTCGCCAACATGGCGGCCGCGCTGATCAAGCACGAGCAGATCAAGACCACCCTGCCCAAGGCGAAGGAGCTCCGCCCCGTCGTCGAGAAGCTGGTCACCCTGTCGCGTCGCGGCGGAAAGGATCTGCATGCCCGCCGCCAGGCGATCTCCACGATCCGGGACGAGGCGCAAGTTACAAAGCTGTTCGACGTCATCGGCCCACGCTACGCCAAGCGTCCCGGCGGTTACACGCGCGTCCTGCGCGCCGGCTTCCGCCACGGCGACAACGCGGAGATGGCGTTCATCGAGTTCGTGGACCGTGACGTCGATGCCAAGGGCCAGGATTCCGGTCCGGTAATGACGAACGACGAAGAGGCAGCGGAAGAGTAGTTCTGCCCATGCCTCTGGTATGAGATAAGAAAGGGCGGCTCACGGGCCGCCCTTTTGCGTTTGGGAGCTGGGACATGAAATACGGGATTATTGGCGCTGTAGCGGCTGTCATCGTGGCCGGAAGCGTTGCATCTGCCGCCGCCAAGAACGGCACGCCGTCGGTCGTGGTGCCGCAATCCATGATGC
>JBQCFD010000031.1:0-4959 GCA_051959625.1 Rhizomicrobium sp.
CGCCGGCCTTCGTCGCGTCGAAATGCTGATACTGCGCATAGGGCCCGACATACCACGCGCCCGAGGTCACGCTGTACATGAGGTTGTAGATCTGGCTGGCCGGAACGAAATCGCGCGCAGGCGTGATCGAGCTGTCGAACGCCAGCGTGCCGGCGTCTCCCATGGAATAGGAGATGAGGCCCGAGAAGGTGTTCCATACGTTGGAATAGAGCCCGTCGTTCCACGACAGCGAGATCGAGAGTGGGCCGCTCGCGTAGTTTACCTGAACGCCTCGGCTCACCAGCGGCTCCTGGAACCACAGAAGGCCGCGCTCGATGTTGATGTTTTGCACCGTGGTCGGAAGCTCGGCGCCGATCAGCGTGGGCAGCTTGCCGGCCTGGATCGAGAATTCATCGGTCAGTTGCAGTTTCAGATAGGCGATCGGCACATAGCCGAAGGTGTCGTGGATCTCGTCGCTCGATTTTTCGTACGGCGCGCCCACCGTCGGGAAGGAATAGAGACCGGCCTGCACGTAGAACTGCACGAGGCCATCGGTCTTCTGGACGGCGACCCAGGCATTGTCGAGATCGAGCGTGCTCGACCCGTCGCCGGCCGCGAGGTGGGTGGCATTGCTCTGGTATTGCGCGAGTCCCGTAAGAGCACCGCTCACATAGATGTTGCCGAAGCCGGAATCGAAGGAGATCGGCGACGGATTGTTGGTGATGGATCCGCCCATTGCCGGCGTTGCCAGCGGATCGGCTTGCACGGCCCCTGTGCCCAAGATGGCAGCCAGAAACAGCCCCGAAACAAATGCCTTCATTGCCTGGTTCCCTTGTTGGTCTGGGAACACCGTCACCAATAAAACGATAGCCGCTCAATGCTGCGCGGCTGCTCCCGGCATATAGAAACCGTAGGATTTGTCGGAATGCGGCAAGGCGTTGTTGCGATGCAACATATCCTTGCGCGGCATTTGTGCAGCCGCTGCCTATTTGGGCAAGCCGACCTGGACGCGCGCTAGCGCTTGGTGCCTGTCATATTCAGGTGCATGCCGCTGTCGATCAGCATGAATTCGCCGGAAACATTCTTGGATTCCGGCCCGGCCAGGAACAGCACGGCATTGGCGATATCCTCCGCATAGGCCACGCGCTTGAGCGGGTTGGCGTCGGCTTGCTGCTGTGCGATGCGGTCGGCATTGGCCTCGCCGAAGCGCCCGCTGAACCATGGCGTCGCCACATAGCCGGGGCACACGGCATTGACGCGGATCTCCGGCGCAAACGCGCGCGCCAGCGAGAGGGTCAAGGTGTTGAGCGCACCTTTGGACGCTGCATAGGCGATGGAGGAGCCCACGCCCATCACGCCCGCCACCGACGACACATTGACCACCGAACCGTCGCCATGGGCCTTGAGCGCATCGAGACAGGCCCGCATCATCTGGAAGGGCCCCACCACGTTCACGCCGTAGATCATCTGCCAGTCCTCGGCGGAGAGCGCCGCAAGATCGGTGTGCGCGGCAAATTTCGTGGTGCCTGCGTTGTTGACGAGGATGTCGATGCGCCCCCATGCGTCCAGCGCCGCCTTGGCGAGCTTCTGGCAATCGGCGTCTCTTGCCACGTCGCCTTGAATGCAGAGGGCGCGTCCGCCCCATCCGCCGATCTGGTCGGCGACCGCTTTTGCGTCCTTCTCGTTCTTCGAGTAGTTCACCACGACATCGGCGCCGCGCTTGGCGAGACCCAACGCCACCGCCGCGCCGATCCCCGACGCCGACCCCGTGACGATCGCAACCTTTCCCTTGAGCCCCTGTTCCATTCGCCGTCTCCCCATCCTACTTATTCTGGTGTGTGCAACGCGCCCTCGAGGCGCGCGTTTTGGGTCCAGGGATCGTAGAATACTGGCATGACGCCGCAAGCATCTGTTCTGGCCGCGGAGGGCGATTTGCCCGCGAGCCCCAAGGCCCACGCCGGAGCGAGCAGCCTGCGCATCGTGCTCATCCGCCATGGCCGGCCGGCCATCGCCACCGCGCCGGTGGCGAGCCACCGCGAATTCCGCGCCTATATCGACGATTACGAGGAAGCGGGACTCGATCCTGCCGATGCGCCGCCCGCGGAGCTGCGCGATCTGGTGGGCGAGATCGCGGCCATCTTTACGAGCGGCAAGAAGCGCGCATCGGAAAGCGCGAAGGTGCTGGCGCCGAATGCGGCGCTGATCGTGGATCCGCTCTTTTCGGAAAGCCCTCTTGCCGCGCCCCGCATTCCGCTGCTCAAGATGAAGGTGACGAAGTGGGCCGTGGTCTCACGGCTGATGTGGTACGCCGGCTTCTCGCCCCGGATCGAGGGATATCGCAAATCCAAGCGCCGCGCGCGGCAGGCCGCCGATATCCTCGTCAGGCGCGCAATGAAGGAGGGCGGCGCGGCGCTCGTCGCGCATGGCTATTTCAACTATCTCATCGGCATCGAGCTTCGCCGCCGCGGATTCATCCAGACCGGCCGCCACAAGGCGAAATACTGGAACGACGTGACATACGAGAGAGCGAGATGAGCGTGAAGGAACGAAAGATCGAGATTCCGATCGGAGGCGGTAGCACCGAAGCCTATCTCTTCCATCCGGATCGCGCGGGCGGCCATCCCGGCGTTCTCTTCCTCACCGACATCATGGGCATCCGCGAGGCCAATCTGGGCATGGCGCGGCGCATCGCCGGACATGGCTACACCGTGCTGGTCCCCAATGTTTTCTGGCGCGCAGGCAAACTTCCCGTCATCGATTTCGAGATCAAGATGGGCGAGGAGCGGACGATGAAACGCTTCGGCGAGTTGTTCGCTTCGCTCTTGCCGGACCAGATGTCGTCCGATTCCGCGGTCTATCTCGATTTCCTGGCGCGGCAGCCGCATGTGAGGCCGGGCAAGATGGGCGTGGCGGGGTATTGCTTCACCGGCGCGATGGCGATGCGCGCAGCCGCCGTCCGCCCCGACCAGGTGGCCGCAGCGGCATCTTTCCACGGCGGCGGACTGGCGAGCGATCAGCTGACGAGCCCGCACCTGTTCCTGCCCAGGATCGAGGCGCGGCTCTATTTCGGTCACGCGGTCGAAGACAGATCGATGACGCCGGAGATGATCGCCAGGCTGGATGGTGCGCTGAAGGCATGGGGCGGCACCTTCGAAAGTGAAGTTTATGACGGCGCGCGTCACGGCTGGACCGTTCCCGGCCGCGACGTCTACGACGAAAAACAAGCCGAGCGGCATTACGGTAAATTATTTGACACTTTCGACGCCGCGTTGAATTGAGCGACCGGCCGGTCAGTCAGTGCCGCTGTCTGACACGTGTCGAACTTTTCCAATGCAAAATTTGCAACACCCCTCACGCGGGCGGGTGACAACGAAGACACTTCGCCTGTTGGCTGGACGGTGTATATCAGGCGCCCCACGCACTTCTTCGAGTCCGTTTCTTGAGTAACGCGCCCACCACTTTTGCAGAGCTTGTCGCGCCGCTTTCGGTCGAAGAGTTCATGGCACTGTTGCGCGAACGCAGATTGACGTTGTTGCGCGGCGCGGGGGCAGACCGTTATTCGTCGCTGCTGGACTGGAGTTCGCTGATCGCCATGATCCAGCGCGGCGAGCACTCGCGCGATCTCGCTGAATTCCATCTGGTGAAGGACTCCAGGCTTGCGCCGCCGGATCGCTGGCTGAAAGCCGATCCGTCGGGAAACGGAAACGCCGTCGATCTTCCCAAGCTCCTTCAGTTCATGGCCGGCGGCTTCAGCCTCGTGAGCTACCGGATCGACGCATACGCGCCGCATCTGAAAGTCCTCTGCGACAGCATCCGGGCCGCCGTGCGCGAGCAGATCCGCATGGGCGTGATCGTGACGAAGGGTAAGGACAATGCCTTCACGCTGCATTACGATCCCGAAGATCTCGTCATCCTTCAGGTGGAAGGGCGCAAGCGCTGGAAGATCTTCGGCCCGCCCGTGATCAATCCCGTCCCCGGCGTGACGAAAACCGCGGTACCGGCGGAAGACACGCTGATCTTCGACGAGATCCTGGAGCCCGGCGATTTCCTGTTCCTGCCCGCGGGCAACTGGCACCGTTGCGAGAACCAGTCCGGGCGCTCGCTCCACCTCGGGATCTTCTTCCAGCCGCCGAACGCGCTCGACCTCCTGCAGACGCTGACCTCGCAATTCCAGGCGGACGACCAGTTCCGCATGCCTTTGACGCGTTTGGGGGATGCCTCGCACCTCTCCGATATCGAAGCCGGCATCAAAAACCGGATCATCGAGCAGGTCGGCAAGCTGAACCTGCGGCAGCTTCTGGATTCCGAGCCGCAGTCCTGACGGTCAGTTCGCTTTTTTGCCGATGCCGTTCAGCGCGGCCATCGCATCGTCGGGCAGCTTCAATTGCGCCGCCGCGAGGTTCTCGCGCAGGTGCGCGACCGATGACGTGCCGGGAATGAGCAGGATGTTCGGCGAACGGTGCAGCAGCCACGCCTGCGCCGTCTGCATCGGCGTCGCGCCGATCTTCTTTGCCACATCTTCCAGCACGGAGGATTGCAGCGGCATGAATCCGCCCAGCGGGAAGAACGGCACGTAAGCGACGCCGTCTTTCGCCAGCGCATCCACCATCGCATCGTCGCCGCGATTGGCGACATTGTAGAAATTTTGCACGCAGACGATGGGCGTGATCGCCTGCGCTTCTTTCACCTGCGTCGGCGTCACATTGCTCACGCCGATATGCCGGATGAGACCCTTGCGCTTCAGCTCCGCCAGCGCTTCCACTTGCGGCGCGATGGTGCCTTCGGTCGGCTGCATCCCGTGCATGGAGCGGAAGTTCACCGCCTCGATCACATCGAGACCGAGATTGCGCAGATTGTCGTGAATGGCCTGCTCAAGATCGGCGGGGCTGTTCCACGGCAGCCATTGGCCTTGCGCATCGCGCCGCGCGCCCACCTTGGTGACGAGCATAAGGTTTGCCGGATAAGGATGCAGCGCTTCTT
>JBQCFD010000032.1:0-7454 GCA_051959625.1 Rhizomicrobium sp.
TTCCGTCTTGGCGGCCAATTTCGAATCTTGGCCGCCCTCCAATGCCGATTTGAAAGTATGCCATGCCAGCGTCGCGCATTTCACCCGCATCGGAAAGGCGCTCACGCCGGCCATGACCTCCAGCCGCTCGCGGTCCTCGCCGGTGAGTTCGCTGTCCTCGCCCTTCACCAGATGCAGGAAGCCGCCCATCAGCTTTTCGGCTTCCTTTAGCGTGCGGCCGACCAGCATGTCCGTCATCAGCGAGGCCGAGGCCTGGCTGATCGCGCAGCCCTTGCCTTCGAACTTGATGTCCGCAATGCGGTCGTTGTTGTCCACGATGAGATTGATCGTCACCCGGTCGCCGCAGAGCGGGTTGTAGCCCTCGGCAGTGTTGGTGGCGCCCTCCAGCGGCCCGAAATGACGCGGGTGGCGCGAGTGATCGAGGATCACTTCCTGATAAAGCTCGCGAAGGGACTCATCCATCGTTCTAACTCAAGATCTTCCGCGCCTTGGCGAGCGCCGCGACCAGCGCGTCCACGTCGGCACGTGTGTTGTACAGGGCGAAGGACGCCCGGCTGGTGGAAGCGACGCCGAAGCGCTCCATCAGCGGTTGCGCGCAATGATGCCCGGCGCGCACCGCCACGCCTTCTCTATCCAATATGGTGGCGACATCGTGCGCATGCATCCCCTCGGTTTCGAAGGAGAGGATCGCGCCCTTCCCCGGTGCATCGCCGATCACGCGCAGCCAGTTGAACTGGCGCACCTGTTCGCGCGCATAGGCCAGCAGATCATGTTCATGTGCCCGCACCGCCTGGCGATCGAACGACGTCATGTAGTCGATCGCAGCGGCCAGACCCACGCTCTCGATGATCGGCGGCGTGCCCGCCTCGAACCGCGCCGGCGGATCGGCATAAGTCACCTTTGCGCGACTGACTTCGCGGATCATCTCGCCGCCGCCATTGAACGGCCGCATGGCTTTCAGGTGCGCCCGCTTGCCATAGAGCGCGCCGATGCCCGTCGGCCCGTAAAGCTTGTGGCCGGTGATGGCGTAGAAATCGATGTCCAGCGCCTGCACATCCACGATCTCATGCACCGCGCCCTGGCAGCCATCTGCCAGCACCGGAACGCCCCTGGCATGCGCCCGCGCCACGATCTCCTTCAGCGGCGTCACCGTGCCCAGCACGTTGGACATATGCGTGATGGCGACGAGCTTTGTCTTTGGCCCGATGGCGGCATCCAGCGCCTCGATGTCGAGTGAACCGTCATCGCGCAGATCGACCCAGCGCAATACCGCGCCTTGCCGTTCGCGCAGGAAATGCCACGGCACGATGTTGGAATGATGCTCCATCACCGACAGCACGATCTCGTCGCCCGGCTGGATGCGCGGCGCGAGGAAGGAATAGGAGACGAGATTCATCGCCTCGGTGCCGCCCTTGGTGAACACGATCTCGTCTTCGTGCCTGGCGTTCAGGAATTTCTGAACCGTGCGCCGCGCGGCCTCGTAACGGTCTGTGGCGGCAGCAGAGAGATAATGCACGCCGCGATGCACATTTGCATATTCGCTTTCCGCGAACACGCGCATCGCGTCCAGCACCTGCCTGGGCTTCTGCGCCGAAGCGGCGCTGTCGAGATAGACAAGCGGCTTGCCATAGATCGGCTTGTCGAAGATCGCGAAATCCGCGCGGGCCGCCAACGGATCGAATGTCGCCGTGATGTTCTTGGGCTGCGCCGTCACGACACCGCCTCCAGCGCGCCATCCACCGCTTTCCATATGGTGTCGCGAAGCGCCTCGTCCTCGATCTGATCGATGGCGTCGCCCAGAAACGCTCGCATCAGCAGCGCCCGCGCTTCGGTTTCCGGAATCCCGCGCGAGCGCAGATAGAACAGCGACTCCGCATCCAGATCGCCAACCGCCGCGCCATGCGCGCATTTCACGTCATCGGCCAGGATTTCCAGCTCCGGCTTGAGATCGATCTCCGCCCGATCTTCCAGCAGCAGGCCCTTTGCCGTCTGGCGGCTGTCGGAACCGTTGGCGCCGGCAGCTACCGTCACCTTGCCCTGATAAACCCCGCGCGCATGGCCGCCCGCCACATATTTGAAAAGCTGGGTGCTCTGCGTCTTGCCGCTAGCATGAACGACATGCGTGGTGACGTCGGCATGACGATCCTTCAGCACACCGACGCCGGACAGATGCGCTTGCGCACCCTCGCCTTCCAGCGCGATGTGCAACTCGGTACGCGAAAGCTTCGCGCCGAAATCCGCATAATGACCGCGATAGACCGCGTTGCAGGCCATTTTCGCCGACAGATCCATGACCTGAACCGCATCGTCGGTCATCGGCGCATGGCTGACATGGGTGAAGCGCGCTCCCTCTGCGAGCAAGACCTCTGCGCCGATATTGCGGAATCCGGGAACCGCGGCGCAATTCTGCACCAGCGTGAGCGCAGAGTTCTCTTCCAGGACAACCAGCATCCGCGCCTGCCCTGCGCTCGTGATGGAAATCCGCGCCTCACCGGTTGCATTCTTCGGAACGCGCAGCGCGAAACCACCCTTGGCAAACGCCAGCGACGCCGCATCCATTGCGCCTGCATTGGCGAGTGAACCAAGATTCAGTTTCACCCAATCCGGCGCCTTGCTCTTGGACAGATCGACCAGCTCCACGCCTTCGGACACATCGGCGGACCATTTCGCGCGCCCGGCCTGCTCCACGTCGTTGGCGGCGACCGCATTGTAGAGATCGCTGTATTTCCAGTCTTCGACGCGCCGGCTAGGAACGCCGGACGCGCGAAAGGTCTCGCGAGCCTTCGCGCGGCGTGCAGCAAGACTGGATCGCGCGAGTGTCATGCCGCGTCCTTGATGATCTGCTCGTATCCCTGTGCCTCGAGCTTGAGCGCAAGCTCCTTGCCACCTTCAGCCACGATCCGGCCCTTTGCCAGAACATGCACGCGATCGGGTACGATATAGGCGAGCAGGCGCTGATAGTGCGTAATGACCAGCATGGCCCGCTGCGGCGAACGCAGGTCGTTCACGCCCTCGGCCACCAGCTTCAGCGCGTCGATATCGAGGCCTGAATCGGTTTCATCGAGGATCGCAAGTGCGGGCTGGAAGAGCGCCATCTGCAAAATCTCCAGCCGCTTATTCTCGCCGCCGGAAAAGCCGACATTAAGCGCGCGCTTCAGCATCTCTTCGGAGACTTTCATCGCCGCCGCCTTGTCGCGCACCATGCGCAGGACACCCACCGCATCCATTTCCTTTTCACCGCGCGCGCGGCGCTGCGCATTCAGAGCGGTCTTGAGGAAGGTCAGCGTGGTGACGCCGGGAATCTCCACCGGATATTGCATGGCGAGGAATATGCCCTTCGCGGCGCGCTCGTCCGGCGTCATCGCGGCAAGGTCTTCGCCTTTGTATTTGATCGAGCCGCCGGTGATCTCGTATCCCGCGCGCCCCGCCAGCACATACGACAACGTGGACTTGCCGGACCCATTCGGCCCCATGATGGCATGCACCTCGCCCGCGCCGACGCTGAGCGTCAGCCCTTTCAGGATTTCCTTGCCGTCGACTGTGGCGTGAAGGTCTTTGATCTCAAGCATGACTAGCCGACGCTGCCTTCCAGACTGATGCCCACGAGTTTTTGCGCTTCTACGGCGAACTCCATCGGGAGCTGCTGCAGCACTTCCTTGCAGAAGCCGTTGACGATGAGCGATACCGCCTCGTCCTGCGAGATGCCGCGCTGCAGGCAATAGAAGAGCTGATCCTCCGCGATCTTCGATGTCGTCGCTTCGTGCTCGATGCGCGCGGACTTGTTCCGGCTTTCGATATAGGGAACGGTGTGTGCGCCGCACTCGTGGCCGATGAGCAACGAGTCGCATTGCGTGTAATTGCGCGACTTCTCCGCGCGCGGATGCACGCTGACGAGGCCGCGATAAGTGTTCTGCGCCTTGCCGGCGCTGATGCCCTTGGAGATGATCCGGCTCTTCGTGTTCCTGCCCAGGTGAATCATCTTGGTGCCGGTATCGGCCTGCTGGAAATGGTTGGCGATGGCGATGGAGTAGAACTCGCCGACGCTGTCGTCGCCGCGCAGGATGCAGCTCGGATATTTCCAGGTGATCGCCGAGCCGGTTTCCACCTGCGTCCACGAGATCTTGGACCGCGCGCCGCGGCAATCGCCGCGCTTGGTCACGAAGTTGTAAATACCACCGATGCCGTTCTCGTCACCGGGATACCAGTTCTGGACGGTGGAATATTTGATCTCCGCGCCTTCCAGCGCGACCAACTCGACCACAGCGGCATGAAGCTGGTTCTCGTCGCGCTTGGGCGCGGTGCAGCCTTCGAGATAGGAAACGTAAGAACCTTCATCCGCGATGATCAGCGTGCGCTCGAACTGCCCCGTCTCGCTCGCATTGATGCGGAAATAGGTGGACAGCTCCATCGGGCAGCGAACGCCCTTGGGCACATAGACGAACGTGCCGTCGGAAAACACCGCCGAGTTCAACGTCGCGAAGAAATTGTCGGAGACCGGGACCACCGAACCGAGATATTTCTGCACAAGCTCGCCGTGATCGCGAATGGCTTCCGAGATCGGGCAGAAGATCACCCCTGCCTCGTTCAGCTTCTCCTTGTAGGTCGTCGCGACGGAGACGGAATCGAACACCGCATCCACAGCCACGCCCGCCAGCGCCATCTGCTCATGCAGCGGGATGCCGAGCTTGCTGTAGGTCTCAAGCAATTTCGGGTCGACTTCGTCCAGAGATTGCTTCTTCGGCGTGTTCTTCGGCGCCGCATAATAATAAGCGTCCTGATAATCGATCTCCGGATAATGCAGGCGCGCCCAATGGGGCTCGCGCATATCCTTCCACCGGGCGAACGCCTTCAGGCGCCACTCCAGCATCCATTCCGGCTCATTCTTCTTGGCGGAGATGAAGCGGACGGTATCTTCATTCAGTCCCTTCTTCGCCCGTTCCATCTCGATGTCGGTGACGAAGCCGTATTTGTATTTGTCGCCAAGTTCGGCGACTTTCTCACGGGTTTCGATCGCGGCCATCAGGCGCCTCCCGCGGCGGCGAGCGCCAGCTTGCGGCCCATAAGGCGGTTGAGCGCGCTCATCAGCGTATCGAGTTCGACCACGCCATGCTCGGGTCCAAACGACACCCGCAGCGCGCAACGCGCCAGGCTCTCGTCCACACCCATCGCTTCCAGCACATGACTAGGCGAAACCTTGCCGGATGAGCAGGCCGCACCGGAGCTGACGCAGATGCCGTCCAAATCCAGCGCCATCAGCGTGTTCTCCGCCTGAAGCTGCGGAATGGCGAAGCACGAGAGGTTCTTCTGGCGCACTTCATGGGTGCCGAACACGACGGCGTTCGGCTCCATGTTGCGAAGGGATTCCTCGAAATAGGTGCGCAACGTGCCGACATGCTCGCTTTCGGCATCGAAATTCGCTTGCAGTGCCCTTGCGGCAGCGCCGAAGCCCGCGATGCCGATTACATTTTGCGTGCCCGCGCGGCGGCGCATTTCCTGCGAACCGTTGAACAGCGGCGACAGCGGCGCGCCCTCGCGCACCATCAATGCGCCCACGCCTTGCGGGCCGCCGATCTTGTGGGATGCGAGTGAAAGATAATCCGCGCCCCATGCCGAGAACCGGACGGGGCTGTAGCCGCTCGACACCGCATCCACATGCAACAGCGCGCCTTCGCTGCCTTCCTTGCGCAGGATCGCGGCCAGGCCGGCGACATCCTCGATCACGCCCGTTTCGTTGTTCGCGAAGATGAGGGAGACCAAAACCCGGCCCTTGCCGTTCATCAGCAAGGAACGGAACACCAGCGGATCGATGCGGCCATGCTCCGTCACCGGAACGATGGTGAAGACCAGACCTGCGGTCTTTTCGGCAAGATCGCGCGCCACGGCCAGAGCACTCTCATGCGCCGTTGCCGCCACGAAAAGGCGCGTGATGCGCTTCTCCGCATCCAGCGCTCCCGCCACCGCCCCGCGCAGCGCCAGAGCGTTGGCTTCCGTGCCGCCGCTGGTGAAGATCACATCACCCGGCTTGGCGCCGGCATACGCTGCTACCTGCTCGCGCGCGTCCTCCACCAGCTTGCGCGCAGCGCGTCCGGCGGCATGGACCGACGACGGGTTCCCCGAAAGCTCCAGCGCGCGCGTCATTGCGGCCTTCGCTTCGGTGCGGAGTGGCGCCGTCGCATTGTGATCGAAATAGATCATCGCAACAAAACTCAGGCGGCCTGTGCCGGCGCGTCCGCCTTTTCGTCCTGTTTCAGTTCGCACGGCTTGGTGCGGCCGAGAATGCGTTTCTCCACCACATCGGCCAGCGTGACCGACGACAGGAAAACATGGATCTGCCGGCCGAGCTCTTCCCACAGATCGTGCGTCACGCAGCGCGTCGTCGTGCCGGTGCAGCCTTTCGGGCTGCCGGGACGACAGCGCGTCGCCGTCATCGGTTCATCGACGGCAATAATGATGTCGGCGATCCGCACCTCGGCGGACGGGCGCGACAGGCGATAGCCTCCGCCAGGTCCGCGCACGCTTTTCACGAGTGCGCCGCGGCGCAGCTTTGCGAACAATTGCTCCAGATAAGAGAGCGAGATTTCCTGGCGCTTGGCGATTTCCGCCAGAGACACGGGGCGGTCGCCGCCCTCATGCGCGGCCAGATCGGCCATCGCCATCACCGCATAACGTCCTTTTGTGCTGAGTCTCATACTTACCTCCTGAGCCGGAAGTGCGCTTTTGGCTTGCTTTTTTGCCCCCTGACCGTGGTAACAACGGGGTCAAGCCGGCGCGCGCCCGGCAGTTCCTGCTGCGCTGCATATAGATTTCCCGAGCGCCACGGTCAAGAATTCACCACCATGACATTCTGCCCGAAAATCAACCGATTGAAATAAAAAGGATTTTTCGGGGAACTGGCCATGTTTATTTCCGACTACCGTCCTGCGTTTTCTGCAAGGTCCGAGAGACTCATCCCCCATGCCTGACATCATTCTTCCGGGCCCCGCCGGGCGCATCGAAGTCCGTTACCAACGTCAGAAAGCCGCCGGCGCACCGATGGCGCTGGTACTGCACCCTCACCCGCAGTTCGGCGGGACGATGAACAATCCGCTGGTCTATGACCTATTCCACATGTTCCACCGCCTCGGTTGCACGGCCGTGCGCTTCAACTTTCGCGGCGTGGGACGAAGCCAGGGCACCTTCGATTCCGGCGCGGGCGAACTGTCCGATGCTGCCGCCGTGCTGGACTGGATGAATACGCTCTATCCAAATCCATCTTTCGTTTGGGTGTGCGGCATTTCCTTCGGCGCATGGATCGGGATGCAACTCCTGATGCGCCGACCGGAGATCACCGGCTTCATCTCCATCGCGCCGCCCGCATCCATGTACGACTTCGCCTTCCTCGCGCCCTGCCCGGCGTCCGGTCTGTTCGTGCACGGCACGAAAGACCAGGTGGTTCCGGAAGCGGACGCCCAGAA
>JBQCFD010000033.1:0-6967 GCA_051959625.1 Rhizomicrobium sp.
ATGGATCTTCATCTCAAAGGCAAGAACGCCGTCATATTGGGCGGCACGCGCGGCATCGGGCGGGCCATCGCGGAGACACTGGCGGGCGAAGGCGCGAATGTCGCCATCTGCGCGCGCAATGCCGATCAGGTGAAAGACGCGGTTGGCGAACTCAAGTCCAAGGGCACCAAGGTTACAGGCGGCGCGGTCGATATCACGGACGGCGCGTCGCTGAAGGCGTGGATTGCCAAGGCCGCCGGCGAACTGGGCGGTATCGACATTCTGGTCTCCAATGCCGGCGCGATGGCGCAAGGCGCGGATCCCGCCTCGTGGGAATCCAATTTCAAGCTCGACGTTCTGGGCGCGGTGAACGCGTTCGACGCGGCTTATCCCTTCCTGGAGAAAGCCGCCGCGGCGAAGAAGGATGCAGCCTTCGTCATCATCGCGTCCGTTTCCGCGGCCGAGAGCGACAACGCTTCGTCTTACGGTCCGATTAAGGCGGCGCTCATCCACTATGCCAAGGGACTGGCGCGGCAGCATGCCAAGCGCGGCATCCGCACCAATGTGGTGTCGCCCGGCATGGTCTATTTCGAAGGCGGCGTGTGGAACATGGTCGAGAAGAACATGCCGGACTATTTCAAGCAGGCGATGGCGCGAAATCCCACCGGCCGCGCGGCCACGCCGCAGGACGTCGCGAATGCCGCCGTGTTCCTCGCCAGCCCGGCGTCATCCTACACCACGGGCGTCAACCTGCTGGTCGACGGCGCCATCAGCCGCCGGGTGAACTTCTAATGGCCGGCAAGGCGCGGGGACGCCAATCCATCTTCATCACAGGCGCGGCCAGCGGCATGGGCCGCGAAACGGCGAAGCTGTTCCATGCCAAAGGCTGGTTCGTCGGCGCTTATGACGTGAACGTCGATGGGCTAAAGACGCTGGAACAGGAAATCGGCGCGGACAACTGCATCATCTCCCGCCTCGATGTGACGAAGAAGGAGGATTTCGACGCGGCCGTCAAAGCATTCGGGGAGGAGACCGGCGGCAAAATGGACATGCTCCACTCCAATGCCGGCATCGGCGAGAGCGGCTGGTTCGAGGACATTCCGTTCGAAGCCGCGATGCGCGTGGTGCAGATCAACTTCATCGGCGTGATCGCCAGCATCTATGCGGCGTTGCCCTTGCTGAAGGCGACACCCAATTCGCTGGTGTTCATCACCTCGTCGTCGTCAGCGACCTATGGCATGCCGCGCATCGCGGTCTATTCCGCCACCAAGCACGGCGTGAAGGGGCTGACGGAGGCATTGTCTGTGGAATTCAAGCGCCATGGCGTGCGGGTGGCCGACGTGCTGCCAGGCTTGATCGATACCGCGATCCTGCGCAACACGCCCAACCGCACGGAAGACCGCGCCAAGCCGACGGAGGACGAGTTTTACGCGAACGCTCCCAAGAAAGGCATGTTCCGGCTCATGCCGGCGTCATCCGTCGCAGAATGCGCCTGGGAGGCCTACCACAGCGACAAGCTGCACTGGTATGTGCCCAAGGAAATCCGGCGCATCGACCTCATCAAAGCGCTGGCGCCGAGCTTCATGCGCAACCAGATCGCCAAGCAAATGCTGAGCGGATTGTTCGCCGCAAAAAAGGATTAGGCGCCGCGCGTCACCACGTGACGGTACGGGCGATAGAAGATGTGGTGTCCGATCTGCGTCGTGCGCTCCATCGTGTCCGACCAGTCGGGCTGGACGTCGAGATTGTGGTAGGAGAGCGCGCCGCCGGTCGTATCGCCCAGCCGCACGAAGCCCATCACAATCTGGAGTGCAAGATGCTGCGTGCTCCGCCAGACGGCCGCGGACTTTGGCCGGTCCATGTCGCCGCTGCAGGTGAAGGAGAACTGGCAGCCTGTGCGGTGCGTGGAGCCTTCATATACGACGCCGCAGATCGTGTCCGGATAATAGCCAGAGCGCATGCGGTTATAGACGACTTCGGCGATAGCGATTTCGCCGGCGCGTCCTTCGCCGCGGGCTTCGTAGTACATGGCATCCGCGAGGCAGTTTCCTTGTCGAAGAAACACCTGTGCGAGAAGCTCTTCCTGTGCGGGCGTCAGAGCGTTGGTTTCGGGCTGGTAGCTGGCGGGCGTCGCGCGCAGTTGGGGCGTTTCCACCCGGGCGACTTTCACCGGCGCCAGCGGCGCATGCAGCGCGGCGACCTTGTGCGCCACCGGGGCGTTACGCTCCGCATACGGAGCATAAGCCAGCGCGGCCGCGGAAAGGCCCAGCGTCAAACAGATCGCGCTCGCCAGAACTCTGTCTGCACGGCGCAGTGCTTTCATCGTTTTTTTCGGCATTGGGGTTATCGACACTCTTTCGGATTTCTGGCGCTTCGAAAAACAGTCTCTACGTCTTGTTCCGAACTACTGCGCCCCCTCGCGCAAGGAATGGGCCGTTTGATGCCGTCCAAAAACCGAATCGTCAAATAAAAAGTTTTTTCATCATGACACCGCGTCATGTAAACGAGGAAAATCCAGCGTTTCCCTATGTCGTCTATTCGCGCACTAATCAGACTCTGGCGCGTTCATTAACGCTGCCTGCGCCGCTGCAAGTCGCGCGATGGGCACGCGGAATGGTGAACACGACACGTAATCAAGTCCCGTTTCGTGACAAAAGCGGATCGAATCCGGATCGCCGCCATGCTCGCCGCAGATGCCGAGCTTGAGTGCTTTGCGCGTCGCACGCCCGCGTTCGGCGGCGATTTTCACCAATTCGCCGACGCCGTTGCGATCGATGCTCACGAAAGGATCGCGCGCGATGATGCCCTTTGAAAGATAATCGGTGAGAAACCCGCCAGCATCGTCCCGGCTCATGCCGAGCGTGGTCTGCGTGAGGTCGTTGGTGCCGAACGAAAAGAATTCCGCGGTCTGCGCGATTTCGCCGGCGCGCAGCGCCGCGCGCGGCAGCTCGATCATCGTTCCGACCATATATTTCGGGCTTTTCCCGCGTTCGGCTTTCACCTTTTCGGCCACGGCGGCGATGCGATCCCGCAGCATGTCAAGCTCGGTTTTGAAGCCGACCAGCGGAATCATGATTTCGAGTTCGACCGGTTTGCCGCCTTTCTCTTCCACATTCAGCGCGGCTTCCAGAATGGCGCGCGCCTGCATCTCGTAGATCTCCGGATACGTGATGCCGAGCCTGCAGCCGCGATGGCCCAGCATCGGATTGGCTTCGTGCAGGGCGATCAGCCGGGCACGCAATTTTGCCGGTGTTGAGCCGGCGGCTTTCGCCACCTCCGCAATCTCGTCTTCCTTCTGCGGTAGAAATTCGTGGAGCGGCGGATCGAGCAACCGGATGGTGACGGGCAAGCCTTCCATCACCTGGAAGATCTTCTCGAAGTCCCCACGCTGCATCGGCAACAACTTCGCCAGCGCCGCCTCGCGTTCTTTTTTCTCATCCGCCAGAATCATCTGGCGCACGGCGAGAATGCGTTCGGGATCGAAGAACATGTGCTCGGTGCGGCAGAGCCCGATGCCCTCCGCGCCGAATTTGCGCGCGACCTCCGCATCATGCGGCGTGTCGGCGTTGGTGCGGATCTTGAGCTTGCGGATGGTATCCGCCCAGCCCATGAGCGTGCCGAAATCGCCGGTGAGTTCCGGTTGCAGTGTCGGCACCTTGCCCTTGAAGACCTGCCCCGACCCGCCGTCGATGGTGATGACGTCGCCGCGTTTCACCGTGGTGCCGCCGCACGTCATAGTTCCCGCCGCCAGGTCGATCTTGACCATGCTGGCGCCGCAGACGCAGGGCCTGCCCATGCCGCGCGCGACGACAGCGGCGTGGCTCGTCATGCCGCCGCGCGCGGTGAGAATGCCTCGCGCCGCATGCATGCCGTGGATATCTTCCGGCGAGGTCTCGGTGCGAACGAGGATGACGTCGCGCCCGTCTTTCGCCAGCTTCTCGGCTTCGTCCGCGGTGAACACCACTTCACCCGTGGCCGCGCCGGGCGATGCCGACAGACCGATGGCGATCTGCTCCTTCTCCGCCTTCGGATCGAGGGTGGGATGCAGCAACTGGTCCAGGGCCGCCGGCTCGACGCGGCCGATCGCGGCGTTCCTGTCGATGACGCCTTCGCGTTCCATATCCACGGCGATCTTCAGAGAGGCCTGCGCGGTGCGCTTACCCGAACGGGTCTGCAGCATGAAGAGCTTGCCGTCCTGCACCGTGAACTCGACGTCCTGCATGTCGCGGTAATGGGCTTCCAGCGTCTTCGCGATGTCGCTGAGTTCCGCAAAGGCCTTGGGCATCGCCTCTTCCATGGACGGCTTCTTGCCCCCCTGCCGTCCGCGCACGATCTTGCTGATCGGCTGCGGCGTGCGAATGCCCGCGACAACGTCTTCGCCCTGCGCGTTGATAAGGAACTCCCCGTAAAGCAGATGTTCTCCGGTGGACGGATCGCGCGTGAAGGCCACGCCGGTGGCCGAGGTATCGCCGCGATTGCCGAACACCATCGCCTGCACGTTCACGGCCGTGCCCCATTCCTCGGGGATATGGTGCAGCTTGCGATAGGTCTTCGCGCGCGCCGATTGCCACGAGCCGAACACCGCACCGATGGCACCCCAGAGCTGGTCGTTCACGTCGTCCGGGAACGGCCTGCCCAACTCCTTCCGAACATGTTCCTTGTAGCGCACCGCGATGCGCTTCAGGTCTTCGGCCTCCAGTTCCGTGTCGTGCTCATAGCCTTTGTCTTCTTTTTCCTGGTCGAGAATCTCCTCGAACGCGCCGTGCTCCAGCCCCAGCACCACGTTGGAATACATCTGGATGAAACGGCGATAGCTGTCATAGGCAAAGCGCGGATTGCCGGTGAGCCTGGCCAAGCCTTCGGTGGTCGCCGGGTTGAGGCCGAGGTTCAGCACCGTATCCATCATGCCCGGCATTGAAACGCGCGCGCCCGAGCGGACGGAAACGAGAAGCGGTTTCGCCGGGTCGCCCAGGACGCCGCCCGCGATCTCGCCCACGGTTTTCAGCGCGGCGGCGACATCGGCCTTGAGCGAGGCGGGATAGGCTTCGCCGTTCTTATAGTAATGGGTGCAGACTTCGGTGGTGACGGTAAACCCCGGTGGCACCGGCAGGCCGAGATTGCTCATCTCAGCCAGGTTCGCGCCCTTGCCGCCAAGCAGGTTCTTCATGGAGGCCTCGCCTTCGGCCTTCCCGTTCCCGAACGAATAAACCCACTTCATCGAAACCTCGTCATGGCCGGGCGGCGAGCGGAGCGAAGCGCGCCCTGGCCACGGCTGGTTTGCTGCCGTTTTATCCCAAATCGCGGCCCGATTTGTCACCCCGCCCCGATGCGTGACTTGGGCGCGGGAACAGGAGCAATTCAACAGGGGATTCCGCGCGATTTGCGGCCCCCACATGGCAGGCCCGCGCGAATATCCGCTATGCTCGCGCTTTACCGCGTATTGCGCGTTGCATCGCTTGTTGGCTTTGGGGCCTGCAACTAGCGTGCGCGCGCAATCGAAACCTGTGGAGCGAAACATGGCATTGCGCAAATTCATCATCGAACGCGACATTCCCGCCGTCGGCACTTTCGAGCGCGAACAACTCAAGGGCGCCGCCGCCCAATCCAACAAGGTGCTGAAGGACCTGGGTCCGGACATCCAGTGGCAGGAAAGCTACGTCGCCGCGGACAAGACGTTCTGCGTCTATCTGGCGAAGGACGAAGCGATCATCCGAAAGCACGCGGAACTGAGCGGCTTCCCCGCCACCAAGATCACCGAAGTCCGCAAGATGATCGACCCGACGACGGAGAGAGACGGGGCGTAACTTTCCCTCCTGCCCGGACCGCCGCCGGTGCTACGCTGGCGCCGGTCTGGGAGGATTTGATGTCCGATATTTCGATATTTGCGCCCATGGCGGCGCTGATTGCGCTCACCTTTCTGGTGCTGACGTTGATCCCCGTCAGGCGCTTCCGGGCCGGTTTTGCGGGCGAGATTACCGGCGAGGATTTCCGTTTCGGCGAATCCGCGCGCGTGCCGGGGCATGTATCGATCCCCAACCGCAACTACATGAACCTGCTCGAACTGCCTATGCTGTTCTATGTGCTGAGCCTGGCGCTCTACGCGACGCATACGGTGACGGCGCTGGAGGTCGGTCTGGCGTGGGGCTATGTGGGCTTGCGATACGCACACAGCGCGGTGCATCTGACGATGAACCACATCTTCACGCGGCTCTCGATCTTCGCGGCGTCGAATGTGGTGCTGGGGGTGGGGTGGGTGGTGTTCTTTGTGGGGATATTCGCTTCTCATCCGTGAATTGTCATGGCCCGCAGGAGCGGCCAGCCGGGCGACATCTTCTCAAATTTATCCAAACCACACACGTCATGGCCCGGCTCGTCCGGGCCATCCATTTTCCAGAAACCGAAAATATCTTGGCGCTGTCTCTGGAAAATGGATGGCCGCCACAAGGGCGGCCATGACGGATGCTAGAGAAATTGCAGCCCAAATTGGGTGGCCCGCTGCAAGCCATGACAGCGGTGCGTGCGGAGGCACTAGCCCTCGATCTTCGAGAAATCGGCCACCAGACGCAGCGTGGCGCGCAGGCGGGCGAGCAGCTTCAGCCGGTTCTCGCGCAACTTCGCATCCTTGTCGTTGACCGTGACCTTGTCGAAAAAAGCATCGACAGGCTTGCGCAAGCCCGCCATCACGCCCATGGCTTCGACGAATTTTTCAGCCTGCACATCGGCGGCGATGGCCTTCTCCGCCGCGCTCAGCGCCTCGGCCAGCGCCTTCTCTTCGGGCAACGAGAGGAGTTTCGCGTCGACCGCGCCGTCGAAATTGGCTTTGTCCTTCTTCTCTTCCGCCTTCAGGATATTCGCCGCGCGCTTGTAACCCGCGAGAAGGTTCGCACCCTCGTCCGTCTTGAGGAAGGATTGTAGTGCATCAACCCTATTGATAAGCCGGACCAAGTCGTCTTCATTTCCGAGCGAAAAAACCGCTGCGACACAGTCG
>JBQCFD010000034.1:0-3159 GCA_051959625.1 Rhizomicrobium sp.
CTCTTCGGGCGGTGGCGGACGCCGATCGGCGTCGCCCCGACCGCCTTCCACGCGCTGCTGCACGCCGACGGTGAAGTGGCCACCGGCGCGGGCGCGTCCGCCGCCGGCGCCCCGATGGTGGTGTCCAGTCGCGCCACCCGCCGCATCGAGGAGGTCGCCGCGGCGGTCGGCGGGCCGTGGTGGTTCCAGGTCTACCTGATGCGTGAGCGCGCCATCACCGGCGCGCTGATCGAGCGCGCCGCCGCGGCCGGAGCCACCGCGATGGTGCTCACTGCCGACACGCCGTATGTCGGGCACCGCGCCCGCAGTGCGGCCCGCAGCCGGCCATTGCCGTTGTCGGACGAGCAGGCCCTGACGAACATGCGCGACCACCTACCGGCCGACGTCGCCGACATCTGGGACGCCATCGACCAGCGCGCCGACCTCTCGCTGGCCGACATCGCCTGGGTGGCGGAGACGTCCGGTCTGCCGGTGCTGGTCAAGGGTGTGCTGCGCACTGACGACGCGCTGGCCTGCGTGGAGGCCGGCGCCTCGGGGATCTGGGTGAGCAACCACGGTGGCCGACAACTGGACCGCGCCGTACCGACTGCAGCGGCGCTGCCGGAAATCGTTGCGGCAGTGGGCGACTCGGTGCCCGTGGTCGTCGACGGGGGAGTGCGCGACGGGTTCGACGCCCTCACCGCCCTCGCGCTCGGCGCGCGGGCCGTGATGCTCGGCCGGCCGATCATGTGGGCGCTCGCCTCCGGTGGCCGGGACGCCGTGTCGGCGACTCTCATCGAGCTCACCGCCGAGCTGCGGCACGCGATGGGTCTGGCCGGCGCGGCGCAATTGGCCGATCTCGCCGGTTCGATGGTGACCGGCCGCTGAGGTCAGTGGACGTTGCCGAACCGCCCGAAGTGCGCAACCTCCCCGAAGTCGCGCCGACGCACCGACCGGGTGCTGCCCGACGGCGTGGACTCGGCCGGGTGACCCACCGCCACCACCCCGACATGCTGGCTTCCTATTGGGACATGCTGTCTGAAAGCGCGGAGGCGCGCGCGGAAGGTTTGAACTGCATCATTCCCGATGGCTTTCCGGATTTCAGCGATGCGCAGAAGGCCGATTTCATGATCGACATGATCGCGCCCTGGTATGCGAGTTATTTCGCAACATGGTTGTCCTGGGTGCGGGACGAGCCCGATGACGTCTGCGTGCTGCGCTATGCCGATTTCAAATCCGATCCGGCCGCGGTTCTGGAAGCGGCGCTCATGCACGTGGATTTCCCGCGCACACGCGCGCAGTGCCAGCACGCGCTCGACGGTGCATGGAAGGATCGCGGCGGACTTCGCTTCAACAAGGGCACGTCCGGGCGCGGCAAGGAATACTTTTCACCCGCGCACCTTGAGCGGCTGGAGCGGATGCTCTCGTTTCATCCGGTTCTGAATGACTGGCGCGCGGAACTCCTTTGACGGCTGCGCGGACGTCCGCAAAAAAGCAAGCGTCTTCGCGGCCGATTAAGCTGTGCAGAACTTGCACGCCAAAAGGAATATGCTTGCCGCCTGTGCGCGTGGGCGATTGATTCGCCTGCCGGGTTGCGCGAAGAACGCCGCCCTTCACAGAGCCAAAGCGCCCCATGGAACAGGAAGCCTATCGCCACGTCCCCTATGACATCGAAATCGAGCAGGCGCTGCTCGGTTCGATCCTCGTGGACAATATGGCGCTGGAGCGCGTGTCCGCCTCGCTGAAGCCGGAGCATTTCTACGATCCGCTGCACCAGCGCATCTATGAAGTGATGTCGGCGCAGATCGAGACCGGCGGCATGATCGTCACGCCGCTGACGCTGCACGCGGCGATGAAGGCCGATCCGGGTCTGCTGGAAGTGGGCGGCCACGCTTATCTCGCGGGCCTTGCACAGGCGGCACCCGCGCTGCCAAACGTCAAAGACTACGCGAAGATCCTGCACGATCTGGGCGTGCGCCGCGGCCTCATCCGCATCGGCGAGGACGTGGTCAACAGCGCCTATGAGGCGCCGCACGACAAGCCCGCGCAGGCGCAGATCGAGGAAGCCGAAAAAGCGCTCTACCGGCTGGCCGACACGGCCCGCTATGGCGAAGGCCCGATTGATTTCGCGGAATCCCTGCGGCGTGCCGTGGTGCAGGCGGAAAGGGCGCAAGCGCGCGGCGGGCGCATCTCGGGCGTCACAACCGGCTTTACGGATATCGACAGTTTGCTGGGCGGTTTCCAGCCGTCCGACCTTCTTATCATCGCCGGCCGCCCCGGCATGGGCAAAACCTCGCTGTCGACCAACATGGCGTTCAACGCGGCGCGCATGTACAAGCAGGACATCGAAGCCGGCGCGGAAGTGCCGCGCGGTGCGCCGGTGCTCTTCTTCTCGCTCGAAATGGCGGCGCAGCAATTGTCCGGCCGTATCCTCTCGGAGCAGACCGAGATCGAGATGTGGAAGATCCGCAACGGCAAGTTCACCGAAAGCGAGTGGGACAAATTCGTCCTCACCATGCAGGAGCTTTCGACACTGCCGCTTTATATCGACGACACCGGCGGCATCTCCATCGCGCAGGTCGCTGCGCGCGCGCGGCGTCTGAAGCGCGAAAAGAACATCGGCTGCATCATGATCGACTATCTGCAGCTCATCGATCCGTCGCGCCGCGCCGAAAACCGCGTGCAGGAAATCACGGAAGTCACCAAGGGCCTGAAGACCTTGGCGAAGGAACTGAACGTGCCGGTGGTTGCGCTGTCGCAGCTTTCGCGCGGCGTGGATGCACGCGACGACAAGCGGCCGGTGCTCTCCGACCTTCGCGAATCCGGCTCCATCGAGCAGGACGCGGACGTGGTCATGTTCGTGTTCCGCGAGGAGTATTACCTGAAATCGCGCGAGCCCGAGCCCGGCTCGACCGAACACGCCAAGTGGCTGGAGAAGTGCGAGCGTGTGCATCGCCGCGCCGAAGTGCTGGTCGAAAAGCACCGCCACGGCGCCACCAACAAGATCGACGTCTTCTTCGACGAACGCTTCACCCGGTTCTCGAATTTGGTGCAGGACGGGAACTGATATCCGTCATTGACGGATATCAGTCATTGGCCTATAGTCCAGCATGACCTTCGAATGGGATTCCGCGAAGAGCGCAAAGAATCTGCGCGAGCGCGGGTTGCCTTTTGATGTCG
>JBQCFD010000035.1:0-2168 GCA_051959625.1 Rhizomicrobium sp.
GCCCCCAGCTTTCTCTTCCGCGTCGATATCGATGGTTCCGTTCATATTGCCGATGAGGGCATTCAGTTTTCTAATGGCCTCGCGTTTTCTCCTGAGGCGGGCGCACTCTATTTTGCCGATACCGTTGCCCGCTGCATTTACCGCTACGACTGGCGCCGCAGCGATGGCGCGCTGAGCAACCGGCGGGTGTTCGCGAAGATCGACCGCTCGGAAGGAGTGCCCGACGGACTCGCTGTCGATGCCGAGGGTTTCGTCTGGTGCGCGCAGTGGTTCGGCGGATGCATCACGCGATACGGACCCGACGGGAAGCGCGAGCGCCGCATCGAGCTTCCCGCCAGCCAGACTTCGTCGCTCGCGTTTGGCGGGCCTGATCTGGATGAAATTTACGTCACTTCCGCCGCGCACACGAATGCACTGGTGCTTGCGCCTGAAGGATACGATCCTGCTCGCGTCTTTGTCGGCGGCCCGCTCTACCGCTTCCGCTGCGGTATTCAGGGCAGGCCCAAATTCCAATCTAAAATTTCTCCCGGTTCCGGAGCAACAGCATGAAGCAGACCTGGCGATGGTTCGGCCCTGATGACCCTGTGTCGCTGGCCTATGCCGCGCAGGCCGGAGCAAGCGGTATCGTCACGGCGCTTCACCATCTTTATCGCGGCGAGGCGTGGACGGCTGACGAAGTCCTGCGCCGCAAGGACGAAATTTCCGCCGCCGGCTTGGAGTGGTCCGTGGTCGAGAGCATTCCGATGCACAACTCCATCAAGCTTCGCTCGGGTCCGTATCGGCAGTACATCGGGAATTGGATCGATTCCATGGCGGCCATCGCCAAGGCCGGAGTCAAGACCATCTGCTACAACTTCCTGCCGGTGGTGGATTGGGTACGCACGGACATAGCCTGGAAGCTTCCCTCAACCGGCTATGCCGTTCGCTTCGACGCGCTAGATTTCGCCGCCTACGATCTGTTCATCCTCAAGCGCAAGGATGCGGAGCGCGGTTACTCATTTGAACGAATCGAGGCCGCGAGAAAGCGCTTCGAGCAAATGCGCCCCGAGCAGGTTGAGAAGCTGGAGCGCACGCTTATTGCCGGCCTCTCAGCATCGGAGTCATCCTGGAACCGCGAAACCATGCGCGCCGCCGTTGCCGAATACGATGGCTTCACCGCCGAGAATCTTCGCGCCTCATTGATCGGCTTTCTGCGCGACGTGATGCCCGCCGCTGAAGAACTTGGCCTGAAGCTCGCCATTCATCCCGACGATCCTCCATGGCCGCTTTACGGACTGCCGCGCGTCGTGTCCACCGCGGACGACCTTCGCCAGATTTTGAAGGGATACGACTCGCCCGCCAACGGCATTACATTTTGCGTTGGCTCGCTCGGCGTAAGGGAGGAGAACGATCTTCCCGCCATGGCCCGCGAATTTGCCTCGCGCACGCACTTCGTGCATCTGCGCCAGGTGCGCCGCGAGCCAGACGGCTCATTTCACGAGGCCGAACACCTTAACGGAAGCTCCGACATGCTTTCCATTCTTCGCATCATTTTGGAGGAGGAACGGCGGCGCTTCGACGAGGACAGGCCCGACCGCGAGATCCCCATGCGGCCCGATCATGGGCACCTGTTGGGCGACGACATCGGAAAGCCCGGAAACGCGGCCTACTCTTTTGTGGGACGACTCAAGGGACTTGCGGAGCTACGGGGAGCCATTCATGGATTGCAATACGCCATGCCAGAGTTGCACCCGGCGGAATCACCAGCGAAAGGAGCATCGGACAAATGAAGGACTTCAGCGGCAAAACCGCCTTGGTTACCGGAACCACGGGGATTGGGCGCGCCGTTGCGCTGCGCCTTGCCGAAGGCGGCGCGCAGGTTGTGGCCTGCGGAATCGATTCGGAAGCCAACGACGCTCTTCGCGCGGAAGCCTCGCGCCGCAATCTGACGTTTGCGACAGAGCTGTGCGATGTGTCTGTTCCCGAACAGGTCGCGAGCATCGTTGATCTCACGGTCCAGCGCTTTGGCGGAATCGACATTCTCGTCAACGCCGCGGCCATTCATCCTTTTGGAGGCGTGCTGCAAATTGACATCGAGACATGGAACCGGTGCATGGCCGTGAATGTTGGCGGCATTTTTCTGCTCGCGCGTGCCGTCATTCCCATCATGCGTGAGCGCGGCGGAGGCA
>JBQCFD010000036.1:0-4819 GCA_051959625.1 Rhizomicrobium sp.
CCACGGCGAACGGCCCTGCCGCCGCTCGCGCGCGTATTGCAGCGCCTTCTGCGTCGCGGCTTCCGCCACACCCACGCCTTCCATGCCGACATTGAGCCGCGCGGAATTCATCATCAGGAACATCAACGCCAAGCCATCGCCCGGCCGGCCGACGATCTCGCCATACGCGCCTTCGTAGCCCATCACGCAGGTGGGCGAGGCATGGATGCCGAGCTTCTTTTCGATGGAGAGCGGACGAAGATTGTTCGCCGCGCCGAGCTTGCCGTCATTGCCGACCATCACCTTCGGCACCAGAAACAGCGAAATGCCTTTCACCCCCGGCGGCGCATCGGGCAGGCGCGCGAGCACGAGATGGACGATGTTGTCCGTCATGTCGTGGTCGCCCCAGGTGATGAAGATCTTCTGGCCCGCGATGCGATAGTTCGCGCCATCGGCTTCCGCCTTGCAGCGCACCAGCGCCAGATCGGAGCCGGCCTGCGGCTCGGTCAGGTTCATCGTGCCGGTCCATGCGCCGGCAACGAGCTTGGTCAGATAAAGCTCCTGCTGCCGCTTGGTGCCGTGCAGCGACAGAAGATGAATCGCGCCTTCGCCGAGCAGCGGGCACAGCGCGAAACTCATATTCGCGGCATGCGCCATCTCGAACGCGGCGAGCGAGAGAACCTTCGGCAGGCCCTGTCCGCCGAATTGCGGATCGGCGGCGAGGCCCGTCCAGCCGCCTTGCGCGTATTGCTTCCATGCTTCTGCGAATCCCGCAGCGCTGCGCACCTTGCCGTTCTCCAGCCGCACGCCTTCCTGATCGCCGCTGCGATTGAGCGGCGCGAGCACGCCCTCGGTGAATTGCGCCGCCGCTTCCAGAATCGCGGTGACGGTTTCGCGGTCCGCGCCGTCGAACGCGCCGGTCGCGACAAGCTCCTCCAGCCCCGCCACCTTCAGCGCATGTGCGATGTCGGCCAGCGGTGCGCGGTAGGTCATTGGGCTTTTCCTGAAGATGCTCAGAACTATTTTATATCACACCCCGTCATCACCGGGCTTGTCCCGGTGATCCATTTTCCAGAGGCCGCAGCCGTGTCCTGCACGGCTTCTGGAAAATGGATGGCCGCCACAAGGACGGCCATGACGGTTGGGATACGAATAAATCCATCCCCCAACAAAGATATCGTCAAATATGTATCGCGTGTCCCAAAGCGCGCAGGGCGGATTCGTGGAACGCTTCGCCCAGGGTGGGATGCACGTGGATGGTGCCGGCAATATCCTCCAGCACCGCCCCCATTTCCAGCGCCAGCGAGAATTCGTTGGACAGCTCGCTCACATGCGCGCCCACCGCCTGGATGCCCAGCACCTTGTGGTCGGACTTGCGCGCGATGATGCGAACGAAACCGCCATTGTCGCCGGCATCCATCGACAGCGCGCGGCCATTCGCCATGAAGGGGAACATCGCGGTGACGGTCTCATCCGCGTTCACCTCATGCGGGCCGAGACCGGCGCTCACGATTTCCGGCTCTGTGAAGCACACCGCGGGCACGAACTGATGGTCGAACTCGCGCGCGTGTCCGGCGATGATCTCCGCCACCATGTCGCCCTGCGCGGCAGCCTTGTGCTCCAGCATCGGCTCGCCGACGAGATCGCCCACGGCCCACACGTTCTTCATCGAGGTGCGGCATTGCCCGTCCACCTTCACGAAGCGGCCATGCATGTCGACCGCCATGTTCTCCAGCCCCCAGCCTTCGGTCAGCGGCTTCCTGCCCACGGTGACGAGGATGTTGTCGGCGGGAAGATCGATCGTCTTGCCGTCCCTGGTCTCGACTTCGAGTCCGGCCTTGCTTTGGCCTTTCGCCTTCGCGCCGAGATGCAGCGTGACGCCGTTCTTCTCCAGCCACTTGGCCACGGGCTGCGTGAGCGGCGCATCGTAGAGCGGCAGGATGCGATCCAGCGCTTCGACGACGGTGACCTCCGCGCCCAGCTTGCGGAAGGCGATGCCGAGTTCGAGGCCGATATAGCCCGCGCCGACGACGACCAGCTTCTTCGGCACAGACGGCAGCGACAGCGCCTCGGTGGACGAGATCACCTTGCCGCCGAATTTCAGGAACGGCAGCTCCACCGGCACCGAGCCGGTGGCGAGAATCACATGCTCGGCGGTGACGACCTGCTCGCCGTCTTTCGTCTTCACGGTGCAGGTCTTGGCGTCGTTGAAATGCGCCCAGCCTTCGATCACCTTCACCTTGGAACGCTTGAGCAATCCGCCGACGCCGGTGTTGAGGCGCTTGGTCACCCCGTCTTTCCACTTCACCGTCTCGGCGAAGTCGATGGACGGCGCGGATTTGAGCGAGATGCCGTTCAGCGGTTTGGCCGCCGCATGCGCCATCGCCTCGTATTCCGCCGCGACATGGATGATCGCCTTGGAGGGAATGCAGCCGATGTTGAGGCAAGTGCCGCCCAGCTTCGCCGCTTCCACCAGCACGGTGTCGAGACCCAACTGCCCGCAACGGATACCGGCGACATAGCCGCCCGGCCCACCGCCGACGATGAGAACTTTCGTGTGGATTTTCTCGGCCATGACTTAGTCCATGAACAGCGTCGCCGGATGCTCCAGCAGCGCTTTGATCTTCTGGATGAACTCCGCGGCGTCATAGCCATCGACCACGCGGTGATCGAAGGACGACGACAGGTTCATCATCTTGCGCACCACGATCTGGCCATCGCGCACCACGGGCCGCTCGATGATCGCATTGGGGCCGATGATGCCGACTTCCGGATAGTTGATCACCGGCGTCGTCGCCACGCCACCCAGCGCACCGAGGCTGGTGATGGTGATGGTGGAGCCCTGAAGCTCGTCGCTCTTCGCCTTGTTCTCCCGCGCCGCGGTGGAGACACGCGCCACTTCCTGCGCACTGTCCCACACATCGCGGGCTTCGGCATGCGTCACCACCGGCACTATCAACCCGTTCGCCGTCTGCGTCGCGATGCCGATGTGGACAGCGTGATAGCGATGCACGACACCCGCTTCGTCATCGAAGCGCGCATTGATCTGCGGATATTGCGGCAGCACCTTCACCAGTGCCCGCATGATGAACGGGAGCACCGTCAGCTTGGGCTGGTCCGCGCGCTTGTTTTTGTTCAGATGGGCGCGCAGGCTTTCCAGCTCCGTCATGTCGATCTCTTCGACATAGGCGAAGTGCGGAATGCGGCGCTTGGAATTCTGCATGCTTTCCGCGATCTTGCGGCGCAAGCCGATCACCTTCACCTCGTCCACACCGTCGCGTGGCGCATAACCCGAGCCGCTGCTGCGCGCAGCCTTGCCGCCGGATTGGATGTAGGCGTCGAGGTCTTCATGGGTGATGCGTCCGGCGGGACCGCTCCCCGGAACGAATTGCAGGGCGATTCCCATCTCGCGGGCGCGCTCACGAACGGCGGGCGAAGCGGTGGGCTTGTCGCCTTCGGCGCGCGTCGCGAATGCAGGCTTCGCTGCGGCGTTCATCGCCGGCGCGGCAGCGGCAGGCTTCACGTCTTCTTTCTTCGGTTCCGGCTTGGTTTCCGCTCTGGGCTTCGGCGCTTCGGCCTTCTTCGCTTCCGGTGCAGGTGCCGCGCCGTTGCCCTTCACATTCCCTGCGCCTTCCACTTCCAGTTCGACCAGCGGCGAACCAACGGCCGCCATCTGGCCCGGCTCGCCATGGATCGCTGTGATCTTGCCGGTGACGGGCGAGGTCATCTCCACGGTCGCCTTGTCTGTCATCACGTCGACCATGTTCTGGTCTTCGTGGATCGTGTCTCCGACCTTCACATGCCAGGCGACGATTTCCGCTTCCGCCGTGCCTTCGCCGACATCGGGAAGTTTGAATACGTAGCGTCCCATGGCTTATTTCCCCATCGCGCGGCGCATCGCTTCGATCACCCGCGCCGGCCCCGGAAAGTAGTACCACTCGAAGGCATGCGGATAGGGCGTGTCCCAGCCGGTGACGCGCTCGATCGGCGCTTCGAGATGATAGAAGCAGGTCTCCTGCACCTCCGCGGCGATCTCCGCGCCGAAGCCTGCGGTGCGGGTGGCTTCGTGCAGGATGATGCAACGCCCGGTCTTCTTCACCGACGCCGCGACGGTGTCGATGTCGAGAGGAACGATGGTGCGCAGGTCGATCACCTCCGCATCGATGCCGCTTTCCTGCGCCGCAGCCTTGGCGACATGCACCATGGTGCCATAAGCCACGATGGTGAGGTCGTTTCCGGGCCGCACCACCGCCGCCTTGCCGAGCGGAATCTTGTAGTGGCCTTCCGGCACGTCGCTTTCGGGGAATTTCGACCACGCCTGCACCGGCTGGTCGTGATGGCCGCTGAACGGACCGTTGTAGATGCGCTTGGGCTCCAGGAACACGACCGGATCGTCATCCTCGATCGCGGAGATGAGGAGTCCCTTGGCGTCGTAAGGCGTGGACGGAATGACCGTCTTGATGCCCGCGACATGGGCGAACAGCGCTTCGGGGCTCTGGCTGTGCGTCTGGCCGCCGAAAATGCCGCCGCCATAGGGCGTGCGGATCGTGATCGGCACATAGAAATCGCCCGCCGAGCGATAGCGGATGCGCGCGGCTTCCGACACGATCTGATCGTAGCCGGGGTAGATGTAGTCGGCGAACTGCACTTCCACGACGGGCCTGAGGCCATAGGCGCTCATGCCGATGGCGGTCGCGACGAGCCCGCCTTCGGAAATCGGTGCGTCGAAACAGCGGCGCAGGCCGTGCTTCTTCTGCAAGCCGTCGGTGACGCGGAATACGCCGCCGAAATAGCCCACGTCCTCGCCGAAGGTGAGAACGTTCTCGTCCTTGGTCATCAT
>JBQCFD010000037.1:0-2232 GCA_051959625.1 Rhizomicrobium sp.
GCTTTGTAACCGAACTTGGATTAGAAGTTCAGGACGATCGCACCGTTGACGTTACCGATACCCACACCAACCGCTTCGTAGGTCGTGAAGTCGATGATGTCCTGTTCAACCTTCAAGAACACCGTAGCGTCCTGGAGAGCGTAGAACTGACCGAGGTACTCCTGCGGGGCAAACACGATACACTGGTTCGTCGGGAGAATATCAGCTTTGTTCGTGGTGATAATCTTGTAACCGAAGAATGTATCGAGCGAGCCTTGGCCGCGGAACAGATCCGACGCCGCCGGCGAACCAACGTCCGTTGCCGGGAAGGTCAGCAAGTCAGCATACATCGACTGCGTCATCAGAATGCAACCAACCGGCAGCTGATAGTTGAGCAGGTTTTTGATACCCGCCATCAGGTTGGCCTTCGTGAAGCCGCCCGTCAGCGTGAAGTTGTTGCTATTGGCATTTGCCATGGCCAGAATGTTCGCGTAGAAATTCTGGTCTTCCTGCTTCTGCAGATCCTTGACGCTGTTCTCTTGCAGCACCGTACGGATATCCGTGCGATACGTGGCAAGCTCAAACTTGCTCTTCTTGAACTCAGCCGAAGTGATCTTTTGGAAGGTCACCGGGTAACGGGCCGTCTTCCAGTAACGGATTTCAGCGCGGCCGAGGAACGGCAGGTTAGCAGCGACCGAATCCGGTTCTTTCTCAACGATGACCGTCGGCTCTTCCGTGATCTGGCGATCGAGCTCAGCAGCCGTAATCGTAATCGGGTTCAGAACCTTACGGGTGAAACCGTCTTCACGGAGCTTCTGGCGCACGAAGGCCGAAATTGCAACACCGGCTTCCTTCGTCAGGCCTTGGTCAATCTTGTCCAGGAACGATTGGTTCAAAAACTGGACGTTAATAGTTTCGAGGTTATATCCGCTCATTTTTATTCTTCCTTAGACCGTAACGATCGTGATGTGAGCGGTCTGGGGATTGAGACCCGTTGCAACCGCAACTACGTCGAGCACGTAAGCCACAATCGGATCAGTGCCCGGCGTACCCTTCGTCAGGATGCCGTTCTTGACCGTCAGCGGCTGCGTCGGTGCATAGGCACCAGCCGTCGCGTCGTAGTTTGCAATCTTCGCGATGAAGTTCTTCCACAGAACCACCGCTTCGCCAGCATTGGAGGCCGACGAACTGTCGCCGTTACCGACGACCACGAGGCCAGCAAGTGCAATATTAGCCGGGAGATTGGCGCCCACTTTGTCGACGGTGCCATCGGCCTGCTTGATAACCCAGTCGCCGTTTTGGAGCGTCGAACCCGACTTAATCGGCTCGGACCGGTCCAGCGCGCCGTCGTACGGCCAGCCGCGGACGATCTCCGCCAAACGTTCCATCAACATTTTGTTATTCCTTTAAGCAATGTGCTTTTTGTTCTTACTTGAGACCAAGTCGCTTATTGACTCGATCCAAAATTCAATGTACTACTAGACCTATTTTAATGCGTATTTTGGCGTCGATTATTTGACGCCCAAATATTAGTTCTGCATCAACCACGCCGTGAGCGGATCAACTGCATCGGGACGCGCAGCACCGGCTGGACCACCAAGACCCCACGGCTCTTCATAAGCAGATGCAACCTTGGTCAGAATTTCAGGATTGATCTTCTTCAACTCGGCCAAATCTTCGTTTGTGAAGGCGCCAATCGCAGCCATCTTATTCAAACGCTCAGGGAGTTGAGGCTGCGCTTCGATTTGCGTTGACGCACTAGCAGCCTTCTCGAGGTCGTCAACGAGCTGGGCATTATCCGTTTCCACGACAGTCACTCGAGCTTCGAGGGTTTCGATATAAGCTGCAGCTTTCTCGAGAATGTCAGCCGTAGGATTGGTCTCGGATTCAAGCTTGATGTTGGCCAACTCACGAACATTAATATTCGCAGCCTTAACAAGCTTCACAGCCTCTTCCATATCAATGCCCTTGTCCGTCAATGCGGAGAGAGCTTCTTTTTCCATCAGAGTTTGCGCGACTTCATAACGAGCGTCCTGCTCGGACAGACCAGCCTCCTTCAGCATTTGAATAGCAATGCTTTCGGGAGTAATACGAAGTTCTGCGGCTTTGTTGCGAAGAATGTTAGCGACGTTGCTCATTTCAGTGTTTATTCCTTGCCGAACTTGGCAGCCCGACGTTTGTCATTATGATGAGTGCTTGAAAATCCAGCATCATTCAGCGACTTTTGATGAACATGTTTTAGATAGGCATTAC
>JBQCFD010000038.1:0-2467 GCA_051959625.1 Rhizomicrobium sp.
CGTGGCGTTCGGCCAGAGCCGTGCGCTCGTCGTCTGGCAACGCATTATTCTGCCGGATGGAACGTCGATCCAGATCGACAACATGCCGGCCACCGACACCGCGGGTTATGCTGGACTCGAAGACGATGTGGACTATCACACTTGGACGCTGCTCAAAGGCATTGCCATGTCCACCTTGCTAGGCGTCGGCACGCAGGTCACGTTCGGAAACTCCAACAGCGATCTTGTCGAAGCGATCCGCGAGTCCACACAGGAAAGCACCAATCAGGCCGGACAGCAGATCGTCGAAAAGGATATTTCGATTCAGCCGACGCTGAAGGTCCGGCCCGGCTGGCCGCTTCGCGTGGTTCTGAATCGCGACGTGATTTTGAAGCCATACAGGAAAGCGCAGCAATGAAGTTAGGGAAGCTTCCTGATCGCACGCCGGTCAAAATCGCGATGACGATTAGCCCTGAGCTGAACCGCATGCTGCAAGAATACGCGGCCTTTTATGCGAAGGCCTATGGCAGCGAAGAAACCGTGGCCGAACTCTGTCCCTACATGCTGCAGGCGTTCATGGATGCGGACAAAGGGTTCCAGAAGGCACGAAAGAGCGTGGAAGCACCCGTATCAGATGGTGCGCTTTCGTCTCCAAAGCGCACCGCAAGAGCAACGCCAAACCCGGTATCTTCAGGCTAGAAGAGAACACCATGTCATATGTGATTGGGCATTTTACACCCTCTAAAGATGGCGGCTGGAGTGGCTCGGTGCAGACCCTAACCATCGACGCGAAAGTGCGCTTCGTTCCCAACGACAATCGCGACAACGAAAAGGCGCCGGCGTTCCGGGTGTTCGCTGGCAAATCGCGTATCGGCGATGCCTGGGCCGCTCGCACAAATGCGGACGAGCCGAAAGACTATCTCCAGGTCACGTTCGACGGTCCTGACTTGCAGGAACCGTTCAAGGCGGCGCTGTTTCCGTCCGACGAGGGTAGGGAAGCACAGCTCATCTGGCGTCGGTAAAAGGGGACGTCGGCGGTGTAGAAGGCGGCGTGATATGAACTTCCCGTAGGTAGGGCTGCTAGGCTGACGTTTTGATCTGGATTTCCTGACGGATTTGTTCTCTTATTGTTCTTATCACTGCGGGAGCTTCAATGCACACATTTTTATGTGTTTCGTCACATAAAAATGTGTGCTAGCAAAAAACATGTCATACGCGGAGTTCCTGATACACTTGGGAAAGGTCGGTCTGAGCGTCCGAGCGTTCGCCGAATTAGTCGGGATGAATCCGAACTCTATCACCAACTACGCCCGTACCGCGGAACTGCCCAGCCATTTGGCTTTGATCGCCGTTTTGATTGTGCGCATTAGCGAATTAGGAGGGGACTATCGGCAGGCGATGTCGAAAGTCGAATTAACGCCCAAAAGGCCGCGTGGCGCTGCACGGCGAGGGCACTTTGGCGGTGATCCACAAAACACATTGGATCTGGGCCAATGATGCAGCTATGGCCGCAATCGCCGTCGCTTCAGATTCACCTGGGCAGCTCCCATGGTTGATATTACTGTCTCTTTGACCGACTTTGGCGCCGATCCTGCGGCGCTTCATTTGCTCGATCAAGATGGGCCGCAACTTCTTCCTTATGCCACGCTTCTGACTGCACGTCGCAACGCCGACCCTATTCTTGGCGCATTAGGTGCTGTGTACGAGTGGCAAGGAGCCCCGCTGCTTTTTCTAGTGGAGGCGGACCGTCTGGAAGGCGACGACCATCTTCATCGAATTCGCCGGCTTCTGGCGATGCGAGGCGATGCGCCATATCTCGGCGTCGTGGCGCCTGGGCGGCTCGATGTTTACCGAATTGCCCTCGACAAGCAGTCGCCACGTCAAGCCAAGGTAATTTTGGTCGGTGCGCGCGACGCGTTCAGGCAGACCATCATTGCCCAATTGGCCAATGAACGTCCCAAAGCCGCAATCAGTCAGCGGGGATGGATTTCCAACGTCGTCCTCAATCTCCTCACGGCGTCAATCACCAAACTCATCAAGCTGAGAGGCATTTCGGATGAAGATGCCATTTCATTGGTGGGTCGCGCGCTCTTCACACGCTTTCTTGCCGACCGAAGCCTTTTGCCGAACGATATGTCCGCACCCAGCGTGGCGGCAGGGCTGTTCGACAATAGAAGCAAGGCGTTGAAAACGTCAAAGTGGCTTGACGAGACTTTCAATGGTGACTTGCTTCCTTTATCGGCGAGGATTTTCGATCGGCTGCCCCAACGGGCCTATCATGTGCTCGGAGACGTCTTACGTCGGGCTCCGGACAGTCAACTTTTTCTTGGCTGGGAGGAGAGGTGGGATAACCTCGATTTTGCGCACATTCCAGTCGGTGTTCTTAGTCAGGCATATGAGCTCTATTTGCGCAACCACGCGCCAGCGCAACAAAAGCGCGAAGGCGGATATTATACCCCGCGAGCTATTGCCGATCTGATGGTGCGGG
>JBQCFD010000039.1:0-16491 GCA_051959625.1 Rhizomicrobium sp.
GTTCCGGCACGATCTCGTCCAGATATTCGATGATGGCCAGCGATTGGGTGATCGTGTGCCCGTCATGCACCAGAGCCGGGATCAGCTCCTGCGGGTTCAACGCCTTGTATTCCGGCGTGTGCTGCTCGCCGCCATTGCGCAGCAGATGGATGAACCGCAGTTCCGGTTTGATGCCTTTGAGGTTCAATGCGATGCGCGCGCGGAATGCGGCGGAGGAGCGGAAATAGCCGTAGAGCGCAAACTCATTGCTCATATTTCCTCACCTCCTGATCGATGGCGCCGAAGATGGATTTGCCGCCGGCATCGAACATCTCGATGCGGATGCGGTCGCCGAACTTCATGAACGGCGTGACCGGCTTGCCGCCCTCGATGGTTTCCAGCGTCCGCTTTTCCGCCAGGCACGCAGAGCCGACATTGCCCGATTTGTTCGACACCGTGCCGGAGCCGACGATGGAGCCGGCCACCAGCGCGCGCGTCTTGGCGGCGTGCGCGATCAGCTGGGTGAAGGAGAACGTCATGTCCACGCCTGCATTCGGACGGCCGAAGGGCTTGCCGTTGTAGGTGACGGTGAGCGGCAGATGGACCTTGCCGTCCCGCCAGGACTCGACGATCTCGTCCGGCGTCACGGCGACCGGCGAAAATGCGGACGCCGGCTTGGACTGGAAGAAGCCGAAATTCTTGGCGAGCTCCGCCGGAATCAGGTTTCGCAGCGAAACATCGTTCACCAGCATCAACAGCTTTATGTGGCGGCCGGCATGCATGGCGGGAGTACCCATCGGCACATCGTCGGTGATAACCGCAACCTCGCCTTCGAAATCGATGCCCCAGGCTTCGTCCGCCGCGAGGATCGGATCGCAAGGGCCGATGAAGGAATCCGAGCCGCCCTGATACATGAGGGGATCTGTCCAGAAGCTCGGCGGCATCTCGGCGCCGCGCGCCTTTCGCACCAACTCCACATGCGTGACATAGGCCGATCCGTCCGCCCATTGATAGGCGCGCGGCAATGGCGACGCGCAGGCCTTCGGATCAAAGGGCATCTCGCCGGCAATCGGGCCTTCGTTCAGCAGATCGTAGATGCGCATCAGCGCCAGCGAGGCCTCGCCCCAATGATCCAGAGCGTGCTGCAACGTCATGGCGACGTGGGGAACGGGGATGCAGCGGGACAGGTCGCGCGAGACCACCACCAATGCGCCGTCACGGCCATTCTTGAGCGAAGCGAGTTTCATGGCAAATAGCTCTTTTCCATCGTGACGAGAGGAGCCGGAACCGGGCATTCGCGCGGCGTGGCGGGGCAGGCCTGATAGCTCCAGCGCACTGTCTCGTCGATTTCCGCGCCGAACTGCGCGGCAAATTCGCGATGCTCGCGCTGGCGATCCTCTGCACCGAACCGCACACCCTCGTCTTTGGAATGACGATTGGCTGCCGGGCTCGCCATCACAGCTTCGAAATGCGCGCGGCCGAGCCCCAGCCCGAGAAAATCATCCAGCGCCGTCAGCGTTTCGACCGGCCTGGCGAGGTAAGCATCGCAGTCAAGCGAGGCGCCCCGGCCATTGGCCAGCATGGGCCAGCTGCGCCGGAATTCCGCGATCTGCATGTGCCAGGTGACCGCCGCCACCTGCATGTCGGTCATGGCGAACACCTTGTCCTGCGGCCAGCGCGCCTCGGCGTTGCCGTCCCTGAGGATCTTGGCATAGAGCTCGCGCACGGTACGCCGTCCGTACTCGCCCTTCTTCAGCACGGAGATAAGGAAGCTGCGGCAGTCGGAATAAAGAAGCAGATGCCTGCCTTCGGTGAGACCGGCCGCGTCGCGCATCGCATAATTGGCGAAGTTCGTGGGCTTGATGGTGACCTGCTCACCCGGCGCGATGCCACGCGCGAGCAGCCGGAACACAAGTTCGGGAAATCGGAAGCCGACGGCGCTGCCCACCACGTTCTGCCGCCGCGCATCGGCCAGCGAGAGCACGATGCCCGGCTCCTTGAGCGACAGGTTCTTGCCGGCGCAGTCGAGTGCATTGGCGATGGCGGTGGAGCAGCAGAAGGCGGTGTGCCAGATGAAGTTCAGATGCGGAGGCGGCGCAGTTTGCGGCAATATCGCGGCCAGATCGCGTTCGGCGACCAGTTGCTGCGGCAAGCCGCCGACGTCCCAATAGCCCTGCGCCAGAAACGGCGCTGCGACGACATCCTCGCGCGCCGTGCGAACGAAGCGCAGCCTGCCGGCGGCATGGTCGTAGCCTTCGAGAAACCAGTGCGGGTCCGAGACAATCTCGGCCGTGTCAGCCCCGGGCGCGGCCAGATTCATTTCGGCTTCCAGCTGTCGGCGTAACCGCGATCCTCGAACGCCTCTGCGGCAGCTGTCATGTCCAGCGGGTCACGCGCGTCGATCATCACGGCCACTTCGTCCGTCATCGTCCTGGCGGCTTTTGCGCCGGCCGCGAACGCCTTGGGATGCGGGCCATGCGTAAAACCGTTGGGATGCCAGGTCACCATGCCGGGATGGATGTTGTCGCGGCTGAAGAATTCGCCCTGATGATAGAAGATCACTTCGTCGTAATCGTCGTTGGAATGATAGAACGGCACTTTCAGCGCGCCGGGATCGCTTTCGATCGGCCGCGGCACGAAGGTGCAAACGACAAAGCGGTCCGCCACGAAGGTGGAATGCACGCTCGGCGGAATATGATAGCGGTGGCTCATCACCGGGCGGATGTCGCGCCAGTTGAGCTTCAGCACCGTCAGATTGCCCTTCCAGCCCACCGCATCCAGCGGATTGAACGGATAGGTGATCTTCGTCAACTCACCTCGGCGCTTCACGCTGACGGTCCATTCGCCCTCGCGCTGCGATTTGAAGGCGTCGTCGAGCTTGGGCGTCTCGAGCGCCGCGGGATCGAAGATGGCGTGGGGGCCGAGGATGCCGCGCTCCGGCAGTTTGTAGCTGCCGTTCGTCGCTTCGATGCGCAGAACCGTCGTCGGCTGCTTGGTCTCCAGCCGCCACATCGTGCCGCGCGGCAAGAGCATGTAGTCGCCTTCGCGATAAGGCAGGTGGCCGAAATCGCAGAACAGATCGCCCTCGCCTGCATGGATGAAGAACAGCAGATCGCCGTCGGCGTTGCGCGCCAAAGTCGGCATGGAGGCCTGGCAGCGCCAGATGTCGATCTTGCAGTTGGCGTTGGCGAGCAGCGGGATGATCCGGTTGGGCTCGCCCTTCTCCGCCGCCTTCACCGCATCGAAGGCGCGCGGGCGCAAGGGCCCGTCGAACGAGGTCCAGCCCGTCGGCGGGTGCTTGTGATAGATATGCGTGGCGGGACCGAAGAAGCCGTCTCGCCCGATCTCGCGCTCATAAGTGCCGGCCGGGAGATCGGCATGCGCCTGTTTGGAGGTTTCGCCTTCGACGCGCGGGAACTCGATCCAGTTCTTGGATGCCATGTCAGTGCGCTCCCGTGGTGGTGTCCTTCAGCACGCCGCGCTTGATCTGGTCGGCTTCGATCGACTCGAACAGCGCCTTGAAATTGCCTTCGCCGAAGCCCTGATTGCCTTTGCGCTGGATGATCTCGAAGAAGATCGGGCCGATGGCGTTCTGCGTGAAGATCTGCAACAGCAGGCCGGTATCCTCCGGCGCACCGTCCATGAGAATCCTGTCGCGCTGCAGCCGCGGCACGTCCTCGCCGTGGCCCTTGATGCGGTTGTCGAGCCGCTCGTAATAGGTGTCTGGCGTGTCCTGGAACGCGACGCCGCGCTTACGCAGCGCCTCCACGCTTTCATAGATGTTGTCGCTGCCCAGCGCGATATGCTGGATGCCCTCGCCTTTGTACTCTTCCAGATATTCGTGGATCTGCGATTTGTCGTCGGAGGATTCGTTGATCGGAATGCGGATATTGCCGTCCGGGCTCGTCATCGCGCGGGATTTCAGGCCCGTCAGCTTGCCCTCGATGTCGAAATAGCGGATTTCGCGGAAGTTGAAGAACTTCTCGTAGAAGCCGGCCCACTTGTCCATGTTGCCGCGGAACACGTTGTGCGTGACGTGATCGATATAGGTCAGCCCGGCGCCTTCATGCGCGAAGCCCTTGGAGGGATCGGTGGGGATGAAGTCCACATCGTAGATCGAACGCTCGCCGTAGCGGTCGACGAGATAAATGGCGCTGCCGCCGATGCCTTCGATGGCGGGGATGTTCAGTTCCATCGGGCCGGGCTGCGTGCCATGGAAGGGTGTTGCGCCAAGCTCCAGCAGCTTCTTGTAGGCGAAGGCCGCGTCCTTCACGCGGAAGGCCATCGCGCAGGCGCTCGGTCCATGCGCTTTCGCGAAGCGCGCGCCGTGGCTGCCCGGCTCGGCGTTGACGATGAAGTTCGTCTCGCCCTGGCGATAGAGGGTCACATTCTTGGAACGGTGCCGGCCGACCGCGCGGAAGCCCATCTGCTCGAAGAAGGCGTGCAGCTTGTTCACATCGGGCGCGGTATATTCCACGAACTCGAATCCGTCCGTGCCGATCGGATTGTCCCAAAGCTGCGCCATAGTCTTCTCCTGTCGCGGGCAACAGGTATAGTTTCATATGAAACTATCTGGGCGGTCAAGCGATTCCGGGCCTGCCTAGTTCACGCGATCCACAGGCTTGAGGCGGCTGACGCTGATATTGTCGTGCCAATGGGAATGGGCGCGGCGCTGGAACCGCTCCGGCCGGTCTTTCAGCGAGCGCGTAGCCAGCCACAACCGCTTCAGATGCCGCTTGTGTCCCGCCGCCGGATCGTCCTCATAAGGCTGGCGGCCGTGCAGCACGTGGTAGTTGTTGATGAACTGCATCTCGCCCGGCTGCAGATCCATATAGACGTTGTAGCGAGGATCGCGCGCCATCTCGCTCACAGCCGCCAGCGCCTCGCGCGCCGCATCGGACAGGCGCGGCGCTTCGGAGTACTTCTGCGATGCGAGCACATATTGCGGAATAAAGCGCACGAACAGCCGATCGCGATGCTCGGTGAAGATCGGGAACATGTAATAGGGCTTCTCGCCCTTCGCATGTTCCTGCCGCGCGTCGTAAGGCAGCGGCTCATATAGCGCCGCGACAAGATCGGGCCTCGTCTTCACCAGATCGTTGTAGATCGCGACCACATTGGCGACGCAGGAGAGCCCGCCGGATTTCGCGCTGCGCAGGCACATCAGGCCGATGATGTCCGCGCCGTCGGTATGATAATCGAGGCCGATCTTGCCGATCTCGTTGCCGCGCAATGTGGGATCGTCCAGCCGCTTTCCCTGATCGGTCACGTCGCCCATCACATGGCCGTAATGGTTCTGCGGCCAGGGATCGCCGAGATGAATGCCGATGCCCCAATAGAGCATGGTGAGGTCGTCGTCGGAGTAGCGCTTCGCGTCCAGCGTGCGGATGCGCACGAAGCCGCGGCCTTCCATCAGCTCGCGCTCGATGTCTGCGAGCTTGGACGCGAGACCGTCCAGGGGGAAATGCTCGAGACCGATCTCGAGCAGATTGTCGGACCGTGCCTTGGCGACCGACAAGGCATGGTCGAGCTCCCTATGGTCCTGCGCGGTCAGTTCGACGGTCCAGCGGGCCTCGTCACGCACATCGTCGTGCAGCCAGTCCACATGGGTTTCGAGCGGACGCGGATCGAGCTTGCGGTCCATCCGGGCCTCCCTCAGTTCGGCGCCGCTTTGTGACCGCGCACCAGCTTGCCCGGCAGCGCGGCGGTTTCCTTGCCATTGCGATAGGTCACCGCGCCGGAAACGATGGTGGCGACGTAGCCTTCGGCGTCCTGCAACAGGCGTTTGCCGCCGGCGGGCAGATCGAACGCCATGCGCGGCGCGTTCACGCGCAGGCGGTCGAAATCGATGACGTTGATGTCCGCCTTCATCCCCGGCGCGAGGATGCCGCGGTCGAGCAGGCCCACGGCGCGCGCCGTATCCGCCGTCTGGCGTTTCACGAGATAAGGAAGATCGAAGCGGCCCTTCGCACGGTCCCGGCCCCAATGCGCCAGCAGATAGGTCGTGTAGCTGGCATCGGAGATGATGCCGACATGCGCGCCACCGTCGCCCAATCCCATCACCGTGTCGGGATGGGCAATCATTTCGCCGCAGCAATCCAGGTTGTAGTTGGTGTAGTTGGCGAAAGGCGAAAACAGAAAGGCGCGGCCTTCGTCCTCCAGCAGCATGTCGTAAGCGAGCTCGGCCGGATCGCGGCCGGCGCGTTTGGCCTGTTCGCTGATCGCGGTTTCGCGCGGCGGTTCGTAGTTCGGCGGATTGCCGAGCGGATAGATCTGATCGAACTGCATCACGCGGCGCGCGAGCGGGTGCGTCTGTCTGGCGTCGTTCTCCGCCATGATGCGCGCACGGAAGGCCGGATCGCGCATGATGCGCACCTTCTCCGCCAGCGGCTTGTCCCTGATCGCGGCGAAGGCTTCGTGCGCGACGAAGGGATTGAGCGTGCCCTGGAGCCCCAGGAGCAGCCCGATGGGACGCGGCGCCACTTGCCCTTTGATCGGCAGGCCATCTTTCGATGCGCTCTCGATCATCGACAGCAGACCCTTCCAGCCATCGGCGGAACGGCCCGCTTGCGCCAGCGACAACGTCAGCGGGCGGCCGCTTTCGGCGACCAGCCCGCGGATCATGCCGAATTCGGTGACCGGATCGGGATTGTCGAAATCGGAGATCAATTCGAACACGCCCGCGCCCGCATCCTTCATGCCGCGCGCGATGCCCATCAGCTCTTCATGGGTGGCGCGCAGGCTGGGCGTGGGATCGCCTTTCACCGTACGATGGTTCAGCGTGCGCGAGGTGGTGAAACCCAGCGCTCCGGCGCGCATGGCCTCGGCGGTGAGCGCGCGCATCTGCGCGATGTCTGTTTCGTTCGCCGGTTCGAGCTTCGCGCCGCGCTCGCCCATCACATAGACGCGCAATGCGCCATGGGGAAGCTGCGCGCACACGTCGATATCGCGCTGGCGCGTTTACAGCGCTTCGAGATAGTCACCGAAGGATTCCCAGTTCCACTTCAGCCCTTCGTGCAGCGCCGCGCCCGGAATATCCTCCACGCCTTCCATCAGCTCGATGAGGCGCGAATGGTCGCTCTCCCGCACCGGCGCAAAGCCGACGCCGCAATTGCCCATCACCACCGTCGTCACGCCGTGCCAGCTTGACGGCTGCATGCGCGCGTCCCACGTGGCCTGCCCGTCGTAATGGGTATGAATGTCCACGAAGCCAGGCGTGACAAGCAGGCCCTTCGCATCGATCTCTTCGGTGCCTTTGCCTGCAACCTTTCCCACAGCGGCGATCTTCCCGTCCTTCACCGCCACATCGGCTTCGCGCATCGCGCCGCCGGTGCCATCGGCCAGATTGCCGTTCCGGATCACCAGATCGTAGTGCGCCATCACACTCTCCTAACCGAGCCGCGCGAGCGCGCTCATCACCTGATCGGTTTTCTCGATCGTCACCATGTGGCCCGCTTCGGGGATCGAAACGAGCTCGGCATTGGCGATGCCTTTCTTCCAGGCCTGCGCGTAGACCGGCGGAATGAGCCGGTCGCTGTCGCCCCAGATCAGCAGCGTCTTCGCCCTGATGCGATAAAGCCGCGACGCCAGCCCGCGCTCCGGAATCGGGAACAGGATCTTGCCCGCCATGCCGAGCTGGCGCGCATTGGTGACGAGAAACGCTTTCAGCCACTCCGGATCGTCCACCCGCGTATTCGCCGTGAGCAGCGCCGCACCGGCAACTTCGTCGTGGAACAGCAGCTTCGGATATTCATAGGGCATGGTGGAGAAGAGATCCGGGATCGGATGATCGTTCATCCACAAACCCGCCGGACAGATGAGCCCGAGCCGCGTCACGTCATGCGGCGCGATGGCCGCCATTTCCGCCGCGATCATGCCGCCCATGGAATGGCCGACGAGAATCGGATCCTTCAATCCCAGCGCATCCACCACGTCCCATGTGTGGAGCGTGATGTCGAGCATGTCGCGCAATTCGGAACATTCCTCGCTGTCGCCATAGCCCGGCAGCAGCGGCGCGTAGAGGCGATACTTTTGCGAAAGCTTCTCCAGCAGGGGATCGCCCGGCAGCACGCCGCCGGCACCGTGCAGAAAGACCAGCGGTGTTCCGGTGCCACCTTCGTAGTAGCGAACCGGAACATGCGGCGCGGCAACGGTCTTGAGCGTGAGCGCCATCGTTATTCTCCCGCCATCACAGGCGCGGCGTTCACCTTGGGCAGGCTGCCGGGCTTCACCTGCTCGATGGGATGACACCAGAAACGTTCGTCGTTCGCATAATCCGGGAACATGCCCCGCAACTTGGGCATCACCTTCTCGGCGAAGAGTTGCGTGGAATACATGCACTTCTCTTTCGGCATGTCGCCCACATGCATGAGGCAGAAGATGTTGCCGACGTGAAGCGACTTGATCAGCTCCTCCATGCGCTGGCGCACGGTTTCCGGTGAACCTGCGATCACATGGCCGCCTTCGGTGAGTTCCTCCCAGGTCACGTTCGCGTAGCCGCGCGGCGGCGCATATTGTGACAGCGCACCGGTCTGGATCGTCTTGATCGTGCGGTAACCCGGCGCGTCCGCGAAGCCGGGAAACACGTGCAGGCAGCGATTGTAGAAATAGAGGATGTGCTTCTCATAGAGCTTGCGCGCCTCCGCATCGGTCTCCGCCACGCAAATCGTCTGCGCGAAGCCGGCGCGATAGGGCGAGTTGTCGGGCGCGCCCCGCTCCGCCACGCGCTTCCAGTAGCCGTCCATCAGCGCCTTGGCGCGGATATAGCCGCTGAACGACAGGTATGAGTAGGAATAGGTGTTGTCGATGCAGAAATCGTAGGTTTCGACGCTGCCGCCGCCGGGAATGTGGATCGGTGGTGGATTCTGGATCGGCCGGGGCCAGATGTTCACATGGCGCAGCTTGGTGTAGCGGCCATTCCACGCAAATGGATCGGGCTCGCTCCACGCCTTGCGGATCAGGTCGTGCGCTTCCTGATATTTCTCGCGCGTCAGCGCCGGGATCTGACCGTAGCAGTAATTGGTGTCCATCGACGTGCCGACGGGAAAGCCCGCGACCAGCCGCCCACCGGAGATGCAATCCAGCATGGCGAACTCTTCGGCCACGCGCACCGGCGGATTGTAAAGCGCGATGGAATTGCCCAGCACGACCAGCGCCGCATCCTTCGTGCGCCGCGCAAGCCCCGCCGCGATGATGTTGGGGCTCGGCATGATGCCGTAGCCATTCTGGTGATGCTCGTTGACGCCGATGCCGTCGAAGCCCAGCGTCGAGGCATATTCGAGCAGGTCCATATAGGTGTTGTAGACGGTGTGCGACTTCACCGGATCGAACAGCCGCGAGTCGATGTCCACCCACACAGAATGATGCTTCTCCCGGAAATCATCCGGCAGAAAGGGCCAGGGCATCAGATTGAACCAGGTGAACTTCATGCACGCTCTCCCGGATTTTTCTTTGATCGTGACAAAATGTCAGAGCGATGGCAACGCAAATCCCGCTGTGAATCTTGCCGTTCCGGCACGTTCCGGCGTTACGCCGTGAGGCCCAGCGCCCTCACCGCGAAGTCCTTCGCGCTCTTGTAATCGGCCTTGCCGTTGGGCGCGCGCAGGTTCACTTCGGAAATCAGGATGCGCTTGGGCGTCTTGTAGCCCGCAAGCTGCGTGCGCACGTGATCGCGCAACGCCTGCTCGTCGAATGCGCTGCCATTGGCGAGCTTCACCACGCCGGTGATCGCCTGGCCCCATTTCTCATCCGGCACGCCCAGCACCAGCGCGTCCTCGATGGCGGGATGCGTCTTCAACGCCTCTTCCACCTCTTCGGGGAATACCTTTTCGCCGGCGGTGTTGATGCAGTTGTTGCCGCGGCCCAAGAGCGTGATCGCGCCGTTCTCGTCCACGCGGGCATGGTCCCCGGGAATCGAGTAACGCACATTGCCGATGGTGACGAAGGTGCGCGCGGTTTTCTCCGGATCCTTGTAGTAGCCCATCGGCAAAGGCCCGCCGAGCGCCACGCGGCCGGACTTGCCGCTGCCAGCGGCAATGGGCTGGTTGTCCTCATCGATCACGATGGCGTTCTCCAGAAGCTGGAATGCCGCCGTCTGAACCTCATTGTCCTTCGTCATGATCGAGGCGCCCATGCCCATCGCTTCGGTGGAGGCGAAGCTGTCGGTGATGGTGAGCTGCGGCATGTGCTTGAGCAGCCCGCGCTTTACCTCCACGCTCCACATCGCGCCGGAAGACGACATCGCAATCATGGACGACAGATCATATCTGCCGGGGTTGTCATCGAGATGCTTGAGCAGCGGCTTTGCGAAGGGATCGCCCACGATCGCCATGCTCGACACGCGGTTCTTCTCTACCGCCGACCAGATCGCTTCCGGATCGAGCGAAAGATTGTCGACGGTCACGATCGTGCCGCCCGAAAGCATCGCGGTGGACGCGGAGATGAACCCGGTGCCGTGCATCATCGGGCAGGCCGGCAATGATACCGGGCCTTGCGGCGTTGCCTTCACCATGGAGGCGAACATTTCCAGAGACTTCGGCGCCATGCCCACCGTGCGCTCCAGGCGGTTGTGCCACAAGGTGCAGAGATCGCCGTGCCGCCACATCACGCCCTTGGGCATGCCCGTGGTGCCACCGGTGTAGATGAAGAGCATGTCGTCCGGCGAACGTTTCACGTCCAGCTTCGCGCCGTCGCCCTCGCCCGCGAGCGTCTCGTAGTTCTCCGCAAAATCGGCAGTCGACTCGCCGACTTCGACATAGGCCCTGATGTGCGGAAGCTGTCCCCTGATCTGGGCGACCGCATCGCGGAATTCCGAACCGTAGATCAGGACAGCGGCATCGGAATTGTCCAGGATGTAGCGCACCTCTTCGGGCTTGTAGCGGTAATTCACGTTCACGTGCACGAGCCGCGCGCGATAGCAGGCCCCCACGCCTTCCATGTATTCGGTGCCGTTGCGCAGATAGAACGCGACCTTGTCGCCCGGCCTGGCGCCGCGCGCGAGGAAGGCGCGGCCCAGATTGTTCATGCGCTTGCTGGCATCCGCCCAGCTGATGCTTTTGGCGCCATGAACGAAGGCCGGCGCCTCCGGGCGCACGACATCGGCGACGGCATCCAATATGTCTCCATAGTTCCAGGGCATTTCGACTCCCGCAGTGCTTGTTCTTGGGCTTTTCAAGGAGCGTTCGTGGACGCCGGCCCAGCCATACCGCCTCTACTATCCCGCCACAGACGCAAGGGACGCAAGCGTTCTTGCCTGCCGTGACGGTAGCTGTGCAGCATGGCTGCCGACCTTTGGGGCATGGGAGAGCCATGGCATTCGCGCCAACGCTGGAATCGCTCAACGCCCATCGGGTGCCCGATTGGTATGAAGACGCGAAATTCGGCATTTTCATTCACTGGGGGTTGTTCTCGATCCCCGGCTTCGCCACCCGGTCGGGGTCCATCTCCGATGCCTTTCGAGATCATTACGACACCGCGGTGGCGCGCACGCCCTATACCGAGTGGTACTGGAATGCGATCAAGGTGCCCGAAAGCGAAAGTGCGGCCCATCACAAGGCCGTGTGGGGCGGCCGGCCATACCAGTCCTTCCGCGAGCCCTTCTTCGAGGGCCTGAAGCAGTGGCGGCCGGATGAATGGGCAGAGCTCTTCGCGGCGGCGGGCGCCCGCTATGTCGTGCTCGTGTCCAAGCACCACGACGGGTTCTGCCTGTGGCCGAGCGCCGTGAAGAATCCGCACGAGCCGGGCTGGACCTCACCGCGCGACATCGTGGGCGAACTTGCGGAAGCGGTGCGCGCAAAAGGCCTGAAATTCGGGCTCTACTATTCCGGCGGCATCGACTGGACCTTCAACCGCGAGCCCCTGCGCACCATGGGCGATTTTATCGGCTCCACGCCTGGCGGCGACTATCCGGCCTATGCGGACGCACAGACGCGCGAACTGATCGAACGCTACAAGCCATCGGTTCTGTGGAACGATATTTCCTGGCCGCAGGGCCTCGACGACGAACTCAAGCTGTTTGTCGACTACTACAGTGCGGTGCCCGAAGGCGTTGTGAACGATCGCTGGATGCCGATGACGCCACAGCGCGAGATGCTGCGCAATCCTGAAGTGCGCCGGACTGTCGATGCGGCGATCCGCGAACGCATGAAGGCGGCGCGCAGCAAAGGCGTCATTCCCGATCTGCCGCCGCATTGCGACTTCCGCACGCCGGAATATGCAGCCTTCGACACGATTCAAGCCAAGAAGTGGGAAGCCACGCGCGGCATGACGCACTCATTCGGTTTCAACCGCGCCGACACGGACGCCGACTATGAAACGGCAGAAGAACTGGTGCACAGCTTCATCGATACGGTGTCGAAGAACGGCAATCTGCTGCTGAATATCGGCCCGCGCGGCGAGGACGCGCAGATTCCCGCACCGCAGATCGACCGCCTGCACGGCTTTGGCCGCTGGCTGAAAGCAAACGGCGACGGCATCTACGGAACGCGGCCGTGGACACGCGCGGAAGGACAGACAGCGGATAGCGTGCCGGTGCGCTTCACCGCGAAGCCCGGCGCGCTTTATGTTCATCTTCTGGGCACGCCAAAAAACAGCGAGATGGTCATCGAGGATCTGCCGCCGGTGCGCGAAGTTATGCACCTGGCAAGTGGCAAGAGCCTCCCTTTCGCGCAGGAAGACGGCACACTCGCGATCCGGCTGGCCCGGCCCTTGGGTGCCGCTCTCGCGCATGGGTTCGCACTCCACACCTGATCCCTCTTGCGGAGCGCGCGCTTTGCGCGTTTCGTTCTTTCCAAACGCTATTCGTTCAGGGACGGCATGAAAAAGCTTCTGATCGCCAATCGCGGCGAGATCGCCATCCGCATCGCGCGTACCGCCGCCGAAATGGGCATCGAAACACTCGCGATCTACTCCGAGGACGACGCCGCATCGCTGCATATAAAGAAGACGAATGAGACGCGAGCCTTGCATGGCAAAGGTCCCGCGCCCTACCTCGACATCGAGCAGATCGTGACCATCGCACGCGAAGCCGGCGCCGACGCGGTGCATCCGGGTTATGGCTTCCTGGCGGAGAATGCCGCGCTCGCGCGCGCCTGCGCGAAAGCGGGGATCGCCTTCATCGGTCCGTCGCCCGAAACGCTCGAGATGTTCGGCGACAAACATCGTGCCCGTGAATTGGCGGAAGTCGTGAAGGTGCCCGTGCTGCCGGGCACACATGGCGGCATCACCCTCGCCCAAGCGCGCAAGTTTCTGGAGAAGACCGGCGCCATCATGCTGAAGGCCGTCGCAGGCGGTGGCGGACGCGGCATGCGTCCCGTGATGGCGGCAAAGGATCTCGATTCCGCATTCGAGCGCTGCGCCTCCGAAGCGAAAGCCGCGTTCGGCGACGGCGCGCTTTATGCCGAAGAGTTCTTCCCGCGCGCGCGTCACGTCGAAGTGCAGATCGTCGGCGATGGCAAAACCGTCAGCCATATCTGGGACCGCGAATGTTCGTTGCAGCGTGCGCGGCAGAAGATCGTGGAGATCGCGCCGGCTGTGGACATTTCGCATGCGGTGCGCGCGAAGCTGTTCGATGCCGCCGTGGCGCTGGCGGAAGCAGCGCAATACAAAAGCCTCGGGACCATCGAATTCCTGGTGGATGGCGACCGCTTCGCCTTCATCGAAGCCAACGCACGGCTGCAGGTGGAGCACACGGTCACCGAGGAAGTGACCGGGCTCGATCTCGTGCGCATCCAGCTCGAAATCGCGGACGGCAAATCGCTGAAGGATCTACACCTGATGCAGAAGGACGTGCCCGCCCCGCGCGGCGTGGCCATCCAGACGCGCATCAACATGGAAACGATGACAGCGGACGGCGGCGTGAAACCCGCGGGGGGAACGCTCTCGGCCTATGAGCCGCCGTCCGGCCGCGGCGTGCGCGTCGATGGCTTCGGCTATGCCGGCTACCAGACCAATGCGCGCTTCGATTCGCTGCTCGCCAAGCTGATCGTCCATGCGCCGACGCTGGCGGATGCCAAGAGCAAAGCCTATCGCGCGCTGTGCGAGTTCAGGATTTCCGGCGTGCCCACCAACATCCCGTTCCTGCAGAACATCCTGCTGCATCCGGAACTCGACAAATCCGCGCATACGCGCTTCATCGAGGACAACATCGCCACGCTGCTCACGCAAACCGATGAGGATCATCAGAAGCTCTTCTTCGAATCGCCGAAGGTTGCGCGCCGCGCGGGCGCCAAAGTGGATTCGACCGATCCGCTCGCGGTTCTGCATCACGGCAAGGAGGAACACGAAGCCGCAGAGGTGGGCGATGTGGAAGCGCCGGAAGGCACGTCTGCCCTGTTGGCGCCGCTGCAAGGCACCATCGTCTCGCTCACGGCACGGCCCGGCGCGCAGGTGCGCGCAGGCGAGCAAGTGCTCGTCATGGAAGCGATGAAGATGGAGCATGTGATCACCGCGCATGTCTCCGGTATCTTGCAGAGCTTTGCCGTCGAGGCCGGCGACACGGTGTTCGAGGATGCGCCGCTGGCCTTTATCGAGGAAGGCGAAGTCGCCGGCAGCACCGCTGCGAAAGAAGAAGCGATCGATCTGGACGACATCCGTCCCGATCTCGCCGAACTCTACAGGCGCCGCGACTATCTGAAGGACGAGAACCGGCCCGAAGCGGTTGCGCGCCGCCGCAAGACGGGCCAGCGCACCGTGCGCGAGAACGTCGAAGATCTCTGCGACCCGGACAGCTTCGTGGAATATTCCTCGCTGGTCGTTGCGGGGCGGCTGCGCCGCAATTCCATGCAAGAACTCATCGAAAGAACGCCGGGCGACGGGCTCGTCATGGGCTTGGGCCGCGTAAATGGCGACAAATTCCCGGACGAGAAAAGCCGCGTCGCCGTGATGGCTTATGACTATACCGTGCTGGCCGGCACGCAGGGCATGCGCAATCACCAGAAAAAAGACCGCATGATGCATCTCGCCGAGCAATGGCGGCTGCCGGTGGTCTTCTATACCGAAGGCGGCGGCGGGCGCCCCGGCGATACCGACGGCATGAGCGCGGGCGGCCTCAACACCACCACCTTCATGCAGTTCGCGCGGCTTTCCGGCCTTGTGCCCCTGGTCGGCGTCAATTCCGGCTATTGCTTTGCAGGCAATGCGGCGCTGCTGGGCTGCTGCGACGTCATCATCGCCACGAAGAACTCCTCCATCGGCATGGGAGGGCCGGCGATGATCGAAGGCGGCGGGCTGGGCGTGTTCAAGCCGCAGGAAGTCGGCCCCGTCTCGGTACAAGCGCCCAATGGCGTGATCGATGTGGTGGTGGAGGATGAAGCCGAAGCCACTGCTGTTGCGAAGAAATATCTCTCCTATTTCCAGGGCGACTTGAAGGATTGGACCTGCGCCGATCAGCGCCTCTTGCGCCGTGCAATCCCGGAGAACCGGCTGCGCGTCTATGAAATCCGCGATGTGATCGAAACCATGTGCGACACCGGCTCGGTGCTGGAACTGCGCCGCCAGTTCGGCGCGGGCATGATCACGGCGTTTGCGCGCATCGAAGGGCGACCCATCGGAATCGTCGCCAACAATCCGAAGCATCTGGGCGGCGCCATCGACCGCGACGGATCGGACAAGGCCGCGCGGTTCATGCAGCTTTGCGACGGCTTCGACATTCCGATCCTCATGCTCTGCGACACGCCGGGCAACATGGTGGGGCCGGAAGCGGAGAAGACGGCGCTGGTGCGCCACAACTCCCGCCTCTTCCTCATCGGCGCGAATGTCAGCGTGCCGGTGTTCACGGTGATCCTGCGCAAAGGCTACGGCCTCGGTGCGCAGGGCATGGCGGGCGCGTCGTTCGTGGCGCCGTTCTTCACCATCTCCTGGCCCACCGGCGAGTTCGGCGGCATGGGTTTGGAGGGCGCGGTGAAGCTCGGCTATCGCAACGAACTTGCCGCCATCGCCGATCCGGCGGCACGCAAGAAGAAGTATGACGAGATGGTCGCGCAGATGTATGAGCGCGGCAAAGCGATCTCCGCCGCCACGCTATTTGAGTTCGACGAGGTGATCGACCCAGCGGAAACCCGCCGCTGGATCACCGCCGGTTTGCGCAGCGTTCCGCCGCCGCCGAAGCGCGAAGGCAAAAAGCTCAAATGGATCGACGCGTGGTGACGGCCTAACGGGTCGCGACGGATACCGTGTGGGCGATCTGGTGCCACAGCTCGGCATCGATCGGGGCTATGACGCCCAGGATCGCCTTGCCTGCGAGGAAATCGAAGATCGCCCAGGCGGCGGCTATGGAAAAAGCCAGCTTCATCCCATTGGCATAGCGCAGCTTGTCCCATTTTGGGACACTCTTCGTTAATGCTGGTTAACGGCGAATGCCTAAATCGCCCCTTTCAAGAGCAATACTTCTCCGCGCTTCGGCTGTGGCCCCCGATCAGCAGTAATTTCGCCTTCGAGGACTTCGTATGTTTCCGAAGGCTTTGAGCGAGCAGCCCTCACGGCCTTCTCGGCCAATTCAGGAGTAGGAAAGCCCGC
>JBQCFD010000040.1:0-8044 GCA_051959625.1 Rhizomicrobium sp.
GGAGAATCTGGATCGGCAGCATCGGCAGGAACGGAAGCACGAGCACCGCGCCCGCCATCGAGAACATGTTGCCGAAATTCGAGCTCGTCCCCATCATGATGTATTTCATGACATTGACGAAGGTGCGGCGGCCTTCGCGAACGCCCTCGGCCAGAACATCGCGATCGGGCTGCAGCAGGATCATGTCCGCGGCTTCCCTGGCCACGTCCGCTGCGCCTTCCACCGATATGCCCACATCCGCCGCATGCAGCGAAGGCGCATCGTTGATGCCGTCACCCAGATACGCCACGACATGCCCCGCACGGCGCAGCGCCGCGATGAGACGCGCCTTTTGAGCCGGGTTCACACGGCAGAAGCGGTTCGCGCTCTGCACGCGCGCGGTTAGCGCGTCGTCGGAAAGATGGGCCACTTCATCCCCGGTCAGGAGATCGCCCGCCTCGACGCAAAGGCTTTCGCAGACGTGAGCGGTGACGTGCTCGTTGTCGCCGGTCACGATCTTCACCGCGATCCCCAGCGCCGCCAGGTCCTGGAGCGCGGCAGCGGCGCTCCGCTTCGGCGGATCGAGAAACAGCGCGAAGCCGCCGAACGTCAGCCCGGCTTCGTCCGCGATGCCGGCATGCGCGCAGGTCCCGTCCACGTCACGCCAGGCGATGCCGAGCGCGCGAAACCCCTGCCGTCCAAATTCTTCAAGCGAGGCCACCGCCCGGCCCGCACCGGCGGACTCGAAAGGAACGGCTTTACCGCCACGAATGCAGAAGGACGATAGCTTCAGAACATCCTCAGGCGCCCCTTTCACGAACAGGCGGCGTTCGTTCCCCCGTGCCGCGAGTATGGACACGCGGCGGCGCTCAAAATCGAACGGAACCTCGTCCAGCTTGATCCAGCCTTGCGTGTCGGTCTTGTGACGCAGGATGGCTTCATCAAGTGGGCTTTTGAGGCCCGTTTCGAAACTGGCGTTGATGCAGGCAGCACCGAGAACGGCTTCGCTGTCGCTGCCGTCGATGTCGACCGTCCGCACAAGCGCGATCACCGCTTCGGTGAGCGTGCCGGTCTTGTCGCTGCAGACGACGTCTACGCTGCCCAGATCATGGATCGCGGAGAGCCGCTTTACGATCACCTGCTTCTCCGCCATGCGCAGGGCACCGTGGGCAAGGGTCACCGACACGATCATCGGCAGTAGTTCCGGCGTGAGGCCCACGGCCAGCGCCAGAGCGAACAGGAAGGACTCGAGCGGCGGCCGGTGAAACAGCAGATTGATCAAGAGGACGAACAGGACGAGCAGGACCGTCAGCCGCACGATGAGCATGCTGAAGTCGCGCAGTCCCAATGCAAATGCGGTCGGCGGCGGCTCCCGCCGCAGCGAGCCTGCGATGCCGCCCAGCATGGTGCGGCTTCCGGTATGAACCACCAGCGCGCTCGCCGTTCCGGTCACCACCGAACTCCCCATGAACACTGCGCTCTTCGGCACAGCAACGCTTTCGATGCTTTCCGGCGCGTTCACGTCCTTTTCGGCGGGATAGGATTCGCCTGTGAGCAAAGACTGGTTCACGAACAGGTCTTTGGCGACGAGCAGCCTGCAATCCGCCGGCACCAGATCGCCGGCCGTCAGGGCGATGACATCGCCGGGCACAAGCTGCGTCGCGCGGATCGACACGCCGCGATCATCCCGACATACGCTCGTCATCAATGCCACGCGCTCGCGCAGCTTCTCGACAGCGATCTGGGCTCTTTGCTCCTGCACGAAATCGAGGAGAACGGACGACATCACGATGCCGGTGATGATGACGAAGCTCGCCGGATCGCCGGTGCCGGCCGCAAGGGCCGCGGCAAACAGCAGAACCAGCACAAGCGGATTGCGGAAGCGTCTTGCAAATTCCCAGATCAGGCGCCGCTGCGGCGCATCCGCGATCCTGTTGGGACCCGCCGCCGCCAGCCGCGCATCTGCGACGGCCGATGCGAGTCCCCTCGCGGAGGAGCCCAGCGCCGCAAGGGTATCCGCCGGCGGCTGCGTAAAAATATCGGACGATATTGAAAGCGTCATTGCGCCCAAGGCGTGCCACGGCCGCTCCGCGCCACGCGGTCCCGCTTTGCCGCTGACGCAGTCTTGGACGTCGGCGCGGCTTTTTTCACAGGCGCGCGTTTCGAGGGGCGGCAGCGCCAGCCATGGTCCTGCACGATTCCCGTAAGGCATTTCTGCGAAATCAGCGGCTGCCAGAAGAAGATGTCGTCGACGGTCTGATCGATCGATCGCGCCGCCAGAATATCCCGTTGTGCGCCCCTCATGTCGCCGCGCCGCATCTTCGCGATACCGCGTCCATAGAGGGACGTCGCAAGCTCGGGCTGTTGCCGCAATGAGGCATTGAAGTCTCGTTCCGCGAGATTCAAGTTGCCCAGCCGGAGGTAGATGAGCCCCCGGCTGTCGAGAATGCCCGGATGAGCGGGCGAAAGCCGAAGCGCGGTGTTGCAATCGGCCAGCCCCCTTTGCAGGTCCCTGTCGAACGCCCCGCGCGTCCAGCAGCGTGCGTTCCACATCCGGGCGTCGGAGGGCGCGAGCTTTATCGCGATGCCGAATTGCCTGATCGCGTCGTCATAGTTGCCCTGACCTCGCAGCGCTTCTCCGTAGCCGGCATGGTTCTCGGGATCCGTTGGATCGAGCCGCGATGCCTCCTTGAAATCGACCCGCGCCGGCTCGAACCGTTTCTGAAAGAGATAGGAAACGCCGCGAAGCTTGTACGGCGCCGGATCACGCGTATCCAGCTTGATGGCCGCGGAGCATTGTTTCTGAACGTCCCCAAGGGCGCCATGCGCCAACGAGATCATGCAGCTCAGGACGAAGCCGAGTTCCTCCGTCGGGGAATGTTCGCCGAGACCTAATTGCCGGGCCGGCTGCGCACCGACGTCCGGCTTGAGCGCCGCGGAGCGACGGTCCGCAGCGCCATGCGGCTTCTGCCTGGCCGGTGCGGCCCAAGCCGTGCCCGAGAGCGCGCATGCGATCACGGCGACCAGAAATGCTTTCGCGAAAGTCATTTCGCACCATCGGCAAGTTACGCTTCATCATGGGTCCGCCCTCGCCGCGGCGGATTGCGGGAAATCAACCGCCTCAATCCATCCAGCGGATGGCCGGTGGTTTGCGCGGGACTTGCGGCGTGTTGCCGACCGGATGGCCCACGATAATGGGCGCCACCGGCACAAGGTTTTCGGCCAGATCGATGGCCCGCCGGCCCTCCTTGGTGCCAAGCCAGCCTTGGGCAAGCCCGATCCAGCACGTCCCCAGCCCCTGGTCGTGCGCCGCGAGCATCAGGTTCTCGGCCGCCAGCGCCGCGTCTTCCCTTGTCCAGCCAGCATCGGGTGCGGAGATCAGGACAAGCGCCGGGGCATTGTAAAATATATGGAAGGCGGGATCCGATAGTTCCATCCGCAGAGAGTCCGGCGCGCCGCCGGAATCGAGCAGAAACCGTTTCGCTCCGGACGAGATCTGATCGAGCAGCCGCGGATTTCGGACGATGGTGAAGTGCCATGGCTGCGCGTTCATCGCGCTCGGCGCCTGGATGGCCGCATCGACGAGCTCCTGCAGCGTGTTGCGCGCTACCGGCTGTTTCCTGAATTCACGCACCGCGCGCCGCTGATAGATCGCCTCAAGCAGTTCCATCTTCGCTCTCCGTCAGCGCGCCGTGTAGCCACCGTCGATTACCAGCTCCGCGCCCGTGACGAATTTCGCTTCATCGGACGCGAGATAGACAGCGCCCCAGGCGATATCGTCGGGCTCGCCGATATGGCCGAGCGGATGAAGCGCGTCCGTCGCCTTTCGTCCTTCCGAAACATCGCCCATTGTCGCCAGGTGATGTTGAACCATCGGCGTCCAGATGAAGCCGGGGTGAATGGAATTCACCCGGATGCGGTCAGGCGCATAGAGAAGCGCGTCGGTCTTCGTCATCAATCGCACCGCGCCCTTCGACGCGTGATAAGGCGGTACGTCCGGCGCGCCCACCAATCCGTAGATCGAGGAGAGATTGACGATGCTGCCGCCGCCCGCTTTGCGCAGGTGCGGTATGGCGTGCTTGGTTCCGAAGAACACGCCTTTCACGTTGATGCTCTGGACGAAATCCCATTCGGCTTCCGTCACTTCATGCGTCGGCTTGTTCGCGCCAGACACCCCGGCGTTGTTGACCACGACATCGAGCCGGCCGAAATGCTTTACGACGGCGCCGAATACGGAATGCACTTCCGCTTCCTTGGACACATCGCAGCGCCAATAGTCCGCCGCCAGGTTCCTGCCGGAAAGGCTCCGCTTCAGCGCGATGCCATCGTCGTTCAGCACATCCAGGAGCGCGACCTTCGCGCCCTCTTCCGCCATGCGCGTGGCGATGGCGCGGCCCAATCCAAGCGACGCACCGGTCACCACCGCGACTTTTCCAGAAAGCCTGTTCAAGACGTGTCCTCCGAAAAACACGCGCAGCATGCGCGAAACGGCCGCGTCCGATCTGATTCAGGTCAACGGCGCCCATTTGCTTTTCGATGGCGTGTTGCCTGCGTTGTCGCGACGCGGCGGGATCTAACCGAGCGCCAGCACGGCGCCCCACAGGCTTGTGACTAGCAACGCCAGTCCCAGGCAGACCCGCGTCGCGAATGCCGGAGTTCCGGTCACGAACGACAGCGGCATTTTGACGAGCATGTTGGCGGTCAACGCCAGCAGGATCGCAGAAACACCGAACGAGAGATTCGCGTCGCCATTTGTGACCACCGTCGCGACGGCGGTGGCCGCGGCATGGACGTCGATCGCACCGGTTGCAATGGCGCTCGCCAGCACACCGGCCGATCCAAACCAGTGAAGCGCGGCATTTTCTATCAAAGAGAACGCGCCAAGAAAGAAAGCGAAGAGCAAGATCACGCGAAAGTCGAACGCGGTGCTTTCGAGGGAATAGCGCGGCGGGCCCGGCGCGATACGCCATGAAAGAATGACTGTATAGACCAGGGTGACAGCCGCCGCCGAGCCGATCGGAACGGCCAGCGGCAAAAGCAGTCTTATATTCGCGGCGGCCACAAGCGCGGCAAGATACAGCAACGCACCGAGCGTGGAGGCCACGGCCCCTGCGGCGGCCGCCGCGGCGAGTTCGGGCGTCGCCCGCGCGCGACTGCCCATCGACGCGATCGTGGCCGAACTGGAGATGAATCCGGATGCCAGACCGGCGACGGCCAGACCGTAGCGGGGGCCCGCAATGCGCGCAGCGGCATGACCGCCGGCGCTCAAGCCCATCACCACGACGGCGATGCGCCAGAGCGCGAAGGGATTGAACAATCCGAAAGGATCGATAGCCCGGTCCGGCAGCAAGGGAAGAACGACAAGCGCGGCAATGGCGAAGATCAGACCGTTGTGGAGTTCCCGCTCGGAAAGGACATCACGCGCCAGACGATGCAACGGCTCGCGCCAGGCCAGAAGCACGGTGACGATCACAGCCAGCGCCAAAGCCGGGCCGGGGTTGTGCTGTGCCTCCACGCCCAGCAGGAACGTCGCGAACATCGCGACTTCGGTCGTGACGCCCGGATCGTGCCGGTCGCCAAGCCAATACCCGGCGAGCGCCACCAATGCGGTAAACGCGCCGGTCATGAAGAGCAGGATCTCGGATTCGGATTGTCCGGCGAGCCCGCCCAGCAACGCGATGAGCGCGAACGTTCGAAGCCCCGCCGGCGCGCGCGAAACTCCCGTGCCTTTCCGGCGCTCGCGCTCGATACCGATCAGCGCACCCATCCCGAGCGCCATGAGAAGACGCCATAGCGGATCGCCGAACGCGGTGGGCAGTTCAGGCGCCACCATGTTGCCGGTGTCAGTGCGACAGGAAAACGGGAACGGGCGGCGCGGTCAGGACGCTGCGCGTCGCGCCGCCCAGAACGAACTCCATCATGCGGCTATGCCCGAAGGCGCCCATGACCAGAAGGTTTGCCTTGCGCTTCGCCACGTAGGTCTCGATCGCCTTGCCGATCTCATGGCCGCCGACGTCGATCGTGTCGAAGACTGCCTCGATGCCATGCGCTTTCAGATGACGGTCCAGGTCGCGCACGGTGAGGTGCTTCGAGAACCGCTTCTCGCCGGAAAAAGTCACGACGTGGGTTTCGTGCGCCAGCTTCAGGATCGGCAGCGCGTCGGCCAGCGCTCTGGAGGCGGCTCTGCCGAAATCCCACGCGACGGCGACCCTGTCGATCGCGAAGGACGGCGGCGCCTTTTCGGTGGTGGCCGGAATGAGCATTACCGGGCGTCCCGACCCGAAGATGACCGCCTCGTTGAACAACTCGTCCAGTCCCATCATTTCAGGCACCGGCAGGAATGTGAGATCGCGCTGACGCGCATGTTCGACGATGCGGTCCGGCCCCGGAAACGGCGACGTGCCCTCCAGAATCTTGTCCTGATAGACACGGCGTGCCTTTGCCGCCGCCTCGAAGCGTTCGAGGAGAGCCTTGGCGCCCTCGGCGCTCCGTTGCAGCACGCCGTCGATCATGCTCGGGACATCGAGCAGCCACTCGCCATGGGAATAGGAGCGGCTTGCGCTTGTGCGCTCCAGAACCTGCACAAGCGCCGTCACGGTGGCGCCCAGCCGTTCGGCGATGGCAGTGGTCTGGTCTATCACATAGTCGGGCGTGATGTCGGGATAGCTCGAAAGCGCGAGGAGCGTGTCCTTGAATTGGGTCATGATCGCCTCCACTCAATGAAACATGAGAACGGGCACTGCGCACTCGTTCAGGATCGCGCGCGTCACGCCGCCGAACACATATTCGCGCAGCCTGCTATGGCCATATGCCCCCATGACAATGAGATCGCAGCCGGCGCCGTAAGCGGCATCCCGCAACAAATCCGCCTCGTCGCCCTGCTCCCGTTTCAGCAGTCGCGACTCCGCTTTCAGCCCGTGGAGCGCGAGCAGGCTGCGCACCTCGTCCAGCGATTGCCCTGTCGCCTGCTCGTCGGCGAGCGCATGGGGCACGCACGCGACCAGGATCTTCTTTGCCTTCGCCAGAAGCGGCATCGAGGCGGTCAGCGCTCTTGCCGACTCCGCGGAGTTGTTCCATGCGAGCAGAACGAACTCTCCGATTGTCTCCGTTGGCCGCGGCGGCGCGATCAGCACCGGCCTTCCCGTCCGCATCAGGATTTCCGCGGATTCCTCCGGCAGCTCCCGCTCGCGCGCCACCACGACCAAATCGTGCATGCGGCCATGGAAGACCTGTTCGTAAAGAGGAAATCCTTCGATCTCGCGCCAATGGGCATCGACCTTCGCCGCTGGCGAACTGCCTTCGGACGCGAAGGCGCGTTCGAACGCGGCGTGCGCTTTTGACGACCGTTCGTTCTCCTCGCGCTCGGCGCGCCAGGACGTTTCCCGTGTCGCCAGGGCCAGCGCGCTGTTCGTATCAAGCCGAACATGAACGCCGTTGATTTTGGCTCCGAGCGAACGCGCCAGCATCTTGGCTGCATCCAATGCAGCGCGATCGCCGTCCATGCCGTTCAAAGGAACAAAGATCGACTTCATCGTTTACGCTCCGCGCTGGAAAAGCCGGTGGAAAGCCTTGAGGGCAATCTATGGCGGGGGCAGTAGCGCAGCACTGATCTCCATCAACCCTTTGGCACGGCGGCCGGGTGAGTCTTGGATTGGGCGGAAATATCCCGGCGACATCGACATTCGCCTCGCCCGCGCGCAGGCGCTTCAGGGCGGATCGACGGCGCGGCGTGATAAGTCAGGCGGCCTGTTGTGCCGTTGGGCCGAAAAATATCCGGTTGGCGCGGCGTTTTGATATTTGGTCGGAGCGGCGGGATTTGAACCCACGACCCCCAGTCCCCCAGACTGGTGCGCTAACCAGGCTGCGCCACGCTCCGATGCCAGATTTTTTGAGGGTTTCCGCCTCAGGGGCGCGGACTATAGGCAGGAGCCCCGGCCCGAGGCAACCGGGCCCCGGCAATTAATTGAAACCCGCGGCCGGCGCCCCAAACGCTTGACGGGAAAAGAGAATCGGCAATCACTGGGGTCACCCGTGGTTACCCCGGCAGGGTGACCGGTCTCCCACC
>JBQCFD010000041.1:0-2286 GCA_051959625.1 Rhizomicrobium sp.
CCTCGAACCTATTGCATAGTTCATTTTTCCTTACGTTTTTAATCGCTCTCAGCATTGGCCGTGTGAAGCATAGCGGTGAAGTACTTCAGTTTACAGACCATGCGCTTAGCCTTTGGCATGTAATACAGTCTGATAGCGTACAACGCGAACTGGCATTCAACGCCATTTCAACCGTCCGTTCAGAAAAGAGCCTGACGCGCGCAGTTAAGCGAATAAAATGGGCTTTAAAACAGGCCGCTGATCTGGGAAGGGCCCGCAACATCGTTGCTCATTCACCAGTGACATTTAGAGCCGAAATTGGCGATACAGGATTTGAACTCGTTCCTGGATTTGGCGGCTTTGGCGGAAGAGTGCAGCACGCCAATATGTTGAAGGAAATCGAAGGGCTGTCGCTTTGGAAGCAAGTGCGTGACGACCTGTTGAAACTCCACACTTATGTGAGCGAATTAAACATTCAGACCCTCAATTTGGCAGGCCTGATCGTGATGGAGATGCCTCTAGTATGGCCTCGTAGACCTCTTTTGCGATCTGTCCCGCGTCTTCGTGAGATAGATGCTCGGCTAAAGCAGGAAGCGCAGCAAACAGTGCGACGCACCCGGCGACGTCCATCTCGGCGGTATAGATCGGCTTAGGCTTCTTCGCGCCCACGGCGCTGTCCTGACGGGTAGGCCCCGTAATTCGGTAGCGATTGCATATCGGGGCCTACCCCGGTTTCTTGAGAATGACGGCCTGTCACGTTCATTTGTATCAGGATGCGTTTCTCAAGTATACAATCGCCTCTTTGGTGGTACCGGCTTCGCGGCGTGCGCGTGTCCGGGCGGCCTTCTTGCCGGACCGGGTGCGATGGGTCGCGTTCTCGCCGCCCATCGCTTTGGAACTTTCGCGCCTGTTCCTGGCGCCGACATGGGATTTGCCCTCGGCCTCCTGCTGATAGGTCTCGCCTCGCGCTTCCTTGGTCTTGGTCCGGGCGAGATGCTCGCGGTTCTCCTTTTTGCTCTCGTATTTGGAGGCGCCTGCCTCCTCGAGCGCGATGGCGATGGCCTGCTTGCGGCTTTTCACCTTGCCCCCTTTGCCGGCCCGGCCGCTCTTCAGCTCGCCGTGCTCATACTCGTGCATGACACGGCCGATGGTCTTTCTTTGTCGTGGCGATGTCTTGGGCATGTCGATCTCCTATGCGGACGTAGCGGCAACGGACGGTGCAAAGACATGTTCCGGCGCATTGCGCTCGGCAGCCAAAATCGCGTCAAAATAGAGGGCCGCAAAGGAGACACCGGTGGCCAAGAACTCGATCATTGAAGCGCTGGAAGCTGCCGCCGCGGCAGGCCCGAATCCCAATCCGCCATCCATCGGCGCGACGCTGAAGGCGCACGCGGCCAGCAAGCCCGATCAATGGGCCGTGAAATGCGTGGACGAAACTCGCACCTGGAGCGAGCTTCACCGCCGCACCAACCGCATCGCGCGCGGGCTTCTGGCCAAGGGCGTGAAGCATGGCGACTTCCTCACCATAGCTCTTCCCAACTCCATCGGCTTCATCGAAGCGTTCTATGCGGCGTGGAAGATCGGCGCGATCCCGCAGCCCGTGTCGTGGCGCCTGCCGCTGGCGGAGATGAAGGCGATCGCCGATCTCGCGAACACCCCGATCGTCGTCAACGACACGCCGCTCGATATCGGCCGCCCCGTCGTCTCCATCGCGGAATTGCTGGCGGCATCCGACGACGGCGGAGATCTGCCCGATGCGATCTCGCCGTCGTGGAAAGCGCCGACCTCCGGCGGCTCGACCGGACGGCCCAAGCTCATTGTCGCCGGAACGCCGGGCGTGACGCAGGAAGGCGGCGCGCTTCTGTGGCGCATCCGTCCGGACGATGTGGTGGTGATGCCGGGACCGCTTTATCACAACGGCCCGCTGGTCACCGCATTTCCGGCGCTGATGGTCGGCGCGCAGCTCGTGCTCATGCCGAAATTCGACGCCGAAGAGACATTGCGCCTGATCGAGAAGCACAAGGGGACCTGGATCTATCTCGTGCCCACGATGATGAGCCGCATCTGGAAGCTGCCCGAAGAGGTTCGTGCGAAATACGACGTGTCGTCGCTGAAGACGCTCTGGCATCTCGCGGCGCCATGCCCCGCGTGGCTCAAGGAAGAATGGATCGCGTGGCTCGGTCCCGATGTCGTGTGGGAATTGTATGGCGGCACCGACGGTGTCGCCGCCACCATTCTTGACGGCAATGAATGGCTTGCGCACAAAGGCTCCGTCGGCACCATCGCGCTGGGCGGGGAGATCGAAGC
>JBQCFD010000042.1:0-2282 GCA_051959625.1 Rhizomicrobium sp.
GCCTATATCGGCACGGGGCAGGCGGTGAATTCTCCCGAGAGCGAGCGGCGCAGTTGGGCTTATTCAATGAAGGCGGCACGCGCTGCGAACAATGAAACGGCGATCAAGGAGCTTCAGTCCATCGCGCCTTATGCCGTGCCCGGCAAACCCATCGCGCTCAAGGATGCCATGATCGCCCACAAATGGAGCGATTATTTCGGCGGTGTGATGGCATACCGCACGTCGCAGGCAGACGAGAGCCATGCGGCCCGCTTGTCGCCGGACTATACCGATGCCGAAGAGCCGCACATTTTCGACGGCAACGATTATCCCGAACGCTTTCTGCTGCCCGGTGTCCTCAACCTGGACATCAGCGATGAGACGGACTTCAAATGTCCTATCCTTCTGTTCGAAGGCCGCCACGACCGCACCGTCAATTCGGATGTGGCGCATGAGTGGTTCGAAAAGGTGAAGGCGCCGCACAAGGCGTTTGTGTGGTTCGAAAACTCCGCGCATGAGCCTGAGACAGAGGAACCGGGGAAATTCCTGCTTTCGCTTGTCCGTTATGCGCGGCCTTTCGCGGCCAGGGCCGGCGACGTCGCGCCATAGAGAACGCTTGCGGCCCGGAGATTCAAAGATCACACTCTGCCCGATGGCAGAGGAACCCATAGCCTTCCTCCGCGCGGAACAACGCTCAGCCGCGCGGACGGGACATTGGAGCGGCGGCTTCACCGCAGCGCAGGTGCGTTACGACCGGCGCGAGCTGAACCAGATTCTGAACATCTATGGCCGCATGGTCGCCGCCGGCGAATGGCGGGACTACGCGTTGGATTTCGGCGACGACGCAGCGGTGTTCTCCATCTTCCGCCGCACCGCCGAGATGCCGCTCTACCGCGTCGAGAAGCGGCCGGTGCTTCGCAACAAGCAGGGCATGTACGCGGTGATCGATGCCGGCGGTCGCATCATCAAGCGGGGGCATGAGCTGGAGAACGTGCTGCGCGTGTTTGCGGGCAAGTTGCTGAAGGCACTGTCGAGCGAATAAGTGAACAATCACGTCCTTGCGGTGTGGGGACGAATTTCCCCTCAGCAAATTTCGCGTGGGGGATGAATGCCGCCATCCTCCGTCCACCCGGATCGCTTCGCTGTCCGATCTTTCCGCAACGGCCGCACGGGAAGGTGATTGGGCTAGTGCTTTTCTGTCCACGCCATCGCGTCCTTTTCGACGCGCTTAATCCAGTTATTCTTCTCGGCGTTGTAGGCGGTGGTGTCATGCGGCTGCGCGGCGGCGGCGCGGATCTTTTCCATCTCGTATTCCTTAGCCACGAAGGGGTGCGCGCGCAGGTAGTCGCGGAAGGCCTGCATGCGCGTGGCGTGATCGTTGCCGGGCAGGAAGAAGTGAAGCTGGAAGGTGCGCTTGCCGGTCTTCGGATCGACGAAGGAACAGAAGCGGCGGCCTTCCAGGCCGAACTCGCCATGCCATTTGTAGCCCAGACCGCGCACCGCATTCTCCTGCGCATCCAGGGCATCGAGATCGCGCACGAAGGGCATGAGGTCCACGATCGGCTTGGCCATGATGCCGGGAATCGCCGTGGAACCGACGTGATGCGTGGCGACCAGATTGTCGCCCAGCGCCGCTTTCAGCCGCGCATGCTCTGATGCAGCCATCCCGGCCCACTCGCCGCGATGCGGCACGAGCTCGACAGGAATGATGGCGGGTTTTTCTTCCATGGCGGCCCCTTAAACAAAAAGCCCCGGTGCTGCCACCGGGGCTTTTGCATGCGCATCATTCCATCAGCGGCGATTGCCCATCAGGCGCAGCAGCATCAGGAACAGGTTGATGAAGTCCAGATACAGGCGCAGGGCGCCGAAGATCGCCTTGCGGCCGGACATTGTGGCGTCGTCATTGGCGACGTAGCTGTCCTTGATCGCCTGTGTGTCATAGGCGGTGAGCCCGGTGAAGATCAGCACGCCCGCGACCGAGATCACCCACTGCAGCATGGCGGAGTGCCAGAAGAAGCCCACCACCGAAGCGATGATGATGCCGATCAGGCCCATGAACAGGAAGTGGCCGAAGCCCGTGAGGTCGGTCTTGGTCGTGTAGCCCCACAGGCTCATGGTGCCGAACGTGGCGGCGGTGATGAAGAACACCTGCGCGATCGAGGCTTGGGTGTAGACCACGAACAGCGAAGCGAAGGTCGCGCCCACCAGTGCCGCATAACCCAGGAAGCTGCCGGTGGCAGCGCCTACGCTCATCTTGTTGATGCGGAAACTGAGGAACAGCACCAGACCCAGCGAGCCGAACA
>JBQCFD010000043.1:0-2254 GCA_051959625.1 Rhizomicrobium sp.
GGGACCCTTTTCTGATTATTCGTCCTGATTGACGTTGGTCAGGATATCCTGCGCGTCGTGCGCCAGCGCGGCCAGTTCGTTCGGCATGTCCTCGCCCGACTTGCGAGCCCAATCGACCAGGCTGTTCGCGAATTCCATGAGACGGGGCGCACTCGCAATCATGCGCGCCTGGCGCTCTACCTTTTCCGGCGCCAGATCGTATTCGGCGCCCGGAACGCGCCAGCCGCCCCATTCCGCTTCTCCGGTGACGACGACGGGGAACGTGCCCGGCACGGGATGGCGCGCGCAATCTTCCGCAGGCTGCCATTTGTTGCGAGCGCGGATGATGCGCCAGCTCTCGTGTCTGTCCGGCTGATTGTCGGCGAGCGGCGTTTCGGCCTGCAACTCCTCGGCGGCGAATTCCCGGCCGAGTCCGACGTCGTAATAGACGCGCAGCGGCTCGTCGAGGCCTTTGGCCCAATGCGGGATGACGCGCTCGATCAATGCCCATGTCCCCACGGGCTTCACATAGACGCGCTGGCTCTTATGGAATTGCGCTTTCGCCATCGGCACACCCTGTTCCGGATGTGTAACGCTAGCCCGCTGCGCTTAAGCGCCGGTTAAGAAACGGCGCAAAGGCAGGCTGCCCCAGCGTCAAAATAAAGCCAGTTGGCGGCGGGGCTTGCGCCCTCTATCGTTTGATTAACAAAGACTTCCAACAGGGTGGGACGATGAATTTCGATTTCTCCGACGATCAGAAGATGTTGCGCGATCAGGCGCGCAAATTCCTGAGCGAGAAATGCACGACGAAAACCGTGCGCAAGGTCTTCACGAGCGATCAGGGCTACGACAAGGGCCTGTGGAAGCAGATCGCGGAGATGGGCTGGCACGGCACCGCAATCCCCGAAGAGTTTGGCGGCTTGGGTCTGGGCTATCTCGAACTTTGCGTGATCGCGGAAGAGCTCGGCCGCGCGCTGGCGCCGGTCCCGTTCTCCTCCACGGTGTATCTGTTTGCCGAGGCGGTCCTCGCTGCGGGCACGGATGATCAGAAGGGAAAATATCTGCCCAAGATCGCCAGCGGCGAATTGATCGGCACCTTCGCGCGTACGGAAGGCGCGGGTGCGGTGACGCCGAAATCCATCCGCACCACGTTCAAGGGCGGCAAGCTTTCGGGAAAGAAGATCGCAGTGGTAGACGGCATGGATGCCGATTTCGCCATCGTTCTCGCACGCTCCAGCGACGATGCCGGCGAGCGCGGCACGGCGCTGGCGATCGTCGATCTGAAAGCGTCGGGCGTGAAACGCAAGGCGGAGGAGAGCATCGATCCGTCGCGCAAGCATGCGGTGATCGAATTCGACGGCGCGTCCGCCGAAGCGCTTGGCAAGGCGGGCGAGGGGTGGAACATCGCTTCCAATGTTCTGAATCGCGCCGCGATCATGACGGCATTCGAGCAGGTCGGCGGGGCCGACACTTGCCTGGCCATGGCGAAGGACTACGCGATGCAGCGTTATGCCTTCGGTCGCCTCATCGCGTCGTATCAGGCGATCAAGCACAAGCTCGCGGACATGTATGTGAACACCGAGCTGGCGCGCTCCAACGCTTACTACGGTGCGTGGGCGCTTTCGACCAATGCGCGCGAGTTGCCGCTCGCTGCCGCAGCGGCGCGCGTCTCCGCCACGCAGGCGTTCGATTATGCGTCGAAGGAGAACATCCAGACGCATGGCGGCATCGGCTTCACCTGGGAAGCGGATTGCCACTTCTACTACAAGCGCTCGCGCGAATTGGGGCTGAGCCTCGGCCCGCAGCGCACGTGGAAGGAAAAACTCGTCAGCGAACTCGAACAGAGCAACGCGGCTTAAAGGACAACGATCATGGATTTCGAAGATACCCCCCAAGAAGCCGCCTTCCGCGCCGAAGCGCACAAATGGCTTTCCGCGCATGCCAAGCCGCGCAGGAAGCGCGAGGACCGCGATCTCGAAGAGATGGAGAACGGCGCATCCGTCGACATGGCGGCGAGCAAGGCGTGGCAGAAGGAAAAAGCCAAGGCCGGTTATGCGCGCATCACCTGGCCCAAGGGCATGGGCGGCATGGGCGGCACGCCGATGCAGTCCATCATCTTCGGCCAGGAAGAGAGCAAGTTCGATGTGCCAACGGGCGGACCGTTCGCGATCGGCCTCGGCATGTGCATTCCGACCCTGATGGCGTACGGCAATGAAGAGGCCAAGAAGCGCTATGTCTGGCCGGCGGTGCAGGGCGATGAGATCTGGTGCCAGCT
>JBQCFD010000044.1:0-3806 GCA_051959625.1 Rhizomicrobium sp.
CTTCTTGAAGTCGGCGAGCTGCATCAGCGCCTGCGGGTTGTCGACGTGCTCGCCGGCCGCCGCCTTCTTGCGCGCGAGCAGCAGGATGTTGCCGATGATGTCGGTCCAGCCGTCGTTGACCAGATCCTCGTCAGCGAACCCGCCGGAGACGAGGATGTTGAAGTTGTCCATCCGGTGCTGCTGCCAGCCGGGCTGGAGGCCCTTCACCCACTCCGGATCGGTCGGCCGGTTGTTGCGCACGTCGATGGAGGAGGGCGTGCGCTGGAAGACGTAGAGCTGCTTGGCCCCGGCGCCCAGATGCGGAACGCACTGAACCGCCGTAGCGCCGGTGCCGATGATGCCGACGACCTTGTCCTTCAGGCCGGTGAGATTTCCCCGCGAGTCTCCGCCCGTGTAGTCATAGTCCCAGCGCGAGGTGTGGAAGGAATGGCCCTTGTAGCTTTCCACGCCCGGGATGCCGGGCAGCTTGGGGCGATGCAGCGGGCCGTTCGCCATGATGACGAAGCGCGCGCGCATGGCGTCGCCCTTGTTGGTCTTCACCACCCAGCGCGCGGCGGAATCGTCCCAGCGCATCTCGGTCACTTCGGTCTGGAATACGGCCGCCTTGTAGAGATCGAAATGTTCTCCGATCTTGCGGCAGTAGGCGAGGATCTCCGGCGCGCGGGTGTATTTCTCGACCGGCATGTAGCCGACCTCTTCGAGCAGCGGCAGGTAGATGTAGCTCTCGATATCGCAAGCCGCGCCCGGATAGCGATTCCAATACCAGGTGCCGCCGAAGTCTCCGCCTTTCTCGACGATGCGGATATCGTTCACCCCGGCTTCGCGCAGGCGCGCAGCAGCAAGCATGCCACCGAAGCCGCCGCCCACGATCAGGACTTCCGTTTCATCCGTCAGCGGCGCGCGTGCGATGGGCGCGACATAGGGATCGTCCAGATAATGCGCGAACTGATCCTTGATCTGGATGTATTGCTCGTTGCCGTCCGCGCGCAGGCGCTTGACACGTTCGGCTTCGTATTTCGCTTTCAATGCCGCCGGGTCGAAGCCCAGTTCCTCGGTCTTTGTGGCCGCTTCGCTCATCGTCCTGCCCTGGAATGACTTTTTGTCAGGATAACGCGGAGGCCTCGCTTGGCAAGGGCTTATTCCATGCGCGGGCTTCCGCAATTCCGCAGCGGAAGCGGGACGCCGGTCTATGCGGATGGTTCTCTGCGCACCACCGCGGTTCCGCTTGCCCAATCGTGGATGCAGCGGCGGTCCTTCCGGAAGATCAGCACCTGATCGATCGCCGGTATCAGCGCGATGTAGGGCACCAGCACGATCAGATAAAGCGTCGGGAAGAAGAGCCCGCGCACGAACAGGCGCCACAGCCCCGGATGCGCACCGTCCTTCGCGCGCACAATTGCGATGCCAAGCAGCGCCTTGCCGGCGGTCTGCCCGCGTTTCCACAGAAGCCATAAATTCAGCAGAAGATAGCTCGCAAGGCCGAGAAGGAGCATGCGCAGGAACGGCAGCGCGCTTTGGCTCCAGTCCTGGGCATGCTCGAGCACGCCCGTCACCAGCATCAGCAGAATTGCGAGCGCCGGCACCAGCACCATGTCGATCGCCGTCGCGGCGAGGCGCCTGCCACGTCCTGCGAGAGGCGCGCTCATCGGGCCGGCTCCAGTTCGAACAGAAGAAATGCGTTGCCGCCTTTTTCGCCGAAACTGTTGTAGCCCGACGAAACCATCAACTGATCGCCCGCGAGCAGCGGTCCATGCGCGTCGAACGCGCCGCCATGCGCCGGAACGCCGTTCACCGTCTTGGGATAGTCGCGCCAGCTGTCGTAGCTCCACAACAGCTTGCCGCTCTTCGCGTCCAGCGCTTCGAGCTTGCCGTCGAGGCTTCCGGCGAACACAAGGTCCGGTCCCGCGATGATCGCGGCCGAAAGACCGGCCGAACACACGCGATCGGGGCAGCGCGCCGTCTGCACATGCGCCCAGCGCGGCGCGCCTGTCGCGATGTCATAGGCATAGAGGCCCGCATGTGCCGCACCCGTGCCGGTCAAGTGTCCCGCGTCGACGTCGCTCACCGGCACGAACAGCAGGCCGAGCGCTTCGTTCACCGCCATGCCCCAGTGGACACCGCCAAGCGCGCCGCCGCGCCCCGCGATCCGCGTCCACACCACATGGCCGTCCTTGGGATCGAGCGCATAGACCCTGCCCGATTTCTCGCCCCCGATGAGGAGCGCGCGTCCGTCCCTGGTGTGCGCCAGGATCGGCGGCGCGCCGAAATCCAGATCCTGCCCGATGGGCTTGGGACAATTCGGATGGCCAAGGCCGAAATCGCAGGCGACATTGTAGGCATCGTTCTTATGGAACTGGTGCACCCAGCGGATGCTGCCGTCCTTCGCGTTCACCGCGAAGATGGAATCGCTCGTCGTGGTCGCGGGGCGGCTGTAATTCTGGCCGGTGCCGAAGAACAGCGTGCCGCTCGCGGCATCGAAGGTCGGCGCACCCCACACCGGCGCGCCGGAGGGCGCGGACTCGTCGACGAAGATGAAGTGATGCCCGACCACCTTCGGCAGCGCCGGGATCGAGCGCCGGTACCAGATGGTATGGCCGTCCCTGGTATCCAGCGCGGCCATGCCGCCGCTTGTCGTGCAGCAGCCATAGAAGGGATTGACGGTCAGCCCGACCTCGAAAGAGGAGAGCGGCACATACATCCGGCCGCCATCGACCAGCGGCGTGCCCGACAGCATCGCCACCGGATTGTCGCCCGGCGCGTCGCGATTCCAGACCGGATGGCCATCGGCCGCGTTCAACGCGAAAATTTGCCCGGGATAACGATCTTCGAAGAACAGCGTCGTCTTGCCGTTTTGGGTCTCATGCAGGATCGCGCTGCCGATCGGCCGCTTGTGATCGAACGTCCAGCGCGTGCAGCCATTGCCGCGGTTCAGCGCGACCACGCCCCGCCCGTCATCGCCGATGAAGATCGTGTCGGCCGTCACCAGCGGATAGGAGCGCGGCATGTCGCTGCCCAGTCCATAGACCCATTTGAGCTTGAGGCGGCCGACATTCGCCGCGGTGATCGCGGTGTGCGGCTGGAAGCGGGTGTTGCGCGCGTCGATGCCCCAGGCTGTGGAAGCGAACGTGGTCAGGCTTGGAGCGCTTGGGCAGTCCGCAGCGTGTGCTGCGCCGCTGCTCAGCGCCAAGGCGAAAAACACGCCGGCGATGGCGGTACCGAAGGCGATGCGCATGACGAACCCCAAAGCCTCGCTTGCAACATGGGGGGCGAGGCGGCCTTTGCCAAGCGCATATTCCCGATTGCGGTCCTCTTATGCGGCGAATTGTGCGCTCACCACCTGTGCGGGCGAATCGAGCCGAACTCACTCTTGAAATGCGGCGTAGTGCGCCTGAAGCTGCGGCCATGTCCGAGCTCAAATTCAATCCGGTCTTCGCCGGTCTTCCGACCACGATCTTCACGCACATGTCGGCGCTGGCGGCGAAGCACAACGCCATCAATCTGGGGCAGGGATTTCCGGATGAGGACGGGCCGCTTTCCATAAGACAAGCCGCATCGAAGGCTTTGCTGGAAGGGCCGAACCAGTATCCGCCGTCGCGCGGGCTGCCGCCGTTACGCGCTGCCATCGCGAAACATGCAAAGCGCTTCTACGATCTGGACTTCAACGCCGAGACAGACGTGCTGGTGACCAGCGGCGGCACCGAGGCGCTCACCGCTTCCATCATGGGATTGGCGGGGCCGGGCGGCGAGGTGGTGCTGATCGAACCGGCCTATGACTCTTATGGCCCGATTGCCGAAGCCGTCGGCGC
>JBQCFD010000045.1:0-4952 GCA_051959625.1 Rhizomicrobium sp.
GGCCCCCGTGACTATGCACGTAACTACCTCGAAAAGCTGATCCAGATTCCATTCCGGATTCCGGCATTGGGCGAGACCGAAACCCGTATCTATGTCACCTTGTTGCTTATTGGCGCCGAGCTGGGCGACGACGCGCCCGCTTACTTGTCGCTCATTACCGTCGCGCGTGAATTGCTTAGGCGGCCTTGGAAGACGGCCGGGCTCTATGCGCAGACGGTCAAGAACGCCTTGGGCGACAAGGCCGGCCAGGTCCAGAACGCGCTCACCTTGAGCGATCAGATCGGTCCGATCCTGTCCAGCGGCACCCAGGGCAATCCGCGGCAGATCAAGCGCTTCCTGAACACGCTGCTGCTGCGTTATCAGACCGCGCTCGCACGCGGCTTCGGCGAAGAGGTGAAACTGCCGGTCTTGGCGAAGCTCATGCTGGCCGAACGGTTCCTCTCTAGATTGTTCGACCAGATCGCGAGTGCCGCTGCTCGCGATCCCGACGGCCACTGCGCGGATTTGGCGGCACTCGAAGCCGCCGCATCGGAGGAAAAGCTTGTCCCCAAAGCGAAGCGAGCGAGGCCGAAGACCAGTTCTACCGATGACGCCAAGCCGACCGCCGTGCCGGACTCCAATGGCAGCGCCATCCTGACGGAATGGAAGGCATCTGACGCGATACGGTCCTGGGCGCGGTTGTCACCAGCCTTGGCCGACGTCGATCTGCGCCCCTATCTGTTCGTGGCCAAGGATCGGAAGGACTATTTCGGCGCGGCCTCCGTCCTCGGACGTCTCGCTGCGGTGGTCGAAAAGCTGCTCGGTCCGAAACTTGCCGTCCAGGCGTTCGAAGGTGAACTCAAGCAACTCGTTCCGGCCGAAGCCGCGCAGGTCTTCGAGGAATTGCGCGGGCGCGTCATGGGTGGCGACGCCTTCGATACGGCGCCTCCCGGCATAGATGGCCTCGCTGTGTTGGTTCGCGCGCACCCGACGCTTCAAGCCAACCTTCTCGACCTACTCGAAGCCTTGCCGGCCGGTCGGTGCGGGCCGTGGCCTGCGTCCGGCTGGGAAGGCATCATCAAGGATTCCAACGCGATGGTTCGTTTCGAAAGGTTACTTCAAGAATGGTCCGCGTCCGGGTCCTCCTTTTTGAAGACGACGGCCAGCGCCGCGCTTCGCACTCGTAAAGGCGGACGCTGATGGGCACATCGAACGCCTTTGGAGGTGCAGGTGGCGGCACGCCGCTCATTCCGAGTTGGTTGCAAAGCGACGGCGGGGCCGGCGCAGGCGGAGGTAATGGTGACGGGGCACAACCCCCATCAACCGATGGACCGCCTCCAGCGGTTCCTCCTGCGCCGGCGCCTCGACCAAGTGCGCCGGCAGGGGCATCGGACCGGTTCACATCCGCCCGAAACAATTTCACGCGCTTCGTAAGCTCGGGGGGCAGCGATCGCAGGAGTCTCGGCCGCGCTGTCTCACAATACGTGTCCAAGTCGGCGGGCGGTTCGCGCCAGGCCGCGCAGCGCATGGGTTCGTCGCGAGGCGCAGGCGCCGGGCTCGTCCGATTCCTCAACGATGCCAGCGCCAATGGCATCCGCGAGGCGTTGCGAACGCTCAACCTCGAAAGTCTCGCCGGACGGCCGATTGAGGAAGTTTTCGCGGGGCTTGCCGATTACATCTGCCCAGAAGGCGGGACGATCGACGAGGGAATCGCGCGAGACGCCTTCGTCGAGACCATCGCCGATCTCGCCGGTGCGGGCATTACCGACGTCGACGCGCTCACACCTAGCCAGATCCAGACCGTGTTCGAACTATATGCGGCGCACGCTATCGAGGCGCGCATCTGCAACGACATTGGAACCAAGGTCGTGACCTTGCCCGCCGATCCGCGCGCAGCCGAGAGGATTCAGGCGCAACTGCGTGATTTCATCCAGCGTGGCATTAGTGACGCGATTAACGCCGCAGGCGTCAACATACAGTCGCTGACCACCGATGCGGTGATGGACTTCGTGACGAACGTCTATCAGTCCGCCTTCGACGTGTTGCAGACGATGGGCGACGGGGAGGCAGCGAAATGAGGCGCCATGTCATCATCGGCCGTTTCGGGCCGGACGATAAGACCCGTGTCCCGAAGGCGCGCGACGAGGTTGCATCGACCTTGCAGTTGATCTCGGGCAAGCGTCTCGGTCATGGAATTGGCCGCGCCTTGGCTGACCTCAAGGCTTTGCACTTGGCCCCGAGCGAGATCGGCGCGGACATGCTCGTCGTCGCGGCCCATGTTCACGCGGCGGACACCCGCATCTCCCGCTCCACGGAATCGCAGGATGCCTGGACGCGTGAGATTCGGCTTGTCATCCCCGTGAGCGATCCGGCGCGATGGACGGCCGCGGGGTCTATCTTGGTCCGCGCCCTGAACTTTCTGACCGGCGACAGGTGGGATGTGGGCTTCCGCCAACGGGCTAAGGGCTATGCGAAACTTGTTCCCGCAACGGCCCCCACCCTTATTCCGGCCCCGTTTGATGGTGTGAGTCTGTTCTCCGGTGGTTTGGACAGTCTGATCGGAGCGATCGACAGTTTGACTGCTGGCGAGACGCCGCTCTTGGTCAGCCACGCGGGTGAAGGGCTTGTAAGTAAGTCGCAGGAGCAGTGCTTCGAAGGGTTGAAAGCCGCTTACAGATCATCCGCCTTCGATCGGCTGCGGGTATGGATGAGCTTCGATAGGGGGTTGGTCAAGGATGTCGGATCGGAGGACACCACGCGCGGCCGCTCCTTCCTGTTCTTCTCCTTGGGCGTCGCCGCCGGTACCGCGCTCGGCCGAGACTTCGTGCTCAAGGTTCCGGAGAACGGCCTGATCGCGCTCAATGTGCCGCTCGATCGGCTCCGGCTCGGCGCGCTCAGCACCCGGACGACGCATCCTTTCTACATGGCCCGCTGGAACGATCTTCTCCTGGCGCTCGGCGTCGGAGGCAAGATCGAGAATCCCTATTGGAACAAGACCAAGGGGGAAATGGTCACCCAATGCGCCAACCCGACGCTGTTAAATCGGCTCGCCCCGCTGTCCCTATCGTGTTCGTCACCGACAAAGGGACGATGGACCAAGAAGCCGCAGGGGCACTGTGGTTACTGCCTACCATGTCTCATTCGGCGAGCCGCACTTCGCGGCAAGGATACGACACCTTACGGCGTGCCCGATCTGAAGGCTGTCACATTGGACACCAGGCAGGCCGAAGGTCAGCAGGTCCGATCTTTCCAGATCGCAATCGCGCGACTATCCAAGCGCCCGGAACTCGCCAAGGCCCTCATCCACAAGCCGGGACCGCTCTATGATGATCCATCCCGTCACGACGACCTGGCCGATGTCTATCGGCGCGGATTGGAGGAGGTCGGGCGCTTGCTGACTGGTGTTCGAGCTGCACCATCGTGAGTGCCCCAATGCGCTCGGGTCTCGTCGATTTTCATTGCCACCTCGATCTCTACCCCGACCATGCGGCCGCGGTGGAGCGTTGCGAGCGCGATGGCGTGTTCACCCTCGCCGTGACCACCACGCCCAAGGCTTGGCCGCGGAATCATCATTTGGCATCCGCCACCCGCCATGTTCGGGCGGCACTCGGCCTGCATCCTCAGCTAGTCGCCAAACGCGCTCACGAAATCGGTCTATGGGAGGAATTGCTGCCGCGAACCCGCTACGTGGGCGAGGTCGGGCTGGACGCTGGCCCGCGGTTCTACAGGTCGTTTGAGACGCAGAAGGAGATTTTCGCGCGCGTGCTGACGCTCTGCGCAGCGGCGGGAAACAAGATCATCACGACGCATAGCGTCAGGGCGACCAAAGTCGTGCTCGATATGATCGAGCAATACATGCCGCCTACGCGCGGTCGCGTGGTGCTTCATTGGTTCACCGGCACCGCAGCGGAAGCCAAGAGGGCGGTAGATCTTGGCTGCTATTTTTCGGTGAACGCGGAAATGCTCACCAATGAAAAGCGCGCTGCGATAACCAAGGCGCTGCCGATGGATCGCGTTCTGACGGAAACAGATGGGCCATTCACCCAAACCGATGCCCGCCCGACCACGCCGAGCGATGTCGGGATCGCCCTGGAAGGTTTGGCGCGCCTGCATGGAATGCCGCCCGCCGACATATTCGCCACCGTATCACGGAATCTCAAAAGCCTACTCGTAGAACAGGGTTAAATTACGCGCTACTCCAATGCTGTCGTGGCCTGGGCGCTTGGTACGGATGCCGTTTTCAACGCCGCTTGCGCGGGTAGCTTCGCTCGCCCCATGGCTCCCGGCCGAACAGTCTTTATGTCGGTGATCTGATCACGGTCACTTGATTCGAGTCGTCAATTTCATCGGACGCAATCGGTTGAACGGGTGCTGGTCTAAAATTTTCAGAGCCCTACGGTAGACTTGCTTCACCGGGGATACGAAGGTCGGTACGCAGATGGCAGGCAACGAGACGCTGAGCGCGCGGAACCGTGCGGCTCTCGACGAGTGGTATACCCAGCTCACGGATATCGAAGCCGAGTTGCGCCACTACCGCGACCAGTTCAAGGGAAAGGTCGTGCTGTGCAACTGCGATGACCCATATGAGTCCAACTTCTTCAAGTATTTCGCGATGAACTTCACCCACCTCGGGTTAAAGAAGCTCATCTCAACCTCGTACTCAGGCAGCCCTATCGTCGGGACGCAGCTCTCCTTGCTGGATTCGGAAGACGCGTCAGACAAGAGTCCTGCGAAACCAGTGTACAAAGTCGAGATCACCGAGGTACCGGATTCCAACAACGACGGCGCGATTGACCTGTCGGACGTCGAGTACCTGATGACGCATGACCGAAACGTCATGACTCCAATGACCGGGGACGGAGACTTTCGGTCTCCAGAATGCGTGGCGTTGCTCGCGGAAGCCGATGTAGTGATCACCAATCCGCCTTTCTCCCTATTTCGGGAATACGTCAGCCAATTGGTTGAGCACGGAA
>JBQCFD010000046.1:0-2742 GCA_051959625.1 Rhizomicrobium sp.
GGGCAAACCGTAGCGCTGCTCGGCGAAGTCGAAGGTGAGCGGCGCGGTCGTGCCCAGCGTCAGCCTAAGGTCGAGGTCGCGGCAGTCGGGGCTGGAGCATTCCAGCATCGTGTCGCCGGACCAGCCTTCCGGCGGATCATAGTCCTGTCCGCGCATCGAAAACCGCTTCAGCTTCGCTTCCTTCGGGATATGGAACAGCATCGCGCTGGTGTCCGACGAGCCGTGCACGGCGATGTGCACGATGCGCGTGTCGCCTTTCTTGGTGTCGCTCAGCAGCGTCGCGGACGGCATCTGGAACGTCGGCGTTCCCTGCGCGGGCGCCACATAGGCGCTGCCCATGCCGAGCCCGCCATAGGCGTCCTCGCTGTAGGTGAAGTTGCCGGCTTTCACCATCGCACGCGGGATTGGCTCTGTGCTCTTGGCCTTCCATGCCGACGCAGCGATCCAGTGCGGCGGTTGCTGGCCCTTCTCGAAATAGAGAATGTTCAGCCGCTGCGGCGACTGTGCGCTGTAAGCTGGATAGAAGCCCATGATGACGGCGCAGCCGAGCGAAACCGCCAGGAACACCCCGGACATCACTTGCCAGCTCGCGCGCGGCATCGGCCGCGCGGCAAGCAGCGGCACGACGGTCATGAGCCCGAACGCGGCCGGCACCGTGAACAAGGGATGCAGCGAGAGCCCCATAAGCGTTTCGCCGCTGCAGACAAGCGCCATCCATACGATCATCGCGCCAAGGGCGCTGATCGCGATGGCGATCTGTCCCACCGTGCCGTCCCACCCGCTTTTGGTGCGCGCGGTGGCGAGCAACAGGATCGCCGCGATAAAGGACGGAAACGTGAAGTACGGGGAAATGCCGGGCAGAAAAATCGCCGTCACGACGCCGAATCCTGCCATGCAAAGCCATGCCGCGCTTGCCGCATAGCGCAGCGCCGTCATGCGGGAGACGAGCAGCGTCACCCCGAATACGCCGAAGCCAAGCGCCAAACGCATGGCAAGGGGATAGGCATAGGTCGGATCGGGATTGCCCGAGATCAGCCTGGCGATACAGGCCAGCACGAAGCCGACGGCCACGCAGCCCAGGATCAGGGCGGGCGGCATCAGCACGGCAAGGGTGAACTGCTTGCCCGAAAAATTGTCGCGCCGCGCATGCCACGCCGCCAGCGCGATCAGGAACAGCACCAGAAGCGCGAAGGGCAGCGCCCAGCTCTCGGGAAGGCGCGGCAGCATCACGCCGAGGATGCTAAGATAGACGTCATTGCCGCCCTTGAGCGACGCGTAGTCCGTCTGCTCCAGCGCGTTGACCACGCCCAGCATGTTGTCGCCGTGCATCTGCAAGGTCGCGCGGCTCAGATTGGACCGCGTATCCATCGGCGTGTGGTAGTAGCGGACGTTGTCGGCAAAGGCGAAGTTGAACGACGGGAAACCTTGCCGGATGAACAGCGTCAGGTCCGTATCGTTCGGCAGGAATTTGTAGATCTCGGCATAAAGCGAACTCGTCGCCATCACCGGAACGCTCTTCGCATAGAGGTCGATCAGCTTGCCGTCGCCGGGGCTGGTCTGGAACAGAAGGCTCTGTCCCCGCGTACCGCGTGCTTCCACGTTCACGACGACACCGACACGCGCTTTCAATGCCGGGTTTTGAAGAAATGAATTGGCGCCGAGAAGCCCTGCCTCTTCGCCGTCGGTGATCACGGCAATGACCGGATGCTTGCCCGGCGCGTTCTTCGCCTTCAGCGCGCGCGCCGTTTCGAGCACGGTGACGACGCCCGACTTGTCGTCCGACGCACCGGGGCCGGCGGGCACGGAGTCGTAATGCGCAAGCATCACGATGGCCTTGCCCTCGCCCGGCACCACGTCGGCGATGATGTCCGTCACCGTCGCGCAGGCGATGAAGCTGAAGCCGCGCCAGGCGTTGCAGGTGAAAGCCTCGTAGGTCGTCGTCTTCACGCCGATCTTGGCGAATTCCTTCTGGATGTTCGCGCGGATTTCCGCGTTGTGCGCGCTGCCGACGGGATCGGGTATTTCCGGGCGTCCGAGAATCCGGCCGAGGGTTGCGGCGGCGCGCGTGGCGGAAAATTCCGTCGCGGATTTCGCCGCGTAGTTCTGCCAATGCGGCTGGCTCTCATAATTGGAGAGAAACCACAGGCCCAACGCGGCCAGCGCCAGCACGATCGCCCGCAACACGCTCATCGTCCCACCCTTCGAATCCTGCCCGGCCACAAGCTTTTCCCGGCACATGCTCAATGTCCAGCGAACGCGGGAAACCAAAACAGCGCGCCGCGACTTTCGTCAGGGATGCATCGTTGATGAAAAGGCTGTGTCATGTCGGATCGGGATTTGCTTGCTGCCGTGCGCAGCTCCGTGGCCGCATCGCTGGCGGGCGGCATCATGGCGGCCTCCGGGCGGCCATGGTCCATCGAGCAGGCGCTGGTGCTGGCGCGGGACGTGGAATACGCGGTCTATCCAGACCCCGGCAGCGACCAATATGAGGAATGGAAAAAGCTGTTCGACGACAGGCTTTCCTTCATCCAGACCTGAGCCGTCCGAAACCCGCATATTCCAAGGGCTTTTGAGGCTAATATCTGACCTTGACAGTCAACAATTATTGCTTATGTTGCACTGCATTAGAGAGTCGCGGGCCATCCGGGCCGGGCGACTTCCGCGGGCGCCAAACCGTGCGCCCCTCACCAGGAGCGTACGATAACGAGTGTCACGACCGCCGGCGCGGAAGCCGGCTTTGAA
>JBQCFD010000047.1:0-4541 GCA_051959625.1 Rhizomicrobium sp.
GACCTCCGGCAAACAGGATGTGCGTGTGACCACCCTTGCAGAACTAGGTGCGCGTGCGAAGGAAGGTCGAGCCCCTGCCGTCCTCGTCATCGGCGAGAATGTGAGATTGCGCGAAGGCCTCGACTGGCTGGGCGCGATGTCCGGCAAGCTCCTCGACGCCGATCCGCTGAAACGCGGGCTTTTGAGCGACGTAGTCTAGTCTCTCCTCTTTTCACGCCCGTCATGGCCGGGCTTATTCCCGGCCACCCATTTTCCAGAAGCCGTCCGTGCCTGCTCCGCCCCGGAAAATGGATAGCCGCCACGAGGGCGGACATGACGGATTGGATAGGACGTGTAATCAAAATATTGCGCGCACTTTGCGCGGCTGTCCGCTAGCTTGCCCCAACATCGGGGGCACTCATGGCCGAACGCGTTTTGCCTGATTCCAGACTTCGTCCGGTTCTTTACATCATACTATTTCTGCCAATGGGCATCACCAATGGGTATGCAGTGGTGTCCCTGGCGTATCTGCTGTCGCAAGCAGGCGTGAGTGTGGGCGCAATCGCAGCTCTCGTCGGCTTGAGTCTGCTACCCCAGACATGGCGCGCGATCTGGGCGCCGCTGGTCGACGCAACGCTATCGGTGCGCGTCTGGTATCTGATCTCCGCGGTTCTCAGCGGCGTGTTGATGGCAGCCACCGCTTTAGTACCGATCACAAGCGGCAATCTTGGCATCTTCGAAGCGCTCTGCTTCGGCTTTTCCTTCACCGCCACCATCACCACCATCGCCGGATCCAGCCTGATGGCGCACGGCACATCCGATGAAGAAAAAGGCCGCGCGGGAGGATGGAGCCAGGCCGGTAATCTGGGCGGCACCGGATTGGGCGGCGGCTTGGGCCTGTGGCTCGCACAGCACGCACCACTTTGGACATCGGGCACGGCGCTGGGCGTCTTCTGCGTCGCCACCTCGCTGGCGCTGCTCTTTTTGGAAGAACCGGTCGTTGAGCATCGCGTGCAATCGCTGTTCGGCAGCCTTGCGAATGTCGGGCGCGACTGCTGGGCGTTGCTCACGTCGCGCAATGGCGGCCTGGTGTTCTTCCTCATGCTGCTGCCCATCGGCGTGGGCGCGGCGCAGAACCTCTGGTCCGCGGTTGCGGACGACTGGCATGCCAGCGCCAATGCAGTGGCGCTTGTAAACGGCGTCTTGGGCGGCGTGATGGCGATGATCGGCAGCCTGATCGGGGGATGGATTTGCGACAAGATGGATCGCAAGACTGCTTACAATCTGTTCGGGATCGTCATCGCCATCTCCGCCATCGTGATGGCGCTCTCGCCGCGAACACAGACGATGTTCGTCATCTATGTGCTGCTCTACGCTTTTCTCCTCGGCGTTTGTTATGCGGGCTACGCCGCCGTCGTGTTTGAGACGATCGGCAGAGGCGCAGCGGGCACGAAATCAAACGTGTTAAGCGGCATCTCGAATGTGCCATTGATCTACGCAGGCATTTTCGACGGATGGGGGCACGACCGGTGGGGTTCCAACGGCCTGCTCTACACCGACGCGGGACTCAGCGTGCTCGGCGTGCTCGTGTTCGTCGCCGTGGCGTTCATGGTGCGGATGCTCGCGGAGCGAACACCCGCACCCGCCTGATCAGATTCCCCAGCGCGTGGACTTGGTGAGATTCTCGTAGAACGCCGCCGTGTAGGCGCTTTCCGGATCCTTGCGCACCTGCTCGTCGAGGAAATGCGCGTCGTCGCCCACCAGGATCCGCCACTTCTCCGCGCGCACGCCGTCAAGGATGATCTTCGCGGCTTGCGCGGCCGTTGTCGGGGCGTTGTCGCGGAACGCGACAGCCTGCATCTCGACCATCTGGCCGATTTCGGCGTCACTGAGCTTGGATGCATCCATGCCCATTGTGGCCATCATCTGCCGCGCGCCATCCAGGTCCGCCTTGCCGCCTGAAAGGATTTTGCGCGAATTGGCAACAATCTCCGTGCCGATGTGCCCCGGCATCACCACCGCGCATTTGATATGCGGCGCGTTCATTTTCAGGTCTTCCTGCAAGGCTTCGGTGAACCCTTTCACGCCGAACTTCGCCGCTGAATAAGCAGTGTGCGGACGGCCGGGACCGATGGACGCCCAGAAACCGTTCACGCTCGAAGTGTTAACGATGAAACCCTCGCGGGCCTTCATCAGCATCGGCAGGAACGCGCGGCAGCCGTTGATGACGCCGTAGAAGCAGACGTCGAAGGTCTTGTCCCATTGCGCGCGGTCGCCGTTCACGAAGCTGCCGCCGCCGCCGATGCCGGCGTTGTTGATGAGAAGATGGATGTGATCGGTGTCCAATTCCTTCTTCACCGCGTCGGCCCAATCGGTCATCTGCTTTTCGAGCGCGACGTCGGCCTTGAAGGTGGCCACGCGCGTGCCCTGTGGCGCTTCCTTCACGCAAAGCTCTTTGGTCTTCGCCATGTTCTCGGGCGAGACGTCGCACATCGCGACATTGCAGCCTTCGGCCGTGAGCTGGATGGCAAGCTCTCGCCCCATGCCCGTGCCGCCGCCGGTGATCACCGCGTATTTTCCGCTGAAGTCCTTCATGACGTCGTTCCCTGTGCTGGCTTCAAATTCGCAGCGCGCATCCGCTCGGGCAACGCGCGCATGATCTCAAGGCGCTCGGCTTCGCTCAGGCTGCCCCAGCGGGCAATCTCTTCAAGCGAACGGCCGCATCCAAGGCAGAGCCGGGACGCGGCGTCCATCGTGCAAGTTTTGATGCAGGGCGACGAAATCATCCCCCTGCACTAGCGCGTTTTCAGCCCGCCTTGAAGACGCAGAGCTTGTTGCCGTCCAGATCGCGGAAATAGGCGCCGTAGAACGTGTCGCCGCGCAAGCCCGGCGCGCCTTCGTCCGTCGCGCCCAGCGAAAGCGCCTTGTTGTAGATCTTGTCGACCATCGCCTGATCGGGCGCGGCGAGCGAGAACATCGTGCCGTTGCCGACAGTCGCCGCTTTTCCATCGTAAGGCGTGCAGACGGCCAGCATCGCACCACCCTTGCTGCCGTAGCCCTGCATGCGCTCGCTGCCGAATGTGGGCTTCGCGCCCATCTCGGCCGCCAGCGCACCGTAGAATTTCTTCGCGCGCTCCAGATCGTTCGTGCCGATTGTGACGTAACCGATCATGTCTTCCTCCCAGATACAGTTAATTTCGGAAATTCATTTCTACCGTAATGCCATTCGGGTCGCGGACAAAAACCTGATGCAATCCAAAATCGCGGATGTGGTTTTCGCGAAACGCAACACCATGCTTCTTCAGACGTTCCAGTACGGCAGCAACACCGCTGCCGCGAAACGCGATGTGATCGAACGATCCGGTATCGCCACCCGGTTCGCAGCCGCGATTTTCCGGCAACGCGCCGTCAGCACCCAGCAGATGCACCACCGGCACCTCGCCGCAGTAGAGCCAGTGGCCGGCGAAGCCCAGCTTGGGCCGCGGGCCTTCCTTCAACCCCAGCACGTCGCGATAGAAGTCGCGGGTGCCCTCGAGATCGAGACAGTGGACGGTGTAGTGCTCGAGGGCTTCCAGCGGCATCCCTACCTGCCCGTCGGCGCCTTGTTGAACGGCACGTCCTTGTCCACGCGGATGTCCTGCGGCAGGCCGAGCACGCGTTCGGCGATGATGTTGCGCAGGATTTCGTCCGTGCCGCCCGCGATGCGCAGGCCCGGCGCGCTCAGCCATCCCATCTGGAACATGCCATGCGCCGGCGCATCCGCGCCTTGCAGCACGCCCGCTTCGCCTTCGAGTTCGGTGGCGAAGGCCGAAACATCCTGCAGCTTGGACGCGACGACGATCTTGGCGATCGAGGCCTCCGGCCCAGGCTGCTTACCCTGTGACAGCGCCGTCATGGTGCGGTAGGTCGTGTATTTCAGACCGGCTTCGCGCACATACCAGTCCGCGATCTTCTCGCGCACCGATGCGTTCTTCAGTGCCGGGCCGTCTTCCAGTTCCAAGGTGCGAGCCAGACGCAGCAACTCCTTGGAGTCGATGCCGCCGCCCTGACCGCCGCCGACCGCGAGGCGCTCATGCATCAGCGTGGTGAGCGCCACCTGCCAGCCCTGACCCACTTCGCCAAGTCGCTGCGAGTCCTTCACGCGCAGATTGGTGAAGAACACTTCATTGAAGCCCGAGCCGCCCGATGCCTGCTTGATCGGACGCACTTCCACCGCCGGATCGTGCATGTCGATATAGAACATCGTCAGGCCCTTGTGCTTGGGCACATTGGGATCGGTGCGCGTGAGCAGGATGCCGTAATCGGAGAACTGCGCGCCGGTGGTCCAGATCTTCTGGCCGTTGATCACCCATTCGTCGCCGTCTTTCTCTGCTTTCGTGCGAAGGCCCGCGACGTCCGATCCGCCCGCCGGTTCGGAGAAGAGCTGGCACCAGATCTCATCGCCCTGCACCGCCGGCCAGACATAGCGCTTCTTGGCCTCTTCATTGCCGTACGCCATCAGGGTCGGAATGCACATGCCGAGGCCGATCGCGAACGGTCCGCCCGTTGGCACATCGAACTTG
>JBQCFD010000048.1:0-3680 GCA_051959625.1 Rhizomicrobium sp.
ATTTTGGGATCGTAAGGCAGACCTGTGAAGTTCGCAGTCGCAGCGCAAAGTTTGCCTGAAAAGAGAGTGACGCTTGGAATGCGCTGCGACCAAGAGTCCATATAAAGCGCGCGATCGCGAAGTGATTGCTGCACCGACGGAGGTATGGACCGAACATCTTTCGCGCCAGTACTCTTTAGCATCATTTGGGTGAGGACGGTGGAATAAGGGGTCCAGTCACCGTCGTTTCGCGGAGGTGACTTGAGCATCCGGATTACGCTCAACTTGTTTGGATCGTTCTCCTCATGCACGAACAATTCCGACCCGGGATACATTCCAATGAACACATAGCCATCGGCCACAAGGACGGATTGGGACTCCCGATATGGAAGCCCGTCATAGAGCTTGTCCTGTGGGCGCAACTTGCCGAAGTTCGTCGGCACGACTTTGTGAGTAGCGGGATCGAATTCGAACAAACGCCCGTACGGGTACAGGCCAACGAGCAATTTTTTTCCAAAGCGCGCAAAGGAATAGAATTCGGTAACCAGCCCGTCCTTGCAGTTGGGTAGTGGAATGGTTTGAACCGTGTGTGTCCGCAGGTCGAGGAAGCGAAGCATTGCGCATTCGCCATGGATATACGGCGTGCTTCCCCCATAAAGCAGTCCGCCCTTTATCGGCGTGATTGCGTAAATCCAGTCCGGCGGGCCCACAGGCTGAAGGCTAAGAGCACGGCAACGATCAAAGCTTGTTGCGCGAGGCAGATTGCCGATGCGCATGCGATGGCCAATATTCGCGGCAACAATTTTGCCGTCCGTGTACATCGCCGACCAGTCGGCCCAATCTTTGCCTTGATAAGTGCCGTGATAACCCTCATCGGAAAATATCGAAACGCCGGTGCATTTTCTACCTTCGATGACGAAGCGGTAGGTGATGCCGTTGCGTTGCTGCAGGTTTATCGTCCGGCCATTATCAATGCGGTCGTGATTTTTTTTATTCCAAAAACGCCATGCACCATTTTTGTAATACGACTCCGAAACCAGCTCGTACATGCGACCGGAGACATTGGCGAGTGAGCTTCCAAATTGCTCCGGGAAGGCTTTGCCAATGTTCTTGAACACCGGCAGAGGCTGGTGCTTTTCGCGGCACCAGAACTCCAAATCGCCTTGGTTCGTGTAGTCACGGCTCTGGACCGACTCGACTAGGTCGGCGCCACAGCGAACATCCTTGGCGTTGATGCGGAAATCTTCGGGATGCGCCGGGTCAAATTCGACGTCGACAATGCGGTGGGTGGCCAGATCGGCAGTTTCGCTGACCGGACGCCAGAAAACAGCGAGAAGGACCGCCACCAGCGCCAGCACGCCGAGGAGGCCAAAGTGCCAAATTTTCAAACCGGTCCCCTTCAGATTTTCTTGGCGCCAGACAACCCCGCTTGTCTTAGCCCCCTGTCGAGAGGGGATTATCCCTGTAACAGGCGCCGGATGCTACAATTTATCGAGTTCTACCATGGACTTATCGCCGCAAGGGCGGGCCCATTTCATAAAATTCGGGGCATTGTGGCCGCTTGTATCGGCGCACGACGCCCCCAGGGGTTGCCCTTTGAAACCAGCCGCGCCCGCCCTGTTGCATGAGGCTCAAAGACGGATTATCGACGGCCCGCGGCGCTCTGGCCTACGAAATTAACGCATTGGAATTGCTGGACATCCGCGACGCTGGATGCCGCTATAATGCGCCCTTGGCGCCGTCCGGTCACAGGCAGCAGCAGAACACAGAAGGGAAAGTGCGCAGTGCCGACGTTACGCACGAAGATTCGGGAAGGCTTGATCAACGGATTCGACGGTCTGTTCGCGAAGTATTTCAATAACCGGGTCAGCAAATATTACAGCGTGCCACCTCATCGCCCCGGCGAGCAGCCGGAGGGCCGCTATCAGATCTGCACGCGCTGCATCATGGACACGACCGATCCAGAGATCACATTCGACGAGCACGGTGTCTGCAATCATTGCCGCTCTTATGATGTGAATATCGGCAAGTACGTGAAGCGTGGCCCTGAAGGCTGGGCCGAAATGGAAGAGCTGGCCAATACCATCAAGGCGGAAGGCAAAGGCAAGCGTTATGACTGCATCATAGGCCTTAGCGGCGGGGTGGACAGCACCTATGTCGCCTACCTCGTGGTGAAGAAGTTGGGCCTGCGCCCGCTGGCGATCCACCTCGACAATGGCTGGAACACCGAAATTGCGGTCCGAAATATCGAGAACGTCGTCAACATTCTCGGCATCGATCTCTACACCGAGGTTCTGAATTGGGATGAGTTCCGCAGCCTGCAGGCCGCGTTCGTGCGCGCGGGCGTTCCAGATTGCGAAATACCCACCGATCACGCGATCACCGCCACATTGTATCGCATCGCCATCGAAAACGGAGTGCGCTTCATCATGGGTGGCTCGAACTACGCCACTGAACAGATGGTTCCGCGCACATGGTCGGACGGTCACAGCGATTGGCGCTACATCCGCACGGTTGCAAAGAAATTCAGCGACAAGCCGCTGAAGACCTACCCGCACTATACCTTCTTCGATTACGCAATTTACTGGCCGCAGATAAAGCGGATGGAGATGGTCTATCTTCTTAACCACATCGACTACAACAAGTTCGAAGCCATCGAGATCGCAAAGAAAGAACTTGGCTGGGTCAGCTACGGCGATAAGCACCACGAGTCGCTCTACACGCGCTTCTATCAGACACAGTTCCTGCCGCGTAAATTCGGGGCCGACAAGCGCCGCCCTCATCTCTCCTGCCTCATCAACGACCACCGCATGACTCGCGACGAGGCACTAGCCGCAATTCAGAAACCGCCGATAGACGAGGAACTGGCGAAAATCGACCGCGAGTTCGTGCTGAAGAAGCTCGGCATCAAACCGGAGGAATATCAGCAGATCATGGATAAGCCTCCGGTCACGCTGTGGGACTATGACACCGATATGAAATGGCAGCCGGTCTACTACCTGCCTATCCTGGGCATGATCATGACCGTGCGTGATCCCAAGCGCCTGGTAAGGCTGGTGGGTGGGCGCGCGAAAGGCCTTGCCTATCGCGTCAAATATCGCAGCTATCTCACGCTCAAGGCGCTGCTCGGGCGCGGCTGAGCTTTTATATCGGACGATTATTCGTGGACGGCCCATCGCAAAAGCGTGTCTGCATCATCTCGCTGACACCGGTGACGCAGGAGCCGCGCGTGCTCCGGCAGATCCGCACCTTTCGCGAAAAGGGATGGGCGATTTCGGTGATTGGTTATCCGGGCCGTGTGCCTATCCCGGTGGACTGGGAGTTCTTCGACGCCAGCGAGGCGCCTTTGCCGCCGCCGCATAAGAAGGCGCTGATGGACGACGAAGGCGAGCCGATGCGCATCCGCCATATGCTCTACAAAGACCCTGGCCGCGCCGCGCGGCTGTTGGGACGCGCACTGGTCATCGATCCGCTGCGCGGCATCCGCTACCGGACGCTGCAGAAACTGCGCGCGGCGCAGATAGATCTATCACTCCGCATCTATGATAAGGCTCAGACAACGAACGCCGGAGGCATCACAAGGGCGCTTGCAGACCGGCTAACTACCATGTCGTCAAGGCGGGCTCATAGCCGTTACTGGACCTACCGCAATTTTCGCCGCGTACGGGATTCGATCCTGGACAAGGTGAGTCGCTGCGACC
>JBQCFD010000049.1:0-2213 GCA_051959625.1 Rhizomicrobium sp.
GCGACCGTCAGGCCCGTGTAGTGGGCGACAACCACGGAGCCGGCATTCGCAAAGACGCCATTCAGGTCTTCGACGACTTCCGCCTTCTGGTTTCTATCCACTGTGCTCTCCTATCAACCCTGCTCCGTGGCGATCCGGAACAGAGCCCTGTGACACGCATTTCTGTCCCAGGGCTTCAAATCCGAATGCGAGGTTTCCCTCGAAATCGGTTTTCTTCCCTGTCTGCACCGGAGAATTTTAAGTCCTTTCGGACTCCGGTGGTCTCGGACAGTTCGGGCCATCGCCGGCCCGAATTCTTCCTTACGCAGCCGCACTCGATGCGCCGACGCTGCTGAGCGCGATCTTCACGCCCGGCCCCATCGTCGATGAGAGCGATATCTTCTTCATATACGTGCCTTTGGCGCCCGACGGCTTGGCCTTCATGACGCTGTCCACGAACGCCTTCACGTTCGCGACGATCGCGTCTTCAGTGAAACTCGCCTTGCCAACTCCGGCCTGAACGATACCCGCCTTCTCGACGCGGAATTCCACCGCGCCGCCTTTGGCGTCCTTGATCGCCTGCGTCACGTCCATCGTCACGGTACCGACCTTCGGGTTCGGCATCATGCCGCGCGGGCCGAGCACTTTACCCAGACGGCCCACCAGGCCCATCATATCCGGCGTCGCGATGCAGCGGTCGAAGTTGATCTCGCCCTTGTTCACGATCTCGAACAGGTCTTCCGCGCCGACGAGATCGGCTCCCGCCTTCTTCGCCTCTTCCGCCTTTGGTCCCTTCGCGAACACCGCGACCCGCAGCGAACGGCCGGTGCCGCTCGGCAGCGAAACGACGCCGCGAACCATCTGGTCGGCATGCTTGGGATCGACGCCGAGATTGATCGACAACTCGATCGTCTCATCGAACTTCGCGGTGGCGCGGCTTTTCACCAGCTTAACCGCCTCGCCGACGTCATACGACTTCGTGGCATCGAGGCTCTCGTTGGCTTTCTTGAAGCGCTTTGAAATCTTCGCCATGGCCTACCCCTTCACCTCGATACCCATCGAGCGCGCGCTGCCTTCGATGAGGAGCATCGCGTTTTCGATGTCGTTGGCGTTCAGATCCTTCATCTTCGCTTCCGCGATCTGGCGCACCTGCGCCTTGGTCACGGAACCTGCGAAAGACAGACCCGGGGTCTTGGAGCCACTCTGCAGCTTGGCGGCCTTCTTCAGGAAGTAGGAAGCCGGCGGCGTCTTCATCTCGAATGTGAAAGACTTGTCCGAAAACACGGTGATCGTCACCGGGATCGGCATGCTCTTTTCCATCTGCTGCGTCTTCGCGTTGAACGCCTTGCAGAACTCCATGATGTTCAGGCCGCGCTGGCCGAGCGCAGGACCGATCGGCGGCGACGGATTCGCCGCGCCGGCGGGCACCTGCAATTTGATGTAACCGACTACTTTCTTCGCCACTTTATAAACCGCCTCCTACGCGGTGTTGTGGTGCTGACGAGCCGGCGGGCTCTCCCACGGTTGTGCGGCGGGTTGGACCCCGGCGCCAAATCAAAAACGTCAGATCTTCTCGACCTGCGTGAATTCCAACTCGACCGGCGTCGCGCGGCCGAAGATCGAAACGGCGACCTTCAGGCGCGAGCGGTCTTCGTCCACTTCCTCCACCACGCCGTTGAACGACGCGAACGGCCCATCGGCCACCTTCACCTGCTCGCCCACCTCGAAGGTAATCGACGACTTCGGATGTTCCGCGCCTTCGTGCACCTGGTTGAGGATGCGATCGACCTCGGCCTGGCGCAGCGGCATCGGCTTGTTGTTCTGACCCAGGAAGCCCGTCACCTTCGCGACGTTCTTCACAAGGTGATAGACCTCGTCCGTCAGCTTGGCGTGCAGCAGCACGTAACCCGGCAGGAATTTGCGCTCGGCGTTCTTCTTCTGCCCGCGGCGCACTTCCACGACTTCCTCGACCGGAACGATCACATCGGCGACGTAGTCTTCCAGATCCTGGATCTTCGCCTGACGCTTGATCTCCTCCACCACCTTCTTCTCGAAGTTCGAGTAGGTGTGGACGATGTACCAGCGGGCATCAGCCACGGTCTTGGTTGCGGTTCCTGCTTCGCTCATCGCATCAACCCATCGCGCCGATCAGCCAGCGCTCGCCCATCGCGAGCACCCAATCGACACCGAAGAAAAACAACATCGTGAGTCCCACCATCACGAATACGACGATT
>JBQCFD010000050.1:0-10636 GCA_051959625.1 Rhizomicrobium sp.
TCAGTTTGACGGCGGAGAGTCGGGCGGCGCGGGGTTCTGCTGCTTGGCCGGCCCGGTGGGATGATCGACCGGATCGTTGTGCAGGATCACCCGGTTCATCTGATCCTTCTGCTGGCGCTCCTGCAAATAGGGCACCTCGTAGTCTTCGATCTTCGCGCGGTAGGCCTGGAACGCCGCGTCGTCGTCCGGCAAGCGCTTGTCGCAGCGCTCCGGTGGAAGATGCTGCTCCTCCTGACACCACATGTCGAAATTCATTTCGGTGAGCTGCACGGGCTGCGCGAATGCCGGCGGCAGGTACGCCGCAAACGCGACACCGGCAAGAAGACATACGCGCTTCATGGTAGCCATAACGGGGAGCTTACCCGCTAGGTTGCGCGCCCGATAGGGTCAGGCCGCCGCCATCGCCGATTTAATGTTGTCCTCCGCCACGCGCACATGCTCCGGCGCCATCGCCGCTTTGCCCAAAATCATGTCGGATGCTTTCTCCGCGATCATGATGGTTGGCGCGTTGGTATTCCCCGACACCAGCGAGGGCATGACCGAGGCGTCCACGATGCGCAAACCCTCGATGCCATGTACGCGCAGCTGCGGGTCCACCACCGAATCCTTGTCATGTCCCATCTTGGCGCTGCCGACGGGGTGGTAGATCGTCTCGGCGGTCCTGCGCACGAACGCGTCGATCTGGTCGTCTTTCGTGACATGGGCGCCCGGCATCAATTCGGGGCCGCGATAGGGATCGAACGCCTTCTGGGCGAAAAGCTCGCGCGCGATCTTCACGCCTTCGCGCAGCGCGCGGCGGTCTTCCTCCGCTTCCAGATAATTGGGCTGGATGACGGGCGCCACGAACGGATCGGCGGATTTGATCGAGATGTAGCCGCGGCTTTCGGGCCTGAGCTGGCAGACATGCGCCATGAAGCCATGGCGGTCGGCCCGCTTGCGCGTATGGTCGTACATCAGGGCCGTGATGAAATGGAATTGCAGATCCGGGGTCTCCAGATCCGGACGGCTCTTCAGGAACGCGCCCGATTCGAGACCTTGCCCCGTGGCCAGGCCGGTGCCGAACAGCATGTATTGCAGCCCGGTTTTCAGCGCGTTGAGCGGATTTGCCTGGCTGTAGAGCGTGATCGGCTGGCTCGATTCATACTGGATCGAGCAGTCGAGATGATCCTGCAGGTTCCGGCCCACGCCCTTCAGATCGAGCAACACCGGAATATCGAAGCGCTTGAGGATGTCGGCGTCGCCGACGCCGGAGAGCAGCAGAACCTGCGGCGTGTTCACCGCCCCGCCCGACAGAAGAACCTCTTGTGTCGCGCGCACCTGGACCTTCTGCTTCTCCTGCGCATATTCGACGCCGACGGCGCGCGTTCCTTCGAACAGAATGCGCGTGACATGGGCATTGGACTCGATGGTGAGGTTGGTCCGATCGATGATCGGCGTGAGATAGGCCGACGCCGCGCTCCAGCGCTTGCCGTTCTTGATCGTCAGTTGATAGGGGCCGAAGCCTTCCTGCTGATAGCCGTTGAAGTCTTTTGTCTCGCTGTGGCCGGCATCCAGGCCCGCGCGGATGAAAGCGCGGAACAAAGGATTGGCGGAGCGGCCGTTGGAGACATGCAGCGGTCCTTCGCCGCCATGGACTTCGTCGCCGCCGTTTTCGTTCGTCTCCGCGCGCTTGAAATAGGGCAGCACATCGGCGAAGGACCAGCCTTCATTGCCCATCTGCCGCCAGTGATCGTAATCGCGCGCATGGCCGCGGATATAGATCATGCCGTTGATTGAAGACGACCCGCCCCATCCGCGTCCGCGCGGCCAATAGAGCTTGCGATTGTTGAGATGAAGCTGACCTTCGGTGTCATAGTACCAGTTGTGCGGATTCTTCTTGCCGATGAGCGAGGGGATGCCTGCCGGCATGTGGATCATCATCGACTTGTCGCGAGGGCCCGCCTCGATGAGCAGAACCTCGTTCTCGGGATCGGCGGACAGGCGATTGGCGAGCACGCAGCCCGCGCTGCCCGCACCGATGATGATGTAGTCGAACGCCTTCATGGTCGCTTCCCGGTCCCCGTTCTTCTTGGGACCAGCCTAGCGCAAAGATGACGCCGGTGTCGCGTTTTTTGAGCGCGGAAGTCGAACGCTACGGAACCAGCGTCACCACGGTGCGCCGGTTCTTCGGCTCCTTCACGCCGTCGCCGGTCTGAACCGCCAGATCGCTTTCGCCCACGCCGCTGGCCTGGATGGCCTCGCGGCGCGCGCCCATGTCGACAAGGGTTTCGACGACCACATTGGCCCGCTTCACAGAGAGCCGCTGGTTGTAAGCGGCCGAACCGGACGTGTCGGTGTGGCCCACGACCGTGATCCGCGACTGTCCGCCCGCGCGCGCGGTGGCGATCGCCTGCTGCAAGGTGGTGAGCTGCTCGGCCTTGAGCGTCCAGGAATCGAAGTCGAAATAGACGGTGTAGTCGGTGGTCGACGGCGCGGGCGGCGGCGGCGGCGCCGGATTGAGCTCATGTTCGAGCTGCGACAACGCAGCGTCGAGCGCGCGGCGGCACTGGGCAGCCGCTTGATCCAATCCCGCCACGCTGCGGTCCATGATCCAGCAATCGTATTCCGCCTGTGCGCGTGCGGCGTCATCGGGGAATTTGCTGCGCCCATCCTCCAGGCTCTTCAGAAGGCGATCGCGCATCGTCGCCCCATCGGCATCGCCGTCGGGCGCGGGTTCGGGCAGCACTTCCTGGCCTTGCGCGGCGTCCAGCGCCTTCTGCGCATAGGCCGTCGCCAGATCGGCCACGTCGCCATTTCCACCGGAGAGCGACAGCGAATTGTCGGCATCGAACGCAGTACTCGCTTCACCTCCCACATCGCCGAAGGAATGGGCGAGATAGGAGTAGTTCTTGAAAAGCGCCTTGGAGAAATCCGATCCGGTGGGTTGCGCCTGATCCAATTGATCGAGCAGTCCATTGCCGGCACATGCCGACAGCGCGAGCGCGGCGGCCACGACGACGGCGCGGATCAGTCCGGAACGGGAAGGGGCGTGCATCATGGCCGGAAATCTCCTGCGATTTTCAAGCAAAGCCGGTCCGAATGGCCGGAGAGAAAGGACTGTCCGCTCTATAGCCCGCGTTGGCGTGGAGGTTAAGCCCCGGCTGGTAACCATTCGTTAGGCATGACGGGAGCGGGGCCGCGGTAACCTCCTGTTGACCCTTCGGTACTAAAACCGACATTCGAGGCAAAAATCCGGGGCCGGAAACGGCTTGGGTGCGACATGACGGATAAGGAAGAGCTGGTCGCCAAAGCTCGTGCCGAACGCAGGCGCTACAAGCGCGTGCCGGTATCGCTTTCGGGCCGCCTCTTCGTACCGTCGGAAAGCCGCGAAGCGCATTGCAAGATTTCGGACATGTCGCCGGGCGGCGCACGCATCTCATCTGAGATCGTGCCCGCGCAGGGTACGCAGATCGTCGTCTATATCGATGGCTTCGGGCGTTTCGAAGGCGTCGTTGCGCGCCCCGACGATGGATATTTCGGCGTGCAGTTCAACTGCTCGCAACACAAGCGCGACCGCGTGGCGGAACAGCTCACGCTATATCTCAGTGGCGGCAGTCTCGACGAATCGCCGCTGCGCCGCCACGACCGCACGCCCACCAAGGGCCTTGCTCGCTTCACGCGGGCCAACGGCGAAGTCGTGAACTGCGAGGTGCTCGACCTCTCACTGTCGGGCGTCTCCCTGAACACCGATGTGCGCCCGCCGATCGGCGAGTTCGTGCTCATCGGCCAGATGGCGGGCCGCGTTGCGCGCCATCACGACACCGGCATCGGCATCGAATTCGTGGCGCAGGACAAGGCGCAGGCCGAACCGCCCAAACCCCGTCTCTTCGTCGCGCGCTAGGCGCTCTTCCGTTTCTTTCGTGCTTTTGCGGGCGCCTTCTCCGCGGGCGGCTGCGCGAAGCCGAGGCTTACGCGCATCTTCCTCGTCAGGCCTTCCGCGATCATGTTGTAGGAGCGTTCCAGATAGGCCTTGAGCTCGCGGTCCTTCAGCGCCGACAACCGCTCCAGCTTCACCCATTGATTGCGCGCCATATAGGGCGCCTGGACGATGCCCTTCTGCCTGGTGAGGATCGCGAAGCTTGTCTCGCCGGCTTTGAACGTCAGCCCGGGTTCGGCATCGCCGGAACCGCCGACGATGGCGAAGACCTTTCCGCCGATCTTATAAACGTGATGGTCGCCCCACTGCACGACCATGGTCGTATGCTTGAGCGATTTGAGAAATGTTCCCACCTCGGCATAGGTCATGTCTCGGGCTGCCCAACGCCGAGCGTCCGGCGTGCGCGTTTGCGATGCTCTTCCGTGATGTGACGCGAGACGAGGCCGATCGCCATGGCGAGCACTGCCGCGTCGTCGGTGAAGCCCAGTCCCGCCACGAAATCGGGAATGGCATCGAAGGGCACCACGAAATAGGCGAGCGCGGCGAAGATCACCCCCTTTACCCGCGAGGGAGTTGCGGGATCGACCGCGCAGTAATAGGCCGCGGCAAGGTCCTCCGCGAAAGGAATCTGGCCGGCGATCGCGAGCAATTTCCGCCAGAAGCTTTTCTCGACGATGCGCTCGTTGCGCGCGACGATGGCAGGCAATTGATAGGGCGCTGGGTTCGGAAGGTCGGTTTTGGAAGCCATCGGTCTAATATCGGGTCGATGGCCGCAATTGGAAAGGGCTTCGCATGGCGGAACAGAATTCGGAAATCCTCGGCAATCAGCCGTTTCCCCGGTTGATGGGCGTCGAGATCGTCGAGGCAACCAAGGAAAAAGTGCGCGCGCGGCTGCGCGTCCGTCCCGACCTTTGCACCGCCGCCAACATCCTGCACGGCGGCGCCATCATGGCCTTCGCAGATACGTTGGGCGCTATCGGCGCGTGGCTCAATCTGCCGGACGGTGCGCTCACCACCACCATCGAGAGCAAGACCAACTTCATCGGCGCCGCGAGGGAAGGCTCCACGGTCCACGCCGAAACCTCGCCACTCCACGTCGGCAAGCGCAGTTCGGTGTGGCAAACCAAGATCTCGCGGGAGGACGGCAAGCTGGTGGCGGTGGTTACGCAAACGCAAATGGTGCTTGCCTGAAGAGCATTTCCGCCACGTCAGACTAGGCGGGGCGTGGCCTTACGGCTAAGAGTCCGCCAGCTCTCAGGGAAGGACTGGACATGGAACTCAGCTCAAAAATCTCCGCCGTCGTGACGGGCGGCGCATCGGGCCTCGGCGAAGCGACATCGCGCCTTCTGGCGAAGCATGGCGTGAAGGTCGCGATCTTCGATCTGCAGAAGGACAAGGGCGAGAAAGTGGCCTCCGAGATCGGCGGGGTGTTCTGCGAAGTGAACGTCACGAATGATGAAAGCGTCGCGGCCGGCTTCAAGAAGGCGCGCGACGCGAACGGCCAGGAGCGCATCCTCGTCAACTGCGCGGGCACCGGCAACGCCGCCAAGACCGCGAGCCGCGACAAGAAGACGGGCGAGATTCGCTTCTTCCAGTCGAAGGATTTCGACCGCATCATCCAGATCAATCTCGTCGGCACCTATCGCTGCATCGCGATGTCGGCCGCCGGCATGCTGACTCTCGATCCGCTGGAGGGCGGTGAGCGCGGCGCCATCGTCAATACCGCCTCGGTCGCAGCGCAGGATGGTCAAATCGGTCAGGCCGCCTACACCGCCTCGAAAGCCGGCATCAACGGCGTGACGCTGGTCGTCGCGCGCGATCTGGCGCAGGAAGGCATCCGCTGCAACACGATCATGCCGGGCCTGTTCAATACGCCGCTTCTGGCTGGTGCGCCGGAGCAGGTGAAGCAGGCGCTGGGCGCGCAGGTGCCGTTCCCGCCGCGTCTGGGCAATCCGCCGGAATATGCCTCGCTGGCGCTGGAGATGATCAAGAACGGCTATTTCAACGGCGAATGCGTCCGCCTCGACGGCGCCATCCGCATGGCGCCTCGATAAGCGAACCGGCAACGATGTGATACAATGCCTCGCCTTTGAACCGGGCGGGGCATTTTCACATGAGCACCGACGACGTTGCCGCCTGGCACGACTATTTCGTCACCGTGGCGCAAGTGAGCGCCACGTTGGCGGGTCTGCTTTTTGTCGGCGTCACCATCAGCCTCAACCACATGCTGCAGGGGCGCGGCTATCTTTATCGCGCATGGGCCGCGCTCTTCCTGCAGTTCGAAGCCCTTCTGATCGGACTGTTCGCGCTTGTGCCGGCGCAATCCAACGCATGGCTCGGGGCCGAGTTCATCGCGACGGGCCTCGCCGTGCTCGCCGCCATTCGCGTGTTCGGGCATTACTTTCCGGAAGATGGGCAATCATCGGTGTTAGGTTCGCGCGGCGCGCGCATCGTGCGCGAGGCGTTGATGCTCATCGCAACCCTCCTGCCCGTGGTGTGCGGCATCGCTCTGATCGCGAAGATTCCCGGCGGGCTCATCTGGCTGCTGCCGGCCGAGATCATCTGCCTCTATCTGTCCTTCGGAAACGCCTGGGTGTTCGCGGTGGAAATTCCACGCCGTTCGAAATTCCGGGACGATCCGCCCCTCTAATGTGCCGATAACTCGTGGATCTGGCTGTTGGCGAGCGTGAGCTTGGCGATGGAGAGATCGCCATGACCTTCCAGTTCATCGAGGAACGACTTGGTGCGCGCCAGCGCGTCGGCGTGCTTTTCGGCCCAGGCGTCGGCAGCCTGCGAGCCTTCGGCGCGCGTGCGGTCGATCTTGTCGTTCTCGAAGCCTTCCAGTACCTGCGCGGTCAGCGAGCGTTGCCCGGCGAAGAGATCGTCGATGATGCGGCGGATCGCGAGACGATCCCAATGCTCGGCCGCGTTGATGCGTTGCGCCAACCCGCGCAGCCTGTCGATGCCCACGATGGCGCCGATGGCGAAATAGGCGCCGGCGACGAGATCGACATCGAGATGACGGGTGAAGGCAAGCTGTGTGATCTCCGGCGCCGTGCTCCACAGGCTGAGTGCGCCCACGTCGTCGGCGACGTCTTCCGGAACGCCCGCTTCGATCAGATCCTTGATGCGCGTCATGGTGTCGTCCATCTCGTAAGGCGAGACGAGCGAGGAGTAGGTGCCGCGCAACGCATCCGCGCCCTTGCGATAACGCGCCACGACTTCGGCGATGCTGGCCGCCGGCGGCACGTTCACCAGGAACCACAGTCCCAGGCGGCGCCGGAGCTCCGCCACATTGGCATACATGCCGATTTGGATGTCGGGCTTCACCTTCAGATCGAGCGTGTCGATCCGCGCATCCAAAGCGGCGAGATTGAAGGCGCTCTCTGCGATGATGAAGGCGCGGGCGACGCGGGCGGAGGGAGCGCTCGAAATCTCCTTCACGCGATGCACGAAGACCGGGCCCGCGATGTTCACGATGCGATTGGCAAGCATCGTGGAGATGATCTCGCGGCGCAGCCGATGCTGGGTCACCGCCTCGGGAAAGCGGTTGGCCGCCGCTTTCGGGAAATAGTCCGCCAGCAGCGAATCGAAATACGGATCGTCCGGAAGGTCGCTCGCGAGGATCTCGGCATCGAGATCGAGCTTGGCATAGGCGAGCAGCACCGCGAGTTCGGGCCGCGTGAGGCCTTTGCCGTCCTGCGCGCGCTTGCGCAGCTCTTCGTCCGCGGGCAGGAACTCGACAGCGCGGTCGAGCTTTCCGCGCCGTTCCAGATCGCGCATGTAGCGCGCCTGCGCGTCGAGGTCCTTGGTGCCGCGCGACGACGCCATGGATAACGCCTTGGTCTGCTCGTAATTGTCCGCCAGGACCAGCTTGGCGACGTCGTCGGTCATTTCCGTGAGCAGCACATCGCGCGCGTCCATGGAAAGCTCGCCGCGGCGCTGCGGGATCGCCAGCAGGATCTTCAGGTTCACTTCGTGGTCTGACGTGTCCACGCCTGCGGAATTGTCGATGGCATCGGTGTTGATGCGTCCGCCCTTGAGCGCATATTCCACGCGGCCCAACTGGGTGACTCCGAGATTGGCGCCTTCGCCGATCACGCTTGCGCGCACATCGTTTCCATTGATGCGGATGGCGTCGTTGGCGCGGTCGCCGACATCGAGATTGGTCTGGCTCGCGGCCTTGACATAGGTGCCGATGCCGCCGAACCAGAGCAGGTCGACATCCGCCTTGAGCAGCGCCTTCATCAGTTCGGCCGGCGTTGCGCGATCCTTGGCGATGCCCGCCAACTGCTTGATCTCGGGCGAAAGCGGAATTTCCTTCACGCTGCGCGAAAACACGCCGCCGCCCTTCGATATCAGGCTCTTGTTGTAGTCGTCCCAGCTCGACCGCGGCAGATCGAACATCCGCGCGCGTTCCTTCCAGGAGCTTTCGGGGTCCGGATCGGGATCGATGAAAATGTGGCGGTGATCGAAGGCGGCGAGAAGTCTTGTCTTCTTCGACAGCAGCATGCCGTTGCCGAATACGTCGCCCGACATGTCGCCGACGCCGACGACCGTGAACGGCTCGCTCTGGATGTCGCGCTCCATCTCGCGGAAATGGCGCTTCACCGCCTCCCATGCGCCGCGGGCGGTAATGCCCATCTTCTTGTGGTCGTAGCCGTGGCTGCCGCCCGACGCGAACGCGTCGCCCAGCCAGAAGCCGTGCTCTTCGGCGATGGAATTGGCGATGTCGGAGAAGGTCGCGGTGCCCTTGTCCGCCGCGACGACGAGATAGGGATCGTCGCCGTCATGGCGCAGCACGTCTTTCGGCGGCACCACGCTGCCATCCGGGTGGATGTTGTCGGTCAGATCGAGCAGCGCGTTGATGAAGATCTTGTAGGCGGCGATGCCTGCGGCCTGCACGTCCTCGCGCGTGGCGTTCACCGGAAGCTGTTTGGGATAGAAACCGCCCTTCGACCCGACGGGCACGATCACGGCATTCTTCACCTGCTGCGCTTTCACCAGGCCAAGCACCTCGGTGCGGAAATCCTCGCGCCGGTCCGACCAGCGGATGCCGCCGCGCGCCACGCGCCCAAAGCGCAGATGCACGCCTTCCACTTCCGGCGCATAGACGAAAATCTCCACCAGCGGCCGCGGCGCGGGAAGTTCATCGAGCGTTTGCGAGTCCAGCTTGATGGCGACGTAGGATTTGGGTTCGCCGTTCTTTCCGGCCTGATAGAAATTCGTGCGCAGGGTGCAGTCGATGACATTGCGCTGGCGGCGGATGATGCGGTCGTCGTCGAGGATCGGCACGTCGTTGAGAGCGGCATCTATGCGCGCATGAACCGTCCTGGCTGCATCCTCGCCCCCCTTCAGCTTCGGATCGTTGCGCACGGTGAATAGCTCGACGAGAAGTCCCGCGATATCCGGGTTCCGGAACAACGCCTGCTCGATGTAGTCCTGGCTGAAGCTGAAGCCCGCCTGGCGCAGATATTTCGCGGCCGTGCGCAAGATCGTGACATCGCGCCAGGAAAGCCCCGCCGCGATGACCAGCTTGTTGAGGCCGTCGCTTTCGGCTGCTCCCGAGACGATGGCCTGGAAGGCCTCTTCCAGCGGTGCTTTCTGGCTCGCAAGATCGGCTGGGCCATCGTCGGCCCGTTCCATCAGGAAGTCGAGCACTGCCGCGTCGCCGCTCCAGCCGTCGCTGGTCTCCAGCGCCACGGGATAGGAGTCCTCCGCGATGACGCGGAAGCCGAGATTCTCGAACACCGGCAGGGAGGCCGACAGCGGCAACACCGAACCCAGCACATACAGTTTCAGCCGCATCGCGTTGTGCGGATCGCGTGGGCTGCGATAGGCGCGCGCCTGGATGGCGGGATCGAGATCGGCCCGCGCCAGCGCCTCGAGCTCCGCAAGGTCGCGCACCGCTTCTTCCGGCGAGAACGCATCGCGATAGCGCGCCGGGACGGCAGCGGCATGGCGAAGGAACATGCGGTGACCTTCGGTCTCGCCGTGTCTTGCAAGCACAGCTGCGGCAAAGCCATCGTCCCATGTGAGGATGGCGTCGCGGATCTGCGCTTCCAGCGCGTGGACGTCGACATGTGGCCGCGGACCTTCGTTGCGGCCGACGATGAAGTGCACGCGCGCGAGGAGAGAATCGTCCAGCGTCGGGTTGGCTGCCGACATGCGGCCGTTGAACGCCTTGGCAAGGATCGCGTGGATGCGTTCGCGTACCTGCGTGTCGTAACGGTCGCGCGGAACGAATACGAGCGCGGAGACGAAACGGTCGAAGCGGTCGAAGCGCAGGAACACACGCACCTTGGGGCGCTCGCCGAGCTTGAGGACGCCCAAGGCCGTCGCATAGAGCTCGTCTTCCGGCACCTGGAAAAGCTCGTCGCGCGGATAGTTGTCGAGGATATGCGCCAATGCCTTGCCGTCATGGCTGTCGGGCGCAAGGCCCGCGCGCTCCTTCACGTGCTTCACCTTCGCGCGCAGGAGCGGGATCTCGCTGGGACGGCGGCTGTAGGCGCCCGACGTGAAGAGGCCGACGAAGCGATGTTCGCCGGCGAATTTGCCGTCCTTGAACATCTTCACGCCGACATAGTCCATGTGCACGCGCCTATGAATGACGCTGCGCTCGTTGGATTTGGTGATGATCAGCGGAACCGGGGAGGTCAGGAAGGCGCGTATCTCCGGCGTCAGCGCGCCGCGGTCCTCGCCGCGGCGCACGACGCGCGC
>JBQCFD010000051.1:0-6412 GCA_051959625.1 Rhizomicrobium sp.
TCGCGCAACGGTCGCGACTCGAACCCCAAGATGCTCGGCGTGAAAGTGTTCGGCGGCGAAGCCATCAACGCCGGCAACGTGATCGTGCGTCAGCGCGGCACCAAGTTCTATCCGGGCGAAAACGTCGGCATGGGCAAGGACCACACCCTTTTTGCGACGGCGTCCGGCCAAGTGTCGTTCAAGACGGGCTACAAGCGTCGCCAATTCGTATCGGTCATTGCGGCCAATCCGGCGAAGGACGCGAACTAGATAGGCAGCTTGGAAAAGGAGCTGCCGGACAAATCGGCGGCTCATCGAAGCGAGGGAAGGTGGTCCGCCATCTTCCCTTTTTTATTTCCCTCGCTCGGAGGGAGACGTGTCGTGGTTTGGAGACTGGAGACCAAAAGACTGTTGCTGAGAGTGCCGGCGCCGTTCGACGTGCCGGAGATCGTCGCGCTTATCGGCGAATTCGACGTGGCGAAGAATCTGTCGCGCGTTCCGCATCCCTATAGCGAAGCGGATGCGCGCGGCTGGATCGAGAAAATGGCGGAAGCGCGGTTCAACGGCACCGAATACGCCTTCGCCATCACGCGGAAGGAAGACGGCGCCTATCTCGGCAGCGTCGGGCTGCACAAACGCGACGGCGAGACGTTCGAGTTCGGCTACTGGCTGGGCAAACCGTTCTGGAAACAGGGCTATGCGACCGAAGCGGCCAGCCGCCTCATCGCCTTCGCCTTCCTGGAGCTGGGGCTCGAGAGCGTGATTGCAGGCTATTTCCATGACAATCCGGCTTCCGGCCATGTCCTGGAAAAGCTCGGCTGCCTGCCGGACGGTTCCGACCAGCGGGACTGCCTGGCCCGCGGCCATGCCGTCTATTGCCACAAGGTTGTTTTGACGCGCGACAATTTCTGGAAGAAGAAGGCCGCATGAAGTTCCTCGATCAGGCGAAGGTCTACATTTTTAGCGGCGCGGGCGGAAACGGCTGCGTCGCGTTTCGCCGCGAGAAGTTCATCGAATATGGCGGCCCGTGGGGCGGCGACGGCGGCAAGGGCGGCGACGTCTATGCCGAGGCCGTCGAGAACCTCAACACGCTGATCGATTACCGCTTCCAGCAGCACATCAAGGCAAAGAACGGCCAGGGTGGCATGGGCAAATTGATGACCGGCGTGGGCGGCGAAGACGCCACCATCCGCGTCCCCATCGGAACGCAGATCTATGAGGAGGACGGCGAAACGCTGATCGCCGATCTTGCCCAAGCCGGCGATCGTGTGCTGCTCGCCAAGGGCGGAAACGGCGGGTTCGGCAACGCGCATTTCAAGAGTTCGACCAATCAGGCGCCGCGCCACGCCAATCCCGGCCAACCCGGCGAGGAAAAGACGATCATCCTTCGCCTGAAGCTGATCGCCGATGTCGGCCTCATCGGTCTTCCGAATGCCGGAAAATCCACTTTCCTTTCGCGCGTATCGGCGGCGAAGCCCAAGATCGCGGACTTTCCCTTCACCACGCTCAATCCGCAGCTCGGCATGGTGAAGATCGACGAGAGCGACTTCGTCATCGCCGATCTTCCCGGCCTGATCGAAGGCGCGCACGAAGGTGCAGGGCTTGGCGATCGCTTTCTCGGCCATGCGGAGCGCTGCAGCGTCATCATGCATCTCGTCGACGGCACGCAAAGCGCCGTCGTCGGCGCGTATCGAACGATCCGCGGCGAGCTCGAGGCCTATGGTCACGGGCTTTCCGAAAAGCCGGAAATCCTCGCTCTCAACAAGGTCGATTCGATCCCGAAGGCGCAGATCACGAAGAAGAAGGCCGCGCTGGAAAAAGCGAGCGGGGCGAAAGTGTTTCTGATCTCCGGCGTGACCGGCGAGGGCGTGACCGATGTTCTGCGCGCGCTGGCGAAAGAAATCGCCAAGAACCGCGCCAAGAGCAAGAAGCGGGCTGCGACGCAACGCGTCTGGACGCCGTGAGCGATCCTTTTCATTCGGCGGAACGTCTGCTGATCGTCATAAAGGTCGGCTCGGCTCTGCTTGTCGATGGCGAAACAGGGCTGCTCAGGCGGGAATGGCTCAGAAGGCTCTGCGGCGACATCGCAACGCTCAAGCACGAGGGACATTCGGTCATTGTCGTCTCGTCCGGCGCCATCGCGCTGGGGCGCCGCGCGCTGAAGCTGAAACCCGGCACTTTGAAGCTGGAAGAAAGCCAAGCCGCTGCATCGGTCGGGCAGGTCCGCCTGGCCGAGGCTTACGCGGAAAATTTCGCCGCGCAGAACATGGTCGCTTCGCAGATTCTCCTTACGCTGGGCGATACGGAGCAACGCAATCGTTATCTCAACGCAAGAGCGACGCTGCGCACTTTGCTCGAGCTGATGGCGGTCCCCGTTATCAATGAGAACGATACGGTCGCGACTGCGGAAATCCGCTTTGGCGACAACGATCGGCTGGCTGCTCGCGTCGCAAGCATGATGGAAGCGGATTTTTTGATTCTGCTATCGGATGTGGACGGTCTTTATAGCGCCGATCCCACGCGCGATGCGGGCGCCCGTCACATTCCGGACGTTTCCGCCATTACCCGCGAAATTGAAGCTATGGCGGGCGATTCCGTTTCGGGCTTGGGGCGCGGGGGAATGGCGTCCAAGATCGCAGCGGCCAAGATTGCGACGGCAGCCGGTTGCGAGACCATCATTGCCAGGGGCGGGGTCGATGCCCTGCACGGCATTCGCGCTGGCTCCCGCTACACCCGTTTCCATGCCAGCACGACGCCCGCGCAGGCGCGCAAGCGCTGGATCGCGGGCGGATTGAAGCTGCAAGGCGCGCTGATCGTGGACGCAGGCGCGGTGCGCGCATTGTCGGAAGGCAAAAGCCTTTTGCCCGCCGGCGTGCGCCAGATCGACGGCCGGTTCGAGCGCGGCGATGCGGTTGCGGTGCGCGACCAGAACGGCAACGAGATCGCGCGCGGGCTTTGCGCTTACAACGCGTCGGATGCGGAACGCATCGCGGGCAAGAAGAGCAACGAGATCGAAGCCATCCTCGGTTACCGCGGCCGGGACGAGATGATCCATCGCGACGATCTGGCGCTCACAGGTGGCGCATGAGCACAGCACTGTCGCGCGAGATGCTGGCGATGGGCGCCGCCGCCCGCGCCGCGGCGCGTGCATTGCGCGAAGCATCCGGCGAAACGAAGAACAAGGCCCTCGTGGCCGCCGCCGCCGCGCTTCGGGCGCATGCAAAGGAAATTCTGTCGGCGAACGCGGAAGACGTCGCTGCTGCGAGCGGACTGACCCCCGCCATGCGCGACCGGCTGGTTCTGGACGACAACCGCATCGAAGCGATGGCGAGGGGCGTCGAAGAGGTGGCGGCGATTGCCGATCCCGTCGGTAGAGAACTGGCGCGCTGGCAGCGCCCGAATGGTCTGGACATCCAGCGCATCGCCACGCCCATCGGCGTCATCGGCATGATCTATGAGAGCCGGCCCAACGTGACGGCGGATGCCGCCGCGCTGTGCCTGAAGTCGGGCAATGCCGTCATTCTGCGCGGCGGTTCGGAATCCACGCGCTCGTCCGCCGCAATCCATGGCGCGATGCTGGATGGCCTGCGCGCCGCCAAGCTTCCCGAGGCCGCAATCCAGCTGGTGAAAACCACCGATCGCGATGCCGTCGGCGCGATGCTGCAAGGGCTGAACGGCGCCATCGATCTCATCATCCCGCGCGGCGGCAAGTCGCTGGTCGGCCGCGTGCAGTCGCAGGCGCGCGTTCCCGTCCTCGCCCACCTGGAGGGCATTTGTCACGTCTACGTCCATGAAGCTGCCGATGCGGACATGGCGCGCAAGATCGCCGTCAACGCCAAGATGCGCCGTACCGGTGTTTGCGGCGCCGCCGAGACTTTGCTGATCGACAGACCCGTGTTGTCCACGATGGGCGTTTCCATTTTGAACGATCTGCAGAGCGCCGGCTGCGAAATCCGCGCCGATGAAGCGGTGCGTGCAGTTTTCCCTTCCGCGAGACCCGCGGCGGAAGACGACTGGCGTACCGAATACCTGGACGCCATCATCGCAGTGAAAGCAGTCGAAGGCGTCGAAGATGCCATCCGCCACATCGAGACCTACGGCTCCGGTCATACCGAATGCATTGTCACGGCCGACCGCCGGGCGGCCGAGCGCTTTCTTGCCACGCTCGATTCCGCCATCGTCTTGTGGAATGCTTCCACGCAGTTTGCGGATGGAGGCGAATTCGGAATGGGGGCCGAGATCGGAATCGGGACGGGCAAGCTGCACGCGCGCGGGCCGGTGGGCGTGGAGCAGCTCACCACTTTCAAATATGCCGTTCGCGGAACAGGGCAGATCCGGCCATGACGGCGGAGCGCGCACCCTATCCCTGGATACGCCCGCCGGGACCGGTGGCGGAGGGCCTTCGGATCGGACTTCTCGGCGGCTCGTTCAATCCCGCGCATGAGGGCCATCTGCATGTCAGCAATCTGGCGATGAAGGCGCTCGGGCTCGATTATGTGTGGTGGCTCGTGGCGCCGCAGAACCCGCACAAGTCGGCGATCGGGATGGCGCCGCTGCAAAACCGGCTCGCCTATGCCGCCGCGCAATTCGAGAACGAGCCGCGCATTTTCGTCATGGACATCGAACGCGCGCTCGGCACGCGGTTTTCCATCGACACGATAACGAAATTGCAGCGCCGTTTTCCGCAAGTGCAATTCGTTTGGCTGATGGGATCGGACAACCTGGCGAATTTCCGCCGCTGGAAACGCTGGCAGGATATCATCCACCGCATCGCCATCGCGGTCGTCATGCGCCCCGGCTCGACGCTGGCTCCGCTCAGCGCCATGGCGGCGCAACGGCTTTCCGGGCGCCGGCGTCCCCATCCCTGCCTGATGACGGGGGAACTGCCGTGCATCACCGTCATAGACGGCCCGCGCAACCCTCTCAGCGCCACGGAAATCCGCCAAAAGACCAATTGGGACGAGCTATTGGTCCGCGCCTGCCCAGCATGATAGATTGCTCTGGACGTAAGGGAGCGCAGTCACTGGCGAGTTCAAGCAACACTCCAGAAGCGCGCTGGCCTTCCGCCCGCGTTTGACTGGAGGACTCGTATTCTGAACCGCAAGACTGCCGGCGCGAAGAAAGCGCCCGCGAAATCGAAGGCTTCGACAAAGGCTTCGAAAAGCCCCAAGGCCGCAAAGTCCACGCGCGCCAAATCCGCGAAGACAGAAAAGCAATCTCCGCCGCGCGCGCAGAAGAAAGACACCGAACTTCTCTCGCGCATTGTGCAGTCACTGGATGACGACAAGGCCGAGAACATCGTGACCATCGATCTCGAAGGCCGCTCCTCGCTGACCGACGCGCTCGTCATCGCCAGCGGACGCTCGCAGCGCCACGTCGCGGCCATTGCCGAGCATCTGGCGCGCAAGCTGAAGGATGCTGGCTACGGCACGCGTCCCATCGACGGCGCGGCGCAAGGCGACTGGGTCCTGGTCGATGCCGGCGACGTGATCGTCCATATTTTCCGGCCGGAAGTGCGCAGCTACTACGATCTCGAAGGTATGTGGAGCGTGGAAGAGCCGCGCGCGGCGAGGGCCTGATGCGTCTGGCCATCATCGCGGTGGGCCAAAGCCGCGGGACACCGGAAGGCGCTCTCACCGAGGATTTCGCCAACAGGGCGCGCGCCATGGGCAAGCGTTCGGGCTTCACCACGGTCACGATAGACGAGGTGAACGTCTCCAAGCTGCGCGAAGTGCGCTCGCGGCTGGCGGAAGAAGGCGAGCGCCTGGCATCTCGGATTCCGGACGGTGCGCATGTCGTTCTGCTCGATGCGAAGGGCAAGGGCATGACCTCCGATGCGTTTGCGGAAATGCTGGGGGCGATGCGGGATGCGGGCGCACGCGATCTGGCGTTCGTCATCGGCGGGCCCGATGGGCTGCAATTGCCCGCGCATGTGAAGGCGGGACGCAGCCTGGCGTTCGGTCCGCAGACATGGCCGCATCTTCTGGTGCGCGCGATGCTGACGGAACAGATTTATCGGGCGATCACGATCCTCGCGAACCATCCCTACCATCGCGCCTGAACGGGCTTTTTTGCCGTTAGCACGGCCTTAACCATGATCGGCGATTGTAGCCTGTCGCAGTGGGATGATTTTCACCCATGGAGATCAAGAGCACAGGCCGCGTTGGGTCGTCGTCCGTTCGCCGCGTCGCGAACGGTGCGTCGTCGTCCGATAGCGGCTTCAAGGTTTCCGAAACGCCCGAACAGGCCCGCGCCCAGATGGTGTCGGGCCCAGGGCCGATCGCGGCCGTCGAAAGCATCCTGACGCGTCAGGGCATCGACGATTCCACCAGCGGCCGTTCGCGCGGCCTGGCCCATGGCGAGCGGCTGCTCGACATGCTGGACGAAGTGCGCGACGGGCTGCTTGCCGGCGGCATCCCGCGCGCCACGCTGA
>JBQCFD010000052.1:0-2784 GCA_051959625.1 Rhizomicrobium sp.
GTGCCTTGCGGACCGCGCAGAACGACGATGTTGTCCACGTCGAACGTATCGATGTCCGGCGTGGCGATGGAATAGGACGGATCGGTGAGCGGCACGTCATCGATGAAGTAGCCGGTGGTGCCCTGCCCCTGGTCGATGCCGGTCGTGGTGGAAATGCCGCGAAGCACCACGGTCGAATTGCCGGGTGTCTGCGCGTTGAAAACGACACCGGGCGTGCGCGTCAGATAGTCGGACATATCCTGCGCACCGAGCGCTTCAAGCTGCGCACCTGTCACCGCGGACACCGAGCCGGAAATCTTGCGCACCGCTTCCGGGCGCTTTTCGGCGGTCACGATGACCTCTTCGATCCCGCTGGCGCTTTTGCTGGAGGATGAGTCCGGTGCGGTTTGTCCAAGAGCGGAGCTGGCACCCAACAACGCGACCGTCGCACCACCCATCAGCCCGGCACGAAAAATTCTCAATCCGAACAAAGACATATTACTCCCCCACCCTTCGCGTTCGATTTTTCTAATATGACATATATTTCTACTGTGACAATAATTTTCTAAAGTCACTTCCACTTTCCACAACCTGTTGCCGCTCGCCCTCACCACACGCGGGCGCGTTTTTCTGGCGCGAGATAGAGCGCGTCACCCGGCTTCACGCCGAAGGCCGCGTACCAGCCATCGATGTTGCGCACGACGCCGTTGACGCGGAATTTGCGCCAGCTATGCGGATCGCTGGTGGTGAGTTGCTTGATGGCTTCCGGTTTGGCTTTGCCGGCCCAGCCCTGCGCCCATGCCAGAAAGAACCGCTGATCGCCGGTAAGGCCGTTCAACACCGGCGCGGGTTTGCCCTTTAGCGAAGCGTGATACGCATCAAACGCAATCGACATGCCGCCGAGATCGGCAAGGTTCTCGCCCATCGTCAGGTCGGGATTGATGTGTGTCCCCGGCACCGGTTCGTATTGCGCGTATTGCGCGCCCAGCACCGCGGCACGTGCTTTGAATGCCTTCGCATCCGCCGGTGTCCACCAATCGCGCAGCGCGCCTTTTGCATCGATGGAGCGGCCCTCGTCGTCGAAGCCATGCGTCATCTCATGGCCGATCACTGCGCCGACAGCGCCGTAGTTTATCGCCGGATCGGCATTCGCATCGAAGACCGGCGCCTGAAGAAGGCCCGCCGGAAACACGATGTCCCGCAGCGAACCGTTGTAAGCATTGTTGGCTTGCGGTGTGAGCAGCCAGTCGTCGCGATCCACCGGCCCATAGCTGCGTTTGACATAAAATGCCCAATCCGCCGCCGCAGCCGCGCGCACGTCGCCCATCAAATCGTCGCGGCGGATCGCGACGTTGCTGTAATCCCGCTGATGATCCGGATAGCCGACCTTGATGATATAGGTGTCGAGCTTCGCCAGCGCCTCGGATTTGGTTTTGGCACTCATCCAGCCGAGCGTTTCGATCCGGTGACGGAAGGCTGCCTTCAGCTCGCCAACCAGCGCTTCGATCTTGGCTTTCGTCGCTGCGGGAAAATATTGCGCGGCATAGATCTGCCCCACCGCCCATTGCAGTGTGCCGAAACAGCTATGCGGTACATAATCGCAATCCTGCCCACCCACGGCAGCGAGGCCAAGCTTCCAGCGCGGCACCTGCGCGGATTGGCCCGCGAGAGCGCGGTCGCGCATCGCGAAACGCGCGTTCGCAAACGCTTTCGGCAGATAGGGTGCCGCGTCATCGATAGCGCGGAACACCATCCACGCTTTCAGCGTATCCAGGGGTGTTGCCGCAAGGATGCGCGCGAATTTCGGGAAGGCGCTCTTCTGCGCGACGACGAGAGAAGACTTCCCCGAAAGCTGAGCGCCCGCCAGAAAATCGCGCCATGAAAAGCCGGGCGCATAGGCCGCAAGCTGGGGAATCGTCATCGGATTGTATTGCGTGGTCGGATCGCGCTGCTGAACCTTTGTCCAACTCGCATCGGCAAGGCGTGTTTCAAATTCCACAACAGCCGACGCAGCTTTCTCGGCGTTCGGCCATCCCGCAAGCTTCAGCAGCTTGGCGGCATAGAGACGGTAAGCGTCCTTCTGCTTCGCGAAATCGGGCTTCAGATAGTAGTCGCGGTTCGGCAGACCCAACCCCGATTGCCACAGATATACCGCGTAATGGTTCGTATCCTTCAGATCGCTGTCGATCACAATGAAGAAAGGGCTGGGATAGAAATCGAACGCCGAGCGCCCCATCAGATTCGCGAGCGCACCACGGTCAGGCGCGCTGCGGATCGCGGAAAGTTCGGCATCGATCGGATGAATACCCTTCGACTCGATAGATGCCTCATCCATGAAGGCGGCGTAGAACGCGCCGACCTTCCCTTTCGTATCGTGCGGAACGAGGGGTGCGCGCTTGGCCGCATCATCGAGGATCGTGTGCAGATGCGCATCGATCCGGTCGGTCATGTCCGAGCGGCGCGTAATCATCGGTTGATCGGCGGGGATCACGGAGCGCGCAAGATAGGCGCCGTTGGCATATTGGAAGAAGTCGTTGCCCGGCTTGGTCGCCGCATCGCGCGCGGTCAGATCCAGCCCGAACGGCGGATAGACCGGTGCATCGCCGCGCGCCCGCGCCGTTGTGACCATCGCCGCGAAAGCCATGCCGATGCAGGCGAACCCGAAGAACCAGTTATGTTTGTTTCCTTGCATCATCTCAGAACGACACGCCCAGACCGATGAAGTGGAAAACCACGCCGACCCAAAGAACGATCAGGCAGCTCGCTGCGAGAGCCACGCTCCACAACTTCGCCAGCAGCCCAGTG
>JBQCFD010000053.1:0-17577 GCA_051959625.1 Rhizomicrobium sp.
GGCCGAGATAGGAGACGGCGAGCTCGCGGAAGACATAGTCGAGGATCGAGGTGGCGTTCTTGATCGCGTCGTTGCCGATCACCACGCCAGCCGGTTCGAACTTCGTGAAGGTGAAGGCCTCGACATATTCCTCGAGCGGCACGCCATATTGCAGGCCAATGGAGATCGCGATGGCGAAGTTGTTCATCAGCGAGCGGAAGGCGGCGCCTTCCTTGTGCATGTCGATGAAGATTTCGCCGGGGCGGCCGTCTTCGTATTCGCCCGTGCGCAGGTAGACCTTGTGCCCGCCGACGACCGCTTTCTGGGTATAGCCCTTGCGGCGGGTCGGCAGCTTCTCGCGGTCATGCGCAGCGACGCGCTCGATGATCTTCTCCACGATGCGCTCGGTGACGACCGTGGTGCGGGTCGCTTGCGGCGCGGCGGCAAACTCCTCCGCATCGTCCTCTTCGTCGTCAAACTGGAGGACCTGTGAAGCGAGCGGTTGCGACAGCTTGGAGCCATCGCGATAGAGCGCGTTGGCCTTCAGCGCCAGCTGCCAGGAGAGCAGGTAGCTCTCGCCGCATTCCTTCACCGAGGCTGCGTTCGGCATGTTTATGGTCTTGGAGATGGCGCCCGAAATGAAGGGTTGCACCGCCGCCATCATCCGGATGTGGCTTTCGACAGAGAGCGCGCGCGTGCCGATGCGGCCGCAAGGATTGGCGCAATCGAAGACGGGCAGGTGCTCGGCCTTCAGGTGCGGAGCGCCTTCCAGAGTCATCGCGCCGCAGACATACAAATTGGCGGCGTCCACTTCGGCGCGGCTGAAGCCCAGCGTCTTCAGCATGTCGAAGTCCGGTGCATCGAGCGCGGCGGCGTCGATCTTCAGCACGTTGGTGCAGAATTCCTCGCCCAGCGTCCACTTGTTGAACACGAAGCGGATGTCGAAGGCCTGCTCGAGCGCGGCTTCGACCTTGCCGATCTCCGCGTCGGTGAAGCCTTTGGCTTTCAAGGCGCCGTGCGACAGGGCGTTGGAGCCTTCCAGCGTGCCGTGGCCGACGGCGTAAGCGACGATGTCGTCGATCTGGGTTTGCGTGTAGCCCGGCGTGGCAAGCGCTTCGGGGACGCACCGGTTGATGATCTTGAAGTAACCGCCGCCGGCCAGCGTCTTGAACTTCACCAGCGCGAAGTCCGGCTCCACGCCCGTGGTGTCGCAATCCATGACGAGGCCGATCGTGCCGGTGGGCGCGATGACGGTGGCCTGCGCGTTGCGATAGCCGAAATCCTCGCCCATCGAGAGTGCGCTGTCCCATGCGGCGCGCGCGGCGTCCGAGAGGTCCTTCTGCACGATGGCTTCGTGGTCCAGCGGCACCGGTGAGATGGCGACCTTCTCGTATCCGGACGCTTCGCCATGCGCGGCGCGGCGATGGTTGCGGATGACGCGCAGCATGTGATCCTTGTTCGCCGCATATTCCGGGAACGGACCAAGCTCGCCCGCCATTTCGGCGGACGTGGCGTAGGAGATACCAGTCATCACGGCGCTGATCGCGCCGGCAATCGCGCGGCCTTCGCGGCTGTCATAAGAGATACCGGCGGACATCAAGAGGCCGCCGATGTTGGCGAAGCCCAGGCCCAGCGTGCGGTAATCGTACGAGAGCTGCGCGATTTCCTTGGACGGGAACTGCGCCATCAGCACGGACACTTCCAGCACGATGGTCCACAGGCGCACGGCGTGTTCAAACGAGGCGACGTCGAACACCTTCTTGCCGTCCACGTCCTTGCGGAACTGCATGAGGTTCAGCGAGGCGAGGTTGCAGGCGGTGTCGTCCAGGAACATGTATTCCGAGCACGGATTGGAGCCGCGGATTTCGCCGCCTGCCGGGCAGGTGTGCCAATCGTTGACCGTGGTGTGGAACTGGATGCCGGGATCGGCGCAGGCCCAGGCGGCGTAGGAGATCTTCTCCCACAGATCGCGCGCCTTCACCGTCTTGGCGATCTTGCCGTCGCGGCGATGCGTCAGATTCCACTCGCCGTCGGAGAGGACCGCGTTCAGGAATTCGTCGGTGACGCGCACGGAGTTGTTGGAGTTCTGGCCCGAGACGGAGAGATACGCATCCGAATCCCAATCGGTGTCGTAAGTCTTGAACTCGATCTGCTTGTAGCCCTGCTTGGCGAAGCTGATCACGCGCTCGATGTAGTTGTCCGGGATCATGGACTTGCGCGCGGCCTTCACCTCGCGGCGAAGGGCCGGATTCTTCTTCGGATCGAAGCAATCGTCGCCCGCGCCATCGCAATTCACGCAGGCCTTCATGATCGCCCTGAGGTGCTTCTCGGCGAGCTTGGAGCCGGCGACCATCGCGGCGACCTTCTGCTCCTCGATCACCTTCCAGTCGATGAAGTCTTCGATATCGGGGTGGTCCACATCGACGATCACCATCTTGGCGGCGCGGCGCGTGGTGCCGCCCGACTTGATCGCGCCCGCCGCGCGGTCGCCGATCTTCAGGAAGCTCATCAGGCCCGACGACTTGCCACCGCCCGAGAGCTTCTCGTTCTCGCCGCGCAGGTTGGAGAAGTTCGTGCCGGTACCGGACCCGTACTTGAACAGACGCGCCTCGCGCGTCCACAGATCCATGATGCCGCCGTCGTTCACCAGATCGTCGGAGACGGACTGGATGAAGCAGGCGTGCGGCTGCGGATGCTCGTAAGCAGATTGCGACTTCACCAGACGGCCGGTCTGGAAATCGACGTAATAGTGACCCTGGCTGGGGCCATCGATGCCATAGGCCCAGTGCAGGCCGGTGTTGAACCATTGCGGGCTGTTCGGCGCGGCCTTCTGCGTCGCCAGCATGAAGCACATCTCGTCATAGAAGGCGCGCGCGTCAGCTTCCTTGTCGAAATAGCCGCCCTTCCAGCCCCAATAGGTCCAGGTGCCGGCGAGGCGGTCGAAGACCTGCTTGGCGGAGTTCTCGCCGACGCGTTCGTCGCCATCGGCTTCCTTGCGCCACAGCCATTCCGGCACGTCCTTCTCGGGAACGGCTTTCAACTTCGCCGGGATGCCGGCCTTGCGGAAATATTTCTGCGCGAGCACGTCGCAAGCGACCTGCGACCACTCCTCGGGGACTTCGATGTCCGTCTGCTTGAACACCACCGATCCATCGGGGTTGCGGATCTCGCTTTGTGCCTTGCGAAACGCGATGCCCTCGTAAGCGGAGCGGCCTTCGTTGGTGAACTGACGACGGATACGCATTGATTGCCCCCGGCTATTCCTTGCGATTGACTTGCCCGCCTTCGGCACCGTTTCGGGGACAGAAATCCCTTCGCCGGGGGCGCTTTTGCGCGTGGAAGCCCCGGACGCCAGGTAGTGGTTCGTCCCAGATGTTGTGCCGCGATGAGCGACTGGCACTAACTCTGTAGCGCCCCGTTGGCCTTGGCAAGATAGAAAGTGGTTAACCGGTTCTTAACCACCAAATCTTGTGCTGTGCACAACTGCTATTTTGCGCGGTAAACACCATGTCAAGCGGTTAATGGGGAACCCCGCTCAAAATTTTTTTCGCGCCCCTGAAGCCGATCCCCAATTCATCCACATCCCTGATGAACCGCGATGGCCAAACTTTCACAAATTCCGGAGCCGCGTGATCGCGACTCTGCTGCCGTGGCGCGAGCGGAAAGAGGCTCTTATATTGCCGCGTCGCGCGAATCTGGTGGCATGCCCATGTCTTTCTTCAGGATGATCTTCGGTTGGTGGAACAGGGCCACGATCGGCACGCTGGTCACGACATGGCTCTCGGGAAAGCCTGTGGGAACCGATCAATTCGGAAACCGCTACTACCAGACCGCCGACGGCAAGCGCCGCTGGGTCATCTACAACGGCACCGTCGAAGCGTCGCGCGTTCCGCCGGACTGGCATGGCTGGCTGCATCACACCTTCAAGGAGCCGCCGACCAAGGCGCCGTTCAAGGCGAAGCCGTGGGAGCGCGGCCACATCCCCAACCAGACCGGAACGGAGAATGCGCAGCGTCCGCAAGGCTCGCTCGCGCGCTCGGGCGAACGTCCGCCCGCCACCGGCGATTATGAGTCCTGGACCCCGAAATAATGTCGAGCAACAACACCGTTGAAACGCTGATCGGCGCGGTCGTCGTCGCGGTCGCCGCCATCTTTCTGTTCTACGCCTATACCAGCACGGGCTCCGGCAACGTGACCGGTTATGGCGTGACCGCGCGCTTTTCGAGCGCCGACGGTATCTCGCCCGGCACGGATGTGCGCCTGCACGGCATCAAGATCGGGACGGTGTCAGGCCTGTCGCTCGATCCCAAGACCTATTACGCCATCGCGCATCTTTCGATCTCCAATGGCGTGCATATTCCCGACGATTCCGCGGTGAAGATCACGTCCAGCGGCTTCCTCGGCAGCAATTATGTGGCGATCCAGCCCGGCGGCAGCACGAAAATGGTGGCTGCGGGCGGCGAATTGACCAACACGCAAGGCTCCATCGACGTGATGGGGCTGATCGGCCGCGCGGTTATGGGCGGCGGCAAATGAGGTTGGTGTTTCTGGTATCGGCGTCCATTGCGCTGCTCGCGGCGCCTGCGCTCGCGCAGACGGCCGCGACGAATGTGCAGACCACAGCGCCCGTTCCTGCAAAACCCGCGGCCGCAACACCCGCAACGCCAGGGGCGGCGAAGCCCGCGGCCGTCGCGGCGCCCGCGTCGCCCTACAAGCCGGTGACGCCGCCCAGCACGGCGAACCTGACGATTCCGCAGCCTTACAATCCGATGGCCAAGGAAGAGCAGGCCGCTCTGAACAGCGCCGTGCCCGGCAAGGACGGCATCAAGCGCATGGTGATCCTGCGCGGACTCGACAAGATCACCGCCAGGCCGTCGAACATATTGGCGCCCATCGGCGTGCCGGTGCACTACGCAACGCTGACCATCACCGCGCGATATTGCTATTCCACGCCCATCACCGAGCCGCCGGAGACCACTGCATTCCTGCAGATCGAGGATCATCGTCCCGATCAGGATGCGCGCCAGGTATTTTCGGGATGGATGCTGGCTTCCAGTCCGTCCCTCAACGGCCTGCAGCACCCGCTTTATGACGTGTGGGTGATCACCTGCGCGACGAACCAGCCGGGCCAGCAATTGCCGGTGATCGCGTCGACGGAGCAGGTCAAGGCGACGTCGCCGGATGCGACCGCCAAGGAGGCGATGCCGGAACTGCCGGAAGATTCCGGCCGGTAGAACGTCGCCTTACGTTCCGTCGCATCGTCCAGATACGCCATGTAGGCTGCACGCGGAATCTCGATGGCTCCGAACTGCGTCAGATGGCTGGTAATGAATTGCGCATCGAGCAGGCGGAAGCCGCCGGCGATGAGCCGCGCCGCGAGATGGGCGAGCGCCACTTTGCTCGCATCGCGCTCAAGGCTGAACATGCTCTCGCCGAAAAACGCCGCGCCGATCTTCACGCCGTAGAGGCCGCCGACGAGCTTGCCCTCGCGCCAGCACTCCACCGAATGCGCGTGGCCGTCGCGATGCAGCGCAGTGTAAAGCGACAGGATCTCGGCATTGATCCAGCTTTCCGCGCGCCCCGGTGCGGGCGCGGCGCAGAGTTTCATCACATCTTCGAAAGCGGTATCCGTCTTCACGGTGAAACGGTCGCTGCGCACGGTGCGCGCGAGGCGCCTGGGCAGGTGGAATCTGTCGAGCGGCAGAATCCCCCGCGCATCGGGCGAGACCCAGAACAGGTTCGGATCGTCGCGCCGTTCGGCCATGGGGAACACCCCGGCGCGATAGGCCTGCAGCAGCAATTCGGGCGTGAGACGGGTTGGACGCATCGGCCCATGATAGCGCCGTCTCAGCGCCCGCGCTGAAGTTTGTGACTATCGCCGGTTGATCGACCAGGGACCAGGACCGGCTGCCGCGATGTAGAGGAAGACGAAGCAGAACAGGACCGCCGCGTCGCCTTCGTTGAGCGACGGGAAAAATCCGCCATGCGGCACGTGATAGATCCAATAGGCGATGGCCATTTCGCCGGCCGCGATGAACGCCGCGATCCGGCTGAAAAGCCCCAGCACGATGAGCGCGCCGCCCACCAGCTCGATCACGCCCGCCGCCAGGAGCAGCGGCGGCAGATGCGCGAACATCGGATTGGGCGGGAAGTTGAGCAGCTTCGAACAGCCGTGCTCGAGAAAGAGCAGGCCGGCGACAATGCGCAATATGGAGAGTAGCGCGGGCGCGTATTTGTCCAGAAAGGTCATGGCTGATCCCCCTTGCATGAGAGGCGATAATATCGCGAGTCGGCTACACTGAACGATGTTGCCGGACCGGACGATGAGACATGTCGGAACCTGACATACCCACGCGGCGGCCAGGACATTGGCTGGAATATATCTCGACGGTGGTGGCCGTCATCATTTCGGTGAGTTCGCTCTGGGTCGCCATAGGGTCGGAGAAAGCCAACCGGCAGATGGTGGCCGCGTCTTCGTGGCCGATATTGATCGTGGGCAGCGGAAATGTCGGCGACAATGGTCAGGCCGAAATCATCTTCAGGATCACCAATGCGGGCGTGGGGCCCGCGAAAGTCCGCACCTTCGAGCTGTTCTACAAAGGAAAGCCATATCCGAGCTCTTCCGCCTTGATGCGCGCCTGTTGCGACCCCCATTTCCAGGACATGACATCTCCCGAGCAGATGCAGATTGCGCAATGGGCTTTCATTACCGGCGAAGTTCCGGGCAACGTGATCCGTGCGGGCGAAAGCCAGGTGTTCATCCGCTACGGGCTCCATTCCGAGCACGCGAACGCGTGGCACGCGCTCGATGCCGCACGCCAGCGCGATATCAGCTATCGCGTCTGCTATTGTTCGGTGTTCGACGAGTGCTGGCGCAACACCATTACGAACAAGGATCGCCTCGATCCGGTTCGGGTCGACACCTGTCCCGTTCCTGCGGTTCCGTACAAGGAATAGCGATGGCAGAGAAATCCTTCATGCGGCGCCATTGGACGGACACGCTGTTCGCGGTTGCGGCCCTGTTCGTCTCCGCCATATCGCTTTGGGTGGGCATCCGCACGGAAAACGCGAACGAGCAGCTCGTCTCCGCCAGCACATGGCCATTTCTGCAAGTGCAGGTGAGCAATGCCGATCCGGACACGAAGCTCGACCTGAAGTTCGAGGTCCTGAATACCGGCGTCGGCCCTGCGAAGATCGAGAGCTTCGAAGTGTTCTGGAAAGGCAAGCCCTATCGCTCCGCGCTCGAATTGATGCGGGCCTGTTGTGGATACGTGCCGGTGAAAGCGACTTCACCGGAAGCAAAAGCGGTTACCCCGCTCGCAACCGGAACCGTGCAGGGCATCGTGCTCAGGCCAGGCGATACCGAAGCGTTCATCCATTATCCGCTCGGCGGCGACAATCTCGCCGTATGGTCCGCGCTCGACAAGGCGCGCGACCAGATGACGTTCCGCATCTGCTATTGCTCGGTATTGAACGAATGCTGGCGCAACAAGGTGCATTCGCAGCTCTACATCCCGGGGCAGCTGCATCCCGAACGGGTGAAGACGTGCCCGGTCCCGGCCGTAGCTTACATACAATAGGTCACTTCGTGGTGCGCATCCACGCCACGTAGCGGCGAAGCTGGCTGTTGGAGATTGCTTCGACGGCGCCATTCGATTCCGGTTCGAAGAAGCGGCGAATATTGCGCACAAACCAGTTTACGGCACCCTCCGCATCGCTTTCGTACCTGGCGATCGTGGCGAGCGGCAGTTTCTCCTTCCTTGCAATCGCAAGTGCGGTTTGGGCTGCTTCAAGCGGGGACATATCCTGCTCCGGTAAATTCGAAGCAGCATGCATCGCCGGATGAAAGACGCGTTGATGCGGGTCAACAGGCGGCGTGCGTAGTTCTACTTACGCTTCTGGCGCGCGAGGAATTTCTCGAGCCAGTGGATGTTGTAGTCGCCGTTGATGATGTCGGGCTCCTTGATGAGCTCCTGGAACAGCGGAACTGTCGTCTCGATGCCGCCCACCACAAGTTCGTCGAGGGCACGCTTCAGGCGCATCAGGCATTCGTTGCGGTTGCGGCCATGGACGATCAGCTTGCCCGCAAGGGAATCGTAATAGGGCGGAATCCGGTAGCCGTCATACATGGCGCTGTCGAAGCGCACGCCGAGGCCGCCCGGCGCGTGAAACTGCGTGATGGTGCCGGGCGAAGGCACGAAGGTGAACGGGTTCTCGGCATTGATGCGGCATTCGATGGCGTGGCCGGAGAACGAGACGTCTTCCTGGTCCATTTCCAGCGCGCCGCCAGCGGCGATGCGGATCTGCTCGCGCACGATGTCGATTCCGGTGATGGCCTCCGTCACCGGATGCTCCACCTGCAGGCGGGTGTTCATCTCGATGAAATAGAAGCGGCCGTCCTCGAACAGGAACTCGATCGTGCCGGCGCCGAGATAGCCGAGCTTGCCGAGCGCGGTGGTGACAACGGCGCCGATCTCGTCGCGCTGCTGTGCGTTGAGGGCGGGCGAACCGGCTTCTTCCCAGACCTTCTGGTGGCGGCGCTGCAGCGAGCAATCGCGCTCGCCAAGGTGCAGCACCTTGCCGTAGCCGTCCGCCAGCACCTGCACCTCGATATGGCGCGGGCGGCCCAGATATTTTTCCAGATAGACCGCATCGTTGCCGAACGCGGCTTTGGCTTCGCTGCGCGCCGTGGAAAGCGCCACGGACAGATCCGCGGCCGTCTGGGCCACTTTCATGCCGCGACCGCCGCCGCCCGCCGCTGCCTTCACCAGAACCGGAAAGCCGATCTCGTGCGCGACGCGTTCCGCGACGCTGGCGCTGCGACTAGCGCCCTCCGAGCCCGGGACGGTCGGGATACCGACATCCTTCACCGCCTGCTTGGCGGCGATCTTGTCGCCCATCAAGCGGATGTGCTCCGGCGTGGGGCCGATGAAGGTGATGCCGTGCTCGCGCACGATCTCCGCGAAGCGCGCGTTCTCGGAGAGAAAGCCGTAACCCGGATGGATCGCTTCGGCGCCGGTGATCTCGCAAGCCGATATGAGGGCGGGGATGTTGAGATAGCTTTGCGCAGCGGGCGGCGGCCCGATGCACACGCTCTCATCGGCCATGCGCACATGCAGGGCGTTGGCGTCGGCGGTGGAATGCACCGCGACGGTGGAGATGCCCATCTCCTTGCAGGCGCGGACGACGCGAAGCGCGATCTCGCCGCGGTTGGCGATGAGGACTTTCTCGAACATCAGGAGATGATGAGCAGCGTCTGGCCGAATTCGACCGGTTGGCCGTTTTCGATGCAGATCTCGCTCACTTTGCCGGATTTTGGCGCGAGGATCGGATTCATCGTCTTCATCGCTTCGACGATGAGGAGGGTGTCGCCTTCCTTCACGGTCGAGCCGACACTGACGAATGCCGGCTTTCCAGGTTCCGGCGCGACATAGACCGTTCCGACCATCGGCGATGAGACGGCGCCGGCAGGCGGGCCGCTCGGCTTGGCAGGTGCGGCAGGAGCGGCCGGAGCGGCAGCGACGGGAACGGGCGCTGGTGCTGCGGCCATCACCGCCGTGCCGCCGCGCGCGACGCGCAGGCGCAATCCGCCCTGTTCGATCTCGATCTCGCTCAGCTTGGTTTCATCCAGAAGCTTCGCGAGTTCGCGGATCGCCGCGGCATCCACCGGCGACTTCTCCTTGGTATCCTTGCTCATTCTTTTTCTTCCTTGAGAAGCGCAGCCAGCGCGTCGATGGCGACCAGATATCCGTTCGCGCCCAGCCCGCAGACCAGCGCGTCGGCGGCCTCCGCGATGAAGGAGCGGCGGCGATAAGGCTCGCGCTTGTAGGGGTTGGACAAATGCACCTCGATCAGCGGGTGGCCAAGCGCGCGGCACGCGTCCAGCAACGCCACGGAGGTGTGCGTGTAAGCGCCTGCGTTGAGGATAACGCCGCAGCCCTTGGTGCGTGCCTCCTGAATCCAGTCCACCAGTTCGCCCTCGTGGTTGGACTGCCGAAAGCTCACCGCGAGTCCGTGGCTTTTGGCTCGCGCCTTCGCGGCCTTTTCGATATCGGCCAGCGTCGCGCGGCCATAGACCTCAGGTTCCCGCGACCCCAGCAGGTTGAGATTGGGGCCGTTCAGGACATATATCGGGAAGGTCTTGGAACTCTGGGCTTTTCGGGCCAAAGGATCTCCGGCGGCGGGGCGGACGAAGCGCCTTATAATGCCCCTTGGGGCGGACGCAAACACTAGGTAGGAACAGGCTTTATGGCCCTGGACGTGACCATCAACGGCGAGACGCGCCACCTCAATGGGGCGCTGTCCATCCGCGACCTGCTGGCCTCGCTGGGACAGGACCCGGCCAAGGTCGCGGTGGAGCGCAATCTGGAGATCGTGCCCCGCTCGCAATACGACAAGATCCAGCTCGCGCATGGCGACAAGCTGGAGATCGTGCATTTCATCGGCGGCGGCAACGCTCCGGTGGAAACGCCGCGCTTGGACAAGCCGCTCGTCATCGCCGGGAGGACGTACAAGTCGCGCCTCATCATCGGGACGGGCAAATACAAATCCTACGCGGACAACGCCCGCGCCCTGGAAGCAAGCGGCGCGGAGATCGTGACGGTCGCCGTGCGCCGCGTGAACCTCACCGATCCAAGCCAGCCCAAGCTGGTGGACTTCATCGATCCGAAGAAGGTGCAGTATCTTCCCAACACGGCGGGCTGCTTCACCGGCGAGGACGCCGTGCGCACGCTCAGGCTCGCGCGCGAGGCGGGTGGATGGACTCTTGTGAAGCTCGAAGTGCTGGGCGAGAAGAAATTACTCTATCCCGACATGATCGAAACGCTGCGCGCGACGGAGATGCTTTCAAAGGACGGTTTCCAGGTGATGGTCTATTGCAGCGACGATCCGCTGATGGCCAAGCGGCTGGAAGATTGCGGCGCGGTCGCGATCATGCCGCTGGCCGCGCCGATAGGCTCGGGCATGGGGATGCAAGCGACGGTGAACATCCGCATGATCATCGAGGACGCGAAGGTTCCGATCGTGGTGGACGCCGGCATCGGCACCGCTTCGGACGCAGCCGTGGCCATGGAATTGGGCTGCGACGCGGTTCTCACGAACACCGCCATCGCGCACGCGAAGGACCCGGTGATGATGGCGCGCGCGATGAAGCATGCGGTGGAGGCGGGCAGGCTCGCCTGGCTCGCGGGCCGGATGCCAAAAAAGCAATACGCCGATCCATCGAGCCCGCTCACGGGACTTATATGAAACGAGCCCTGGCGCTCGTTCTTCTGGCCGCAGTTTTGTCTTCGCCGGTTCGCGCCGGCGATGCCGCCGTCAAATCCCTGACGTGGTCGCGCTGGGTGGATATCGGACCCGGGCGCAGCATGGCGCAGCTCAAGCCCGCCGAAATCTCGGCGCTGCGCCGCTGCAAGAGCTGGACGATGTATTTCATTCCCTCAGGCAGCGGCATCGAACAGGTTTTCATTGCCGGCATGACGATCGGAACCAGCTTCCCCAAGGTGCTGACTTCACAGATCGCCGGCGAAACCGTGTTCGTGCTCGTTCAGGCGGATGGACGGACCCGCGACACGCTGCATCTTTCCAAAGACGGTCTGGTGCTCACCCAGATATCGCCGCCGTTCCGGCCGCATACATATTTGCGGTGTTTGCCGACCGAGAAGCCCCAACATTAGATCGTCATGGCCGTCTTCATGGCGGCGTGGGTGGCCGGGACAAGTCCGGCCGTGACGGGTTATTATTTTGAAGCCGTCTTCTCGATCCAGCCGGCGAAGCTGTGCAGGATCTTCGTCAGGTAATCGCGCCTGGCCTGGTCGGCGATTTCACCCTTGTCGTTCACAAGCGTGTTCGAGCCCGCAATGTAGGCCTCCGGCTGCTGCAGCACGGGCATGTCGAGGAAGACCAGGCTCTGGCGAAGGTGGTGGTTGGCGCCGAAGCCGCCGATATTGCCGGGCGAATTTGAAATCACCGCGCAAGGTTTTCCCGACCACACGCTCGATCCGTAGGGCCTGGAGCCCACGTCGATCGCGTTCTTCAGGCAACCGGGCACGGAGCGGTTGTATTCCGGCGTCACGAACAGCACGGCATCCATCGGGCGGATGGTGTCGCGGAACGATTTCCATGTCGGCGGCGGGTCTTTCTCCGTGTCCTCGTTGTAGAGTTGCAGATCGCCGATCTCGACGATGCGCATGTCGAGCGCGGGTCTGGCGAGCGGAATCAGGGCGTTCGCGAGTTTGCGGCTGAAGGATTCCTTGCGCAGGCTTCCGACAAGGATTGCGACATCGCGGGTCATGGGCGTCTCCGGCGGCGAGCGGCTCCCGCGCTAAACGCGCGGCTTGGCAAGCTGGTTCAAAATCGTATCGTTGAGGGCGCCTTCGCGCATCTTGCCGTTGATTATGAAGGCCGGAGTTCCGTCGATCTTCGCGGCATCGGCAAGATCGCGCGCCGCCTTGATCGCCTGATTGACCGACGGATCCATCATATCCTTCTTGAGCCGCTCCACGTCGAGCCCCGCCTTGTGCGCGATCGAGAAGATGAGGTCGGGCGTGGCCAGATCGTCCTGGCCCATGAGCGCGAAGTAGAATTTCAGATACTTGTCCGGCTGTTTGCGCGCGGCGATCGCGACATGCGCGGCCACGGTGGAATTCTGGCCCTTGATCGGAAACTCGATGAAGGCGAAGCGCGTATCGTTCTTGTGTGCGTCGTAGAATTTCTTCATGGCAGGAAGCGACGCGCGGCAATAAGGGCAATTGTAGTCGAAGAACTCCACCACCGTCGTCTTCGCGTTCGCCGGGCCGGTGACGAACGCCACCTTCGGATCGAAGAACCGCTTGAGGCCGATCTTGTCGACAGCCACCTGCCGCGCCGCCTCGTCCCGCGTTTCCTGATCGGCCTGCATCTTGTTCGTCATGTCGACGAGAATGGAAGGATTGCGCAGCAGGAATTCCCGGATGCGGGCATCGGAAGCGGCTTGCGATTGGGGCAGGGTGCCCGTTGCCGCCAGCCCAAGCACGATGACGATCGCTATGGCCGCACCGCCCAGTCCGCCAAGCGCGGCGAGTTTCCAGTTCTCAGTCATGATTCCTCTTTACGCGATTTATTGGCGACTGCGCGCCTGCGGCCCCGCCGTGGCCAGAATATCATTCGCGCGCTGCCAGTCTGTCGAGCCCTTCGGCAGTTTGTTTGCGGCGACCATCGCGAAATGCGCGGCCCCTTTCCAGTCGCCGCCCTGGTAGTGGAGCTCGGCGGTCGAAAGATCGGCCATCGGCTTGTTGCCGAGATCGCTGTAGGCCTGCGCGATCTCGTACCACGCGAAGGTGTTCGAGTTCTCCTGATCGAGCGCGACCTTGAGGTTCTGCAGCGCCGGCTTGACCAGCGCAGGCACCTCCGTCGCGAGCTGCGCGGCGGCAAGGCTCACACGCAGCAAGGGAGCGTCCGGCAACAGGTCGACGGATTTCTGATAAGGCGCGACGCCTTTCATCGGCTGCGCCATCTCCACATAGATCTGGCCAAGCAACTCCCAGAAATAGGGGTTCTTGGGATTGGTCTTGATAAGCGCATCGGTTTCGGCCAGCGCCTTTTTCATATCCGGCTGGCGGAAATAGGCCATGGCCCGGGCGTAATGCGCTTCGTCGCTCTGGTCGGTAAGCGGATAGCGGACAAGCACCTGATCGGGTTTCGACAGGAAGCCGGCGAGCTTGGCCTGGATCATGTGGAATTCCTTGATGTTCTCGGGTGTGTCGGGAACATCCTTGTAGGGCGAGGCTTCCACGCGTTGCTCGAGCGAATCTATGCGTTCGCGATCCGCGGGGTGATCGGAGACGAAATCCTTGTTGTAATAGGCCGAGCGCGCATCCTCGTCGGCGAATTTCTCGAACACTTCCACCATGCCGCGGGCCGACTGGTGCGTGCGGTTGAGGAAGGTCACGCCCATCTGGTCGGCGGTCGCTTCCTGGACCCGGCTGAATGCGAGGAATTGCGATATCGCCGCCTGTTGGCCGAGCTGGATCGCGCCCATGCCCGCTTCGCCGGCGCCCATCGCCATTGCGGCGATGCCGACCGCCATGCCGATCAGCATGGGAATGCTGGCCTTCTGCATCGCGCCCGCGTCGCGGATCAGGTGTCCGCCCGCGATGTGACCGGTTTCATGCGCGAGTATGCCGATGATCTGGTTCGGCTTGGTGAGCTGCATGAAGGTGCCCGTGTTGACGAAGATGTCCTCCTCGTCGCCTTCGATGGGGCTTTGCGTCGCGAACGCGTTGATCTCGGGATCCTGGACCAGATAGAGGTGGACCGTGTTCGGATCGATACCGGCCGCCTTGAGAATCGGCACTTCATAGCTGCGCAGCACCCGCTCGATTTCCGTATCGCGCACCACGTCGATGGATTGGGCATGGGCGGGCTGCGCGAACGCGACCGCCACCGCTATCGCGGTCGCCGAAAAGAACCCGGCTCTGCGGCAAAGATCTTTTCCCGGCAACAAGGCCAGGGCGGCGCGCTTCATCGAGCTCTCATTGGCCAAGGCTCAGACACTCCTTCACCTCCCGCCCTTGTCCGGACGGTATGTTTGACACGGCAGGCCGTCAACAAAAGCGCCACTGCGATGGGCCATCAAAGAAGGCATGAACAGCCGATCATTGCGGCTTATTCATCTGCGCCCCGCGCCGGATCAGTCCTTTGAACTGAAAGCGCGCTGCCACCAGCCCTTCTTCGGCGGTGCGGCGGGCTCATCGGCTTTCGCGGGCTCGGTCTTGCGCGATTCATCCAACGACCACACCGGCGCGGATTCCGCGTTTGGCGCGGCGAGGGGAGCGGGGCGCGGCTCTTCGCGCGCGTTCGTGTCGTTCGCCGGCATGGCCTCGCCCGGCTCGCCTTCGAAGCCGCTTGCATCACCTTGCTGCTGGAAGCCTTCAGAGTCGCGACGGCCACGGCGCCCGCGCCGCCTGCGGCGCCGGCGGCGTCCGCCTTCGCCTTGCTGGGCGTCGCCGGCGTTGCGGTTTTCGCCGTTCTGTTCGGCAACCGCGCCGTTGCCGCCTTCCGTCTCGCCCTCGAATGCCGGCGCATGGGGGATCGGCTCCTGCATCGGCTGCGGATAGTCGTTGCGGTTGCGTCCGCGCCCGCCACGGCGGCGCCTGCGACGGCGACCGCCTTCGCCTTCCGCGCGCGGCTGATGGTGATGATTTTCTCGCTCGTGTTCCGGCTGCGCAGCTTCTTCCTCGATCGCTTCGTCCTCGATCTCTTCTTCTTCGGCCACATCCTCCTCTTTGATCTCTTCGGAGAGATCGGTAGGCGTGGCGAGGCCCGCTTCAACGGAGATCGACTGCGTCTGGCGCTGCTGACGTTCCTCGGCGCTTCGCTGCGCGGTGCGCGTGATCTCGAATGTGCCTGTCATGATCTCCGAGTCCGGCTCGAACTCGATGGACATGCCATATTCGCTTTCGAGGCGCGCAATCTCCTGGCGCTTCTTGTTCAACGTGTAGACCGCCACGTCCGCCGTCACCTTCACGCTGATGGCCGATGCCTTGCCGCGCTGGCCTTCCTCCTCGATGCCGCGCAGCACGCGCAGCGCGGTGGATTCCACCGAGCGCACGATACCCTGGCCGCCGCAATGCGGGCAGGTGACGGTCGATCCGGCCACGACGCCGGCACGCAGGCGCTGGCGCGACATCTCCAGAAGGCCGAACTGGCTGATCTTGCCGATCTGCACGCGCGCGCGGTCATTCTTCACCGCGTCGCGCAGGCGCTTCTCGACATGCCGGTCATTGCGGCCGTCTTCCATGTCGATGAAGTCGATGACGATGAGGCCGGCGAGATCGCGCAGACGGAGCTGGCGGCCGATTTCGGTCGCCGCTTCGAGGTTTGTCTTGTGCGCTGTCTCCTCGATGGAGTGCTCGCGCGTGGCGCGGCCGGAGTTCACGTCGATGGCGACGAGCGCTTCGGTCTGGTTGATGACGATGTACCCGCCGGACTTCAGCGTCACGGTGGGTTGGAACATCGCATCGAGTTGCGCCTCGATGTGCTGGCTCTGGAAGAGGGGGACCGTGTCCTTGTACTGGCGGACGTTCTTCGCATGGCTCGGCATGAGCATGCGCATGAAATCCTTGGCGTTCTTGTAGCCGTCATCGCCCTCGACGACGATCTCTTCCACATCCTTGTTGTAGAGATCGCGGATGGCGCGCTTGATGAGATCGCCTTCTTCGTAGACGCAGGCCGGCGCGTTCGATTCCAGCGTCAGCTCGCGGATCTGGTCCCACAGGCGCAGCAGATATTCGTAGTCGCGCTTGATCTCGAGCTTGGTACGGCTCTCGCCGGCGGTGCGGATGATGAGGCCCATGCCTTCGGGCAGGTCCAGGGCGGCGGCCGCGGATTTCAGGCGCTTGCGGTCGGCCGGATTGGTGATCTTGCGCGAGATTCCGCCGCCGCGCGGCGTGTTGGGCATCAGCACGCAGTAGCGCCCGGCAAGCGAGAGATAAGTGGTGAGGGCGGCGCCTTTGTTGCCGCGTTCCTCCTTCACCACCTGCACCAGCATCACCTGGCGGCGCTTGATGACTTCCTGGATCTTGTAGTGACGGCGGCGCAGGAAACGCTGACCCGCGCGCTTGCTTTGCAGCGGCTGCGCCGGCTGATCGCCATGCCCCGCCGGATGTTCGCCCGCGTCAAAGGACTCTGCGGCGGCCTGCTCGTCGACGATGCCCTGCTCGGCTTCGGCGCCCGGATCGACGATGTGCGACGGCTCGGCCGGGTAGGGATGCTCGTGCTCTTCGCCATGCGCCTGGGCCTCCGGCGCGTCGCCGGCTTCGGAAATGGTCTGCTGGTCGACGACGCCTTCATCGATCTCTTCGCCGGCGATCTCGCCCAGAGGGTTTTCGTCGTCGCCATGCTCATGTCCGGAATGGCTCTCATCGTCATCGTCGCCCTCGACCGCGAGATCGGCCTGTTCCGCATCGAAACCGGACTCGATTTCGCTTTCGGCGAGAGGATGGTCGTCTCCGGAGACGCCGCGTTTGTTGTCGAAGTATTCCTCGCCGTCGTGGTCGCCCACTTCGTCATGGATCTCTTCCTCGACCGGTTCGCCGCCATTTTCCGAAGGCACTTCGTCGATCGCAGCCCCGGCGGCCTCCGCCTGCTCCTCGGCTTCCAATTCTTCATCGGAGACGATCGCCGTTCCGGTCTCGACCGCTTCGAAGCCTTCTTCCTCGGCGTGGCGGCGTGCTTCCCGCTGCTGTTCTTCCAGAAGCGCCTGACGATCCGCGACCGGGATCTGATAGTAGTCGGGATGGATTTCGTTGAAGGCGAGGAAGCCCTGGCGGTTGCCGCCATATTCGACGAAGGCCGCCTGCAGCGACGGCTCAACGCGCGTCACCTTCGCGAGAGAGATGTTTCCCGGGAGGGGCCGCTTGGTCGCGGCCTCGAAATCAAATTCCTCGACCTTCGAACCGTCGAGAACAACCACGCGGGTCTCTTCCCGGTGGCTGGCGTCTATCAACATGCGTTTCATGGAATTCTCCGGGCGGCGCGCCGCGGCGCGCCGCGTGGGCGCGGGGCCTCGGGGTGGGGCGCCATGTTTGGTGGGGTGGTGAAAGCCGGGGCGTCGCCCCC
>JBQCFD010000054.1:0-7908 GCA_051959625.1 Rhizomicrobium sp.
GGCCTAGAATATGCTGGCGTCAGCGGGCTAGTGTCGCTGCTTCTCGAAGAATGGCTGGTGCGCTTACGGGTTCATTCCCGTCGCGCGAGGCATGACAGCGGGCCGGGCGGGGCGGTCGCAGAATGAGCATGATTCTCACCATTGCATACGGCCTTGGCTGCGCAGCCTTTGTGATTTTGCTCGGGCTGATGTTCGCGAACCGTAAGCCGGAGGCTGCCGGTTGGCGGCTCTTTATCATCTACGGTATCACCGCCGCCTGGGCCGGCTTCGCCGCCTTCAAAAATGCGTCAACCCCCGGCGTCGTGCACGTTTTGGGCAGTCTCAAGCTCTGGGCCTGGTTGCAATTCCTCGCCTCGCTTTTCCGCCCCAAGGCAAGGGAAGCAAACGTGGTGAGCGCGGAACTGGTGCCGGTCCTGGTCGGTACGATCGCCGCACTCATTGTCCTAAACGATTTGCGTTTTGTGGGATCCGCGGTCGCGGCGACCGACTATGACATTACGCAAATATTCGGACGGGTGGTGCTCTCGATCGCCGGCCTCTTTCTGGTCGAGAACCTTGGGCGCAACACGATTCCTACGCGGCGATGGCAAGTGACTCCGTTCGCCATCGCGGCGGGGTTTCTTTTTGCCTACGACTTCTATGTTTTCGCCGAGGCCATGGTGACGCGTCATGTGGACGTTTCGCTACTGGCGGGAAGCGGCTTTGTGCTCGTCTTCATGGCGCCGGCTTTGTTCGTGGCAGCCATCAGGAATGAGGACTGGCGGATCGACGTTCATGTTTCTCGAAATTTCGTCTTCCATACGGCGACGTTGACGGCGGGTGGTCTCTTCCTCCTCGTCGCGGCTGGCCTGGCCAGCGCGCTCGGTCATCTGTCGGGAAATCTCGGCACCATACTGAAGGTCATCTTCTTCTGCGGCTGCGTGTTCATTCTGGTGTCGGCGTTGTCCGTGGGGCGAGTGCGTTCGCAGGTCCGAAGGCTGGTGACCGAGAACTTTTTCGCGACTCGCTTCGACTACCGCGCCGAGTGGATGCGGTTCGTGGGCACGATGTCGGCGACGGAAAGTCTCGAGTCGCTTCAGACCCGCGCCATTCGCGCTCTCGCCAACGTTGTGGACAGCCCTGCGGGCACGCTCTGGCTCGAAACCGTCCCTGGCACTTACGAGCCCGCCACGTTTTTGAACATGCGCGTGGCGCAGCATGCGAAGGAAGACGGCGAGGGCAGCTTCATCGCCGGGTTCGAAGGCGGCAAGACCATCCAGAAGTTCGACTGGCGAGCCAATGAACCTGCGCAACCGGATTGGGCGCAATCGGATCCTATATGGTTGGCCGTTCCGTTGGTGCAAAACGCACGGATCAACGGATTTGTGACGTTGGCGCCGCCGAGAGCCCAATTCACGTTGAACTGGGAGAGCTACGATCTTCTGCGCGTCCTAGGTCTGCAGCTGGCGAGCTATCTTTCGGAAGAGCGCTCGACCAGCGCGCTCGCGGAGAGCAAGGCGCTCATCGATCACAACAAGCGTTTCGCATTTGCGATCCACGACATCAAAAATCTGGCCAATCAACTTGGCTTGATGGTCGCGAACGCCAAACGCCTGGGTGACAGGCATGAATTTCGGGCCGACATGCTGACGTCGCTCGAGACCTCGGTGGAGAGAATGCGCACACTGCTGGCGCGCCTGCAGGCCGGCACCGCACAGCCGTCGCGCGAGACGGTGGTCGACCCGGTTCCGATCATGCGCAGTGTTGCCGAGGATTCATCCAGCGGAAATATTCCGGTGATCGTGAAATCGGCGCAGACCGGGGCCAGGATCGGCATCGACGCGGAATCCCTCCGCTCGGTGCTGACCCAGCTGGTGTCCAACGCCGTCGATGCTTCCTCGCCGGGTGACGTCGTGACCGTGAGCTTCCGCGAAACGGACACACGCGCAATCCTGGAGGTGGAGGATCACGGTGTCGGCATGAGCCCCGCTTTTGTGCGCGATCGCCTGTTCAAAGCGCTACAATCGACGAAAGAGCGCGGCCATGGTATCGGTGCCTTTCAAGCACGTGAAATTGTCCGTTCCATGGGGGGCGATCTCGAGGTGCTCAGCGTGGAAGGGGCAGGAACGACGGTGCGGGTCATTCTGCCGCGGCTATCGGACGCCAAACGCCAAGTCGAAGTGGTGGCGAATATATGAGTGAAGCCGGGGCTACAATTCTCGTCCTGGATGACGACAAGGGAATCTGCACCCAATACCGCTGGCTTCTGTCGGGGCATCGGGTTGTGGCTGCGTTCGACCGCGAGGAAGCTGTTTCCCTTTTTACGCGTGAACAGCCCGCTGCCGCGATCGTGGATCTCGGGCTGCCGCCCGATCCCGACGGCGCGAGCGAGGGTCTGGCCGCCGTCTCGCAGTTTCTGCAGATCTATCCGCACACCAAGATCATCGTGGTGACCGGCCAGGACACCCATGAGCACGCCGTCCGGGCGATTGCTTTGGGCGCCTATGATTTCCTCAGAAAGCCCGTCGAGCCCGATGTGTTGAGCCTCACCGTCGAACGCGCGCTCCGTCTTCATGAACTGGAGCAGGAGAACCGGCGGCTTGCGGCCACAGCGCCGCAATCGATGATCGCGGGTATCATGGGCCAAAGTCCCCAAATGCAGAAAATCCTGCGCGACGTCGAGCGGGTTGCGAAGACGGATATCTCCGTCCTGATCCTGGGCGAAAGCGGCACCGGCAAGGAACTGATTGCGAACTCGATCCATCGCCTCAGTCAACGCAAGGCCAAACCATTTGTCGCCATCAATTGCGCCGCCATTCCCGAAGGCCTGCTCGAATCCGAACTTTTCGGTTATGAAAAAGGCGCATTCACCGGTGCCATGAAGCAAACGATCGGAAAGATCGAGATGGCACATGAGGGCACGCTGTTTCTCGACGAGGTCGGCGATATCCCGATGTCGATGCAGGTGAAGCTCCTGCGGTTCCTGGAAGACCAGGTCATCGAGCGCGTTGGCGGGCGCCGGCCGATACAGGTGGAAACGCGAGTCATTTGCGCGACGAACCAGAATCTTCAGCAGTTCATCACCGAGGGCAGGTTCCGCGAGGACCTGTACTATCGGATGAACGAGTTCACGGTCACTTTGCCGCCGCTGCGGGAGCGCGAAGGCGATGTCGTTCTCCTCGCGAACTTCTTCCTCCGCCAGTACAGCGCGCAATTCAATCGCGCCTGCAAAGGCTTCGCGCCCGAGGCCGTTGCGGCTCTCAATGCGCATTCGTGGCGCGGTAACGTGCGTGAGCTCGAAAATCGGGTGAAGCGGGCCGTGGTAATGTGCGAGAGCCCCGTCGTCGTCGCCAGCGATCTGGAATTGGCGCCCCCGGCTGAATCCATCTCGTTCAACCTGAACGACGCGCGCAGCCGGGCCGAAAAGAACGCAATCAACATGGCGCTGGCGCAAACCAACGGCAACGTTTCGCGCGCAGCGCAATTGCTCGGCATCAGCCGTCCGACATTATACGACCTCGTCAAGCAACATGGAATTTCCCTGCGCGCCGAGGCATCGCTTCCCGATACGGAAGGGCAACGGACTTGACTCTCGATCTCGGTTGGCGGCCCCGTTTGACGCCGTCGTTCTTCTGTCTGGTTTTGTTGCTTGCGCTCGTTCCGCCGGCTGCACACGCCGCCGATGTCGCATCCTACATTGCAAGCGCCCGGCAGCATCTGAAGCAGAACGATTATCGCGGCGCGGAGATCGAGCTGCGCAATGCGCTTCGCGATGATCCCAAAAACAGCGAGGCGCGCGTCATGCTTGCCAAACTGTATCTGGACGGCGGAGCCCCCAATATGGCGATTGCCGAACTTCTGATGGCGCGCCAGGCCGGAACGCCGGAGTGGGTGGTGGCTCCCATGCAGGCCGAGGCACTCTACAATCGCGGACGAATTGGCGATCTATTGAAGACGGTATTGCCCGGCAAACGGCCTGCGCATGCCGAGAGTATCGTCAGAACCTATCGGGGTCTCTCGCAATTGTCGCTTGGTGCGTTGGGCAGGGCACAGGCCGATTTCACGGACGCGATAAAACTCGACCCGAATGCCGCCAAACCCAAAGTCGCTCTCGCCCGGCTTTATATGGTGAAACAGCAGCCGAAAAATGCCGAGGCTCTGGTTGACAGCGTCCTGAAGCAGCATCCGAAAGACAGCGACGCGCTGGATGTCAAAGGCGTCATTCTCAGCATGCGGGGGGACATTGGCGGCGGTCTTGTCAGGTTCAACCAGGCTCTGGCAGTCGATCCGGACAACCTTCACGCGACATTGGATCGGGCGAGCGCCTATGTGAGCCGCAACCAGTTGGACAAGGCATCGGCCGATGTTCAGCGCGTGCTCGACAACACGCCCGAAAGCGCCACCGCGAACTACATCAGCGCTCTTATAAGCGCGCGGCGCGGCAAGCTGCAGGACGCAGACACCAAGCTGCAGAAGCTTCGGGACGTCATGGAGCAGATGCCGGAAGCCTACTTCCTGGCCGCCATCGTCAAATACAACCTCAACCAGCTCGAGCAGGCCGAGGCCTTCATACGGCGGTTCATCGCGCAGCGCCCCGGCAACTCCAAGGGTTATGAGTTGCTCGGTTCCATCGCATTGCGGCGCGGCGACGCCGAGCTGGCTTCCGAGATGCTCAAGCAGGCGGTGAAGCTCGCGCCCTCGGATGTGAGCGCGATCGGACTCCTTGCCGAAGCGGAGATGGCGCGCGGCAACACCGAAGCCGCCATGGCGCTGCTGAATGAATCCATCAGCAAACAGCCGAATAACACCCAGCTTCTGACACAGCGCGCGTTGGGGCACATGGCATTGGGAGAGGAGGGACAGAGCCTCGTCGAACTCTCGCAGATTTACCGGAACGGCAAGGGCAATCCGCTCGCAGGCCCGCCGCTCGTGATATCGGCGCTTAAAGCCGGAAAGATCGATATTGCATCCGCCACAGCGGAACGCCTCGTCCAGCAAGATCCGGAGAACGTGTTCAACCAGCAATTGCTCGGCATCGTGCGCATGTCGCAGCACAATTTTCCGGTTGCAGAGGAGATCTTCAAAAAGGTGCTGCAGAAATCGCCGAACCTCACTGCTGCCCGCAAGGATCTGGCGACTATCTACGTCGACACGAACCGGATTGCCGAAGCGAAGAAGCTTTTCTCGGATCGGTTGGCGGCGGATCCATCGGATTTCGGGAGCGCGGAGGCGCTGGCGGATATCAGCATCCGGCAGAAGGATTATGCCGGTGCGATTGCGGTCTTCCAGACCGCGCAAAGCGCGATGGCGAACAATCCGGCGCCGAGCGTTGCCATACTGGGCATCTACGCCAGACAAAAGCGCTGGGCCGACGCCAAGCGGCTGGCGAATTCGATCGCTGCGCAGTTCCCGAACACCGAGCAGCTTTTCGATGTGCTCGGAACGCTCTACATACAATCCGGCGACATCAAGACCGGTGTCGATACCTATAAGCGCGCGACGACGTCCTATCCGACTTCGGCCCATCTTTGGGAGCGATACGCGGCGGCGCTCGCCGTGGCCAAGAATTATCCAGACTCGCTTGATGCCATCTCGAGGGCCATAGCGCTCGACCCGAAGGAGGACAGCTACAAGGGAGAGCTCGTAAGTCTCACCTATCAGGCCAAAGGCGCCGATGCGGCGCTGGCGGCCGCCAATGCGGTCCAGGCCGACAGCGCAAGTTCCGCCGCCACGCTGCAGGCCGCGGACATATTGGAAAAGCAGGGCAAGCGCGGCGATGCCATTGCGCTTCTGCAGAAAGCGCTAACGGCGCGGCCGTCGGCATCGGTGCTTCTGCGGTTGGTAGGACTGTACCAGGATGCCGGAACGCTGCAGCCCGCGATCGGATTGATGACCGCCTGGCTCAAAGGCCATCCGGAAGATCTCGTGATTCAGCTCATGCTGGCCGAATCGTACGGCGCGGTCGGGGCGTATGATCAGGCGCAGGCCAATTTCGAGCAGCTCGCGGTGCGCCGGCCATCGGACGCCGTCATCTTGAACAATCTCGCATGGCTTTACGCGCGCAAGAACGACCCTCGCGCGCTGTCGATCGCGCAGAAGGCCCATCAGCTGGCGCCGGACACGCCGGCGATTTCCGATACGCTCGGCTGGATCCTGACGAGCCGCAACGACGCGGCAAATGGCGTGAAATACCTGCAATCGGCGGTTGCGGCCGCGCCAAACGATCCTTCGATCAACTTTCACTATGCCGTCGCGCTTTCAAAGCTCGGAAAGAATGACGAGGCGCGCCTGGTGCTTCAGAAGATCCTGCACGGCAATCAGCAGTTTGGCGAACGCGCCGCGGCGGAGGACCTGCTCAAGAAGGTGCAGATCGCGAAGGGAAGGTAACCGCACGCTCCTCAATGATTGAGGCGGCGTTCCCATTCATAGGCCGTGTGAACGATGGTCGACAGATCGTCATATTGCGGCTTCCAGCCGAAGACATCACACAGCTTCGCCGGGTCGGCGACGATGCTTGGCGGATCGCCCGGGCGCCTGGGGCCTTCGCGAGTCGCCAGAGATCTGCCGGTTTCGCGTTCCACGGCGGCAATGACGTCGCGCACGCTGAACCCGCGCCCATAGCCGACGTTGTACACGCCGGATGATGCGCCGTTGCGAAGCGCCTCAAGCGCCACGACGTGGGCGGCAACCAGATCGGACACGTGGATATAGTCGCGCACGCCGGTGCCATCTTTCGTGGGATAATCGGTGCCGAATATGTCCAGATGAGGAAGGCGCCCGAGCGCGGCCTGTCACGCGCGCTTGATAAGATGGGTCGCGCCGCGCGTCGATTGTCCCGTTCGTCCGTTTGGATCTGCGCCCGCGACGTTGAAGTAGCGCAATGCGATATAATCGAGCTTCCCCGCCGCTGCCGCGTCTTCCAGCATATGCTCGGTCATCAGCTTCGAGCGCCCATAAGGATTGATGGGAATCTTGGCTGCCTCTTCGGACACCGGACTGGATGCCGGAACGCCGTACACAGCCGCCGTCGAAGAGAATATGAATCGCCTGACGCCCATCTCATTGCATGCCTCGAAGAACACGCAGGATGCGCCGGTGTTGTTGCGATAGTAGAGGAGCGGGTTCTCCACCGATTCCGGAACCACGACCGAGCCCGCGAAATGGATGGCCGCGTCGATGCCGTGATCCTTGATGATCTTCTGGACCAGGGCCTTATCCGCGATATTGCCCTCGACGAGTTCGGCTTCGGGGGGCACGAGCGTGGCGATCCCCGTGGACAGGTTGTCCAGCACCACGACGTCCTCGCCCTTGTCCAGCAGGGCGTAGGTCATGTGGCTTCCGATATAGCCGGCGCCCCCTGTCACAAGAACCGTCACTGTTCCCCCATTCGTCGAGAAGAAACGTCTCGAAGCACGGCGAGCTCCCGTACGGACATTCCTTCGAACTGCACAGCGTCCCACACATCTCTATGGGTTTTGTGGCAGCGGCCCCGCTCGTGCGGAAATTCCACCGCACTGTGGACCAGTTAACGCGCTTACTGTCCTCGATTCGGGTGACCAAGACCAGAACGAAACCCGGGCAGAGTAAACACTGTCCGTAAACAGACTATCATTGCGGTTGCAAAGCACATCGATAGTCTTTCAAGGTAGGCCGCCTCGGCCGCCGCCAATACCGATTAACGAATTCCGGGCCCATGCTTCCCCGGCCCTAAACCATCTTGCCATCTTTCTGTGTTCGCCGCGGTGGCAATAGCGAATATGTTGATACCGGTGCCTTTTCGGCGCGAGGGAGGAAAAATGCCAGCACCTGTGTTCGTTCCGGTCATTCTCTCCGGCGGCGCAGGCACGCGTTTGTGGCCATTGTCCCGGCAATCGCTTCCCAAGCAGTTTCTGCACTTCTTCGAAGGCGGTTCGCTGATCCAGCAGACGG
>JBQCFD010000055.1:0-11177 GCA_051959625.1 Rhizomicrobium sp.
CACCTCATCCAGATCGTTCTGGCGCCGCAAGGCGCGTACCTTGTCGAAGACAAGGCCCGGATCGTTCTGCATCAAGGCCGGAAGACCGTCGGCGGCGCTCAGGCCGGCGGCGGGATTGTTCTTCAGCGTGATGCGCACCTGCGCGATCTGTTGCTGGTCGGATGTGACGCGCGACAATTCCCTCTTGGCGGCGGTGACCTCATTGCGCAGAAGCAAATGATTCAAGCGCTGGGCATCGATGTCTGGCGTGAGGATGTCGCCGTGGCGGCTGATAATGTCGAGCTCGTCGTTGGGGTCAAAGCTTCCGTCTATCCAGCCCTGCTGGATCAGCTTCTTGCCGCGTGCGGTGCTGCCTGTGGCGATGAGCGCCTCGCCGAAACGAACCTCTCCGAGACCCGTCACCGGTTCGCGGCTGCCGAAGAAGGTCACGATGGCGTGCGGGTCGGTATTGGGCGAGATGGCCTTTTCGGCGCGGGCGAACAGCGTGTCGCGCGCCGGCCAATCCGGATTGTTGAGGATGAAAGCGCTGATTTCCGGGAAAGTCGCGCCGCTGTTCTTGTCGAGCAGATAACGCCATTGGATCAGCTTGTTGGCGGTCGCGTCATGGCCCTGCGCCGCCAGTCCCTTGGCGGCAACCCAGTCGCCGCGCTCGGCTGCCTGGAAGGCGCGCGTATAGATATCATGGTCGGCGGCGCTCAGGATCGGCACGAGGCTGGTGCGGCGCTCACTGCTGATATTGACGTCCGGCCCGCTATCGGAATCCGATATCGGCGCCATCATGATGACGCCACCCTGCTGGGTGAGGCCCGCCGGAAGAGAACGGTGGCCCGACTGTTGAGCGAAAGCGGTCACGGCGCCGACGGCAAGTCCGCACCCGGCAAGGGAAGCGATGCGAAGCAAATTCATATGAAATCCGGATATTCGCTTGATGCGGGAAAGCATAAGGGCGCCATCGCGTCCGCGCCAGCAGTCCCGCCTTGCCGGGTGCGCATATCGGACGTTATTTTGCGGCTGGTTGTTTCGAAGGTGTTTCGATGCGCGACGTGCGCGAACGGATAAAAGGTTCTCTCCCGGCGCTGATTACGCCCATGCGTGGAGGGAAGATTGACGAGGCGGCGTTTCGCGCGCTCGTCGCATGGCAGATTGCGGAAGGTTCACACGGACTTGTTCCCTGCGGAACCACAGGCGAATCGCCAACCCTGAGCCACGATGAGCACAAACGTGTCATCGAGATCTGCGTAGAGGAAGCCAGAGGCCGCGTTCCGGTGATCGCCGGCGCGGGGTCGAATTCCACGGAAGAGGCGCTGTCCTTGACACGCCACGCGAAGGACGTGGGTGCGGACGCAGTGCTGTCCGTGACCGGGTACTACAACAAGCCGTCACAGGAAGGACTCTATCGCCACTACGCGACCCTTGCGGAGGCAGTAGATATACCGATCGTGCTCTACAACATTCCCGGCCGGGCTATCGTCGAGATTTCGGTGGATACGATGGCGCGGCTGTCGAAGATCGCCAATATCATCGGCGTCAAGGATGCGACGGCCAACCTGGCGCGGCCTTCGCGCGAGCGGTTGGCCTGCGATAGGGGGTGGCGCCTACTTTCGGGCGAAGATGCGACCGCGCTCGGCTACATGGCGCATGGCGGACATGGCTGCATTTCGGTGACGGCAAATGTGGCGCCAAGGCTCTGCGCGCAGTTCCAGGACGCTTGCATGCAAGGGGCATTCGACACCGCGCTGAAACTTCAGGATCGCCTCATGCCGTTGCACGACGCTATGTTCTGCGAACCCAGTCCGGCGCCGGCCAAATACGGGGTGTCCCTGTTGGGCAAATGCACGGACGAAGTCCGCCTGCCGATGATGGCGGCGACCGAGGCGGCGCGGACGAAAGTAAAAGCTGCCATGCAATCGGCCGGCGTACTTTAATGGCGAAGAAGAAGGACGACGGCACGAAGGTCGTCGCCGACAACAGGAAGGCCCGCTACACCTATTCGATAGACGACACGCTGGAGGCGGGCATTATGCTGGCCGGCTCCGAGGTCAAGTCGTTGCGTGGCGGGAAATCCACGATCTCGGAATCCTATGCCACGGTCAAAGACGGCGAGCTTTATCTCATCAATTCCTATATTCCGGAATACACCGAAGCCAGCCGCTTCAATCATGAGCCGAAACGGCCGCGCAAGCTGCTGGTTCACAAGCGCGAAGCCGCGAGGCTTGCCGCCGCGATCCAGCGCGAAGGCATGACGCTCATTCCGTTGCGGCTCTATTTCAATCCGAAGGGCAGGGCGAAGCTCGAACTCGGCATCGCCAAGGGCAAGAAGCTGCACGACAAGCGCGAAACCGAGAAAAAACGCGATTGGCAGCGCGACAAGGCGCGTTTGATGCGGTCGAAAAGCTGAACGAGGCTAGGCGGTTCTGACTTTGCGCCTGCGCCGGGCGAAGAACAGTCCTCCCGCCAGGCCGCTTGCAAGCAGCGCAAGCGAAGAAGGCTCGGGCACCGGCGTGATAGTGCCCGTCACGTGGATCTTGAAGTTTCCTGCGGTCGATGGTGTGCCGAAACTGAAGGATTGTGTGTCCAGCACGCCGAGCGAGCCGGGGGCGGCGCCCAAACGGCTGCCGCTGCCGGAATCGCTGTAGTTCTTGGTGATGTCGGGACCGGCGCCCGCAATGATTGTGCCGGAGCCGAAGCCTCCACCGGCGGGCCTATAAATCAAATCCGCCGTGTTCGTACCGCGCGAAAGCAGGTTGTGCGGGTTGCTGCCAGCCATATCGAGCGAAGCATCTATGTCGGATGTGTGGGAGAAAAGATCGATCAGCGCCGCATCGAAAAACACGATGGCGAGCGGGTTTTGCGTCTTGTTCAGCCCCGTGCCGCTGATGTCGATCGTGAAATCGCCGCCTGTCAGCGTGTAGCTCGCGACAAGCGTATCGATGGTGAAGCCGGGCAGGCTGGGTGACGCCAGGCTGATCGATCCAAGCGCGGGATCGGTATCGCCGACGCCGTTGTCGACAAAAACGGTCGTCGAGCCGCCTTGCTCAAAGCCTATTTCAAAGAGAGGCGTGGCGTTCGCCGGCGTGACCATCGCGAGCGTCGCCAAAAGGCAAAATGCCCCAGCCGCAAGTCTACCCACCCCAGTCCCCCTGTAATACTTATTTTGTCCAGTATTGGGACAGCTGGGCCCAGACGTCCAGTCAAAAACTTAACGTGTTGGCGTCAATAGGCATTTGGACTACGCGTTTATTTGCTCGATCCCGGAATGTCCGCTCGCGCAGCCCAAGCAGGTACGGCTTTTGCACCATCGGGCTTGCATAGCCGGATTACGCACATGATCAGCTTCTCGTCTCAGATCGGAACGAAAACCAAGTCTGGAACGCTCGTTCCGTTTGGTTGGACTCACAACGCCATCCTGTTTCGGGATGCGATCGCCGATTTCGAGCATGATCGCGCCGAGATGGAAGGGCGCGTGTTCGGCCGTCGGGAAGCGCTCGTCCGGCAGGCCTATCAGCCGCGCACGATTCGCCGCTTTGACCGCGCCGCGCCGGAACAGCGGGACAAGGGTTTGCTGCCGCATCCTCAAAGCCTCCCGGGCCGCAAGCGCTGATCTAGATTTGCGGCATCGCCGCGATCTTGGCTTCCTTCACCACCGCTTCGAACATTGCCTCCGTAAGAACCCCAGTGTTCGTGTTGTAGCGAGAGCAATGGTAGCTCGACACCAGCGAGATCTTCCCAAGGCGGTGACGCGCCGCATGCTTGAACGGATGTGCGGACAGTTTCGCGCCCAGTGCCTTGCACACGCTGTCGTGCGCGATCTTGCCCAGCGCCAGGATGGCGCGCAGATGTGGCAGGCTTTCTATGGTGGCGCTGAGAAAGCGACGGCAGGTGTTGATCTCTGCTGGAAGAGGCTTGTTCTCAGGCGGCACGCAGCGGACGGCGTTGCTGATGGCGCAATCGACAAGCTTCAAACCATCGTCCGGGCTCTGTCCATACTTTCCCTGCGCGAGTCCGTGCTTCAACAGCGTCGCGTAGAGCAGATCGCCGGCATAATCTCCGGTGAAGGGGCGTCCGGTGCGGTTGGCGCCATGAAGTCCCGGTGCGAGGCCGACGATGAGAAGGCGGATCGTGCTTTCGCCCACGAATGTGGGAACCGGATCGTTGAAGTAATCCGGAAATTTCGCGCGGTTGGCCGCGCGGAAAGATGCGAGCCGCGGACACAACTGACAATCGTGCGGCGGCTCGTGGTCGCTCACGCGCTTTGGGCGTAAGCCGGTTCGTGTTCGCGGGACACGCTTCTTGGTCCCCCTTCGCGCGCGATCATGGGCTTGAGATCGTCCAGCTCGATGAAATTATCCGCTTGGCGCCGCAGTTCGTCCGCAACCATGGGCGGTTGCGAGCGGATCGTCGAAACGATGCTCACGCGCCGGCCTTTGCGTTGGGCCGCTTCGACCAATCGCCGGAAGTCGCCGTCGCCGGAGAAGATGACGATATGGTCGACCTGATCCGCCATTTCCATAACGTCTATGGCGAGCTCGATGTCCATATTGCCTTTCACGCGCCGGCGGCCCTGCGCATCCGTGAACTCCTTGAGCGGCTTGGTGACGACGGAAAATCCGTTGTAGTCGAGCCAATCCACCAGCGGACGCAGCGGTGAGAATTCCTGATCCTCCGCGACCGCCGTATAGTAGAATGCGCGGACCAGCACACCCTTGCGCGCGAACAACTCAAGCAGGCGTTTGTAGTCGATGTCGAACTGAAGTCCCTTCGCCGCGCCGTAGAGGTTGGCTCCGTCGATGAACAAGGCGAGTTTTTCCTGGGGGTAGAACAACATTTTGTGGCCTTTCAAATTACGCAGTACAAAATCGAACCGCCCCTTCGGTAATCCCCGACGGCTGAGCAATTGTTCTAGGCCATCATCGGTTATGTGCAAGTGAAAATCGGTTATGCACGATGATTTTGATCGCTCTGGGTTCCAACCTTTCGTCGCGCGCGGGAAATCCAGCGCAGACTCTGCGCGCCGCCTTGGCGCATCTTGAGAAAAATGGCGTTAAACCTGTTGCGGTATCGCGTTTCTTTCGTACGCCGGCCTGGCCAAATCCCCACGATCCCGCATTTGTGAATTCTGTCGCGCGCGTAAGGACGGAACTTCCGCCGCGCGATTTGATCGTGCAGATGCACGAAACCGAAGCGGCGTTCGGCCGCGTGCGCATGGAGCGCAATGCACCGCGCACGCTCGATCTGGATATTCTCGACTACGAGGGCCGCGTCGAAGCCGGGCCGCCTGTGTTGCCGCATCCGCGCATCGAAGGGCGGGCCTTCGTGCTCGTCCCGCTTCGAGAGGTTGCGCCGGATTGGCATCACCCCGTATCGGGAAAATCCGTGGAAGAATTGCTGGCGGCAATGCCGTCGCGGGAACGCGCCGCCGTGGAGCCCTTGGGCTAGCGCAGTATCCGGAAGCTATGCCGCATGCGATCCATGATGCTGTTGAAGGCACGCCGATCGAACGCTTTCACGGTTCCGGGATCGAAATTGGCGATATTTGCGGAATGCGCCCAGGCGCGGGTGGCGATGCAGGGTTTTGAGCCGATGGCAGCTTGTACCGTCTCCTCATAGACATTCCCCGCGCCGGCATCGGCACCATCCTGCACCGACCAGGTGATCCCATTGCTGCCAGCGACCAGCCGCGGCTGATCGATCGTATCGTCCAGGAATTCGCTCGCTCTACAAGCGGCCGCGGAAGGAAGGGTCTCGACCGCCAGATAGGAGTCGTCGCCGAGATTGGTGCCTTTCACAAAGCTCCGAGGCACAACGAAGGCCACGCCATGAATCTCCTTGCCGGGGCCGAGCGCGGAATAGATATGGTTCGCATCCACGCGCCACCCGTTTGGATAGGAGATCGACCAGCCGCCTTGCGGATCGCGATATGTATGCCAGCCTTTCGCGTCCGCCGCCGTGGTCACCGCGGCAAGCGCGACTATTCCAAGAACGATTGCGCGCATGGCGATCACCAGTATTTCACCTCGCTCAGTTTGATGGACAAGCCTTAACCATTCAACTGTCCGTTGTTCCGCTCTGGCCTCGTGCTGGATATGCTAGGAAGCCGAACGAGAGCTTGGGGACTGTGCGCCGCCGATGTTGAAGGAACTAACACCTTATATCGTGCCTCTGATCGTGATCGCGATCTTTGGCCGGCGGTTGCTGCGCAACAAGCCGCGCAAGGTAAAGACCAACCGCATCTTCCTGATACCGGGGCTCATCGTGATTGCTACCGCGGTGACGCTCTGGGCCGCCCCGATGCCGAAGCCCTGGTTGATGTGGGGCGCCGTTGACATCCTGGCGCTGGCGGCGGGGCTGGTCGTGGGATTCCTCACCGCGCATCACCAGGAATTTTCCCTCGACTACGACACGGGAACGATCACTAGCAAGGCGACGCCAGTCGGCACCATCGTCGTGGTGGCGCTGTTCGCGATCAAGTTCGGCGCGCGATTCTTTTTCCCGCAGATCAATGGTTCGCCGTACAGCGCCGCTTCCTACATGCCGGACTCGCCGATCCCCCATGCGGCGCATGGCGGGTCAGCCGCCATAATGGGCTGGACGGATGCCGGCATAATATTCTCCGCCGCCATGTTGTTCGCGCGGGCCTTCACGACGTGGCTGCGCGCGCAGCCGCTCATCGCTGCCCACAAGGATCATGTCGCCGCGAAGACGGAAGCGGATCCGTCAGCTTAACTTACACCAGGTTGTTGCCAGCGTCCACAAGCCGAGGATCACGCACGAGACGTTGATGAATATCTCGAATTTCATCGCGTCATTAGCAGCTGCCAGCGCATACATGTGATTCTCGACATCGAAGGTGATGTCCATCGCCGCGAGATAGAGAAGGGCGGATGCGGCCATGAGCCCGAACGGCACGGCGAACCGTGCTCCGGACAGCAGCCCGATGCCCGCGGCAAAGCTACACAATGCCAACCATCCGTCGGCCACGGGGAAGCTGGATTCGAAGCCGGTATACCAGCGTTCATGCAGCACCATCACGTCGCCGCCGGTGAAATAGCTCCACCAGTAATATGCCGTCACAGCCGCAGTGAGGATCAACAACGCTCCCAGAACGCGCTCGCTCAATCTCATCTCACCCTCGATGTTCGAAAGGCTATCACAACACCGCCCCCCGCGCTTTCAAATGCCACCATTCGAGCTTATTTGGGAGGGGCCGATCCTCTCGGAGAACCGCCATGGCCGGCCTGATCATCGTTCTCATCGTCGCCTTTGTCCTGCTCACCGGCTTCCGGATTGCCCAGCAGTACGAACGCGCACTGGTCTTCCGTTTCGGACGCTACATCGCGACGCGCGGCCCCGGGCTTTTCTGGATAATCCCCCTCGGCGTGGACAAGGCCGTGAAAGTCGACATGCGCGTCTTCACCGACGGTGTCGAGCAGCAGGAAGCCATGACGCGGGACAATGTGCCGGTGAAGGCCAACGCCGTCATCTGGTACAAGGTGGTCAAGCCCGACCTCGCCATCATCGAGGTGCAAAACGTGCGCACGGCAGTGATTCAGGTAGCGCTCACCACGTTGCGAAACGCTATCGGCCAACATTCCCTGGATGATGTGCTGAAGGAACGCGAGAAGATCGCCGGTATCCTGAAAGAGCGCATCGATCAGGTGACGGAAGGCTGGGGCGTGGAAGTCCAGAACGTCGAGATGAAGAACGTCGAAATCCCCGAATCCATGCAGCGTGCCATGGCCCAGGAGGCCGAGGCTCTGCGTGAGAAGCGGGCCCGCATCATCAAGGCCGAGGCCGAGCATGAAGCCGCGCTCAAGCTGCGGGAGGCCGCGGACGAGATCATGAAGACCCCGGCGTCGCTGGAACTGCGCCGCATGCAGATGCTGACGGAGATCGGCGCGGAGCAAAACACGATGACTGTCGTCATGATGCCCAGCGAATTCGTCGAAGCTGCGCGGATCCTGGCGGACCGGAAAACCTAGGGCTTGTGCGGGGCGCGGCCTTTATATAGTGTCCCGGCCCTTCCGAAGGGCAGGACTCCGCTTCGGCCTAACCCTTTGAAATAGAATGTAAAAGGACTTCCTGATGGCGCGCGTGACCGTTGAAGATTGCGTGGACAAGGTGCCAAATCGGTTCGATCTGGTGTTGCTGGCCGGTTATCGGGCCCGCGCCCTTTCGGGCGGTGCCGAGACGTTGGTCGACCGCGATCGCGACAAAAACCCGGTCGTTGCGCTGCGCGAGATCGCCGCGAAGGAACTGAAGCCCGACGAGATCAAGGAGGAGTACATCAAGTCCCTCCAGAAGCACGCCGAAGTGGACGAGCCCGAAGCCGCGCCGGCCGAAGAGGATGTGCGCGAGGACGTGCACGCCCGCCAGGTCACCGAGGAAGAGCTTCTTCGTGCGCTCACCTCCGAAGCCCAGCGCCGCGCCGAGCCGCAGCCGGAGCCGGAAGGCGACTACGAGGAATAGTCCGTCCCGGAATGGGAATTGGGTAAGGGCGGTCCCGGTGGCCGCCCTTATTTTTTGTCTCAGCGAATCGTCCCAAACCCGCCAAATTCCTATATATTGTAGGAACAATGAGCGTTCCGACGCAGCCCGGTGAAAACAAAGCCGCGGCGCAGGGTGAAGTTCACTCTCCGCCGGCGGTTGAGCACGGGCAGCCGTCAGGCGCGCGGGGCATGGTATCGGCGGCGCTGTCGCTGCTCTCCTCCGCGGTTCCCCGGGCCAAGCCGGTGCGCAAGCTGATGCGCCAGACCGAGCTTGTGGATCGGGTCAAGGCCTACGATCCGGATGCGGACGAGGCGCTGCTCAACAAGGCCTACGTCTACGCGATGACCGCGCACGGCAAGCAGTTCCGCGCGTCCGGCGATCCTTACTTCACCCACCCGCTGGAAGTGGCCGCGATCCTCACAGAGCTCAAGCTCGATGTCCCGACCATCGTTACCGCGCTGCTGCACGACACCGTCGAAGACACCTATGTCACCATCGAGGATGTCGAGAAGAATTTCGGCCAGGAAATCGCCGGCCTTGTCGACGGCGTCACCAAGCTGTCTCAACTCGAGCTCTTCAGCGAACGCACCAAACAAGCCGAGAATTTCCGCAAGCTGATGCTCGCCATGTCCAACGACATCCGCGTGCTTCTGGTGAAGCTGGCGGACCGGCTGCACAACATGCGCACCCTGAACCACATCGAGAAGCCCGAGAAGCGCCGTCGCATCGCGCAGGAGACGCTCGACATCTACGCGCCGCTCGCCGGGCGCATCGGCATGCAGAACATGCGCGAGGAGCTGGAGGATCTGGCGTTCGCGGAGCTGAACCCGGAAGCGCGCAATTCCATCGTCACGCGCCTGGCGCGGCTGGATGCTTCGGGTGAGAAGCGCATCGGCCGTATCGCGGACGCCATCAAGCGCAAGCTCGCGGAAGACGGTATCGAAGCCTGGGTCTATGGCCGCGCCAAGCGCCCCTATTCGATCTGGCGCAAGCTAAAGGACAAGCAGCTCAATTTCGAGCAACTCTCCGACATTCTGGGCTTCCGCGTGATCGTCAAGACGCCGGAGGACTGTTATCGCGCGCTGGGCGTCTTGCACCAGAACTGGCGCATGATCCCCGACCGCTTCAAGGATTTCATCTCCAACCCAAAGACGAACGGCTACCGGTCCATCCACACCACGGTGATCGGCCCGGAACAGCAGCGCGTCGAAGTACAAATTCGCACGCAGGAGATGCATGAAGTGGCGGAGCGCGGCGTGGCTGCGCACTGGCGCTATCGCGAGCATGTCGAAGGCGAGGCCACCGACAGCGCGCTCGCATGGCTGCGCGATATGGTCGATCTCCTGGAAAGAGGGGACAGCGCCGAGGAATTCCTCGAAAACTCCCAGCTCAACATGTACCAGGATCAGGTTTTCTGCTTCACGCCGAAGGGCGACCTGATCTCGCTGCCGCGCGGTGCGACGCCTATCGACTTCGCCTATCAGGTGCACACCGACCTGGGAAACCAGACGGTGGGCGTGAAGGTGAACGGCGTGCATGTGCCGCTGCATACGCCGCTGCGCAATGGCGATCAGGTGGAAATCATCCGCCAGAAGGGCTCTGCGCCGTCGCCGCTGTGGGAACAGTTCGTGGTCACGGGCCGGGCGCGGGCGGAAATACGCCGCTATCTGAAACATGCGCGTCATGGCGAGCATGTGAATTTCGGCCGCCAGATCCTGGAGAAGACCTTTGCCGACGAGCATCAGGAATTGACGGAGAAAGCCATTGGCGAAGTGGCGAAAAAGCTGCGTCTGGCCAAGGCGGATGATGTCTATGCCGAAGTTGGCCGCGGCGCGTTGCGCGCGCAGGACGTGATCGAAGCGATTTTCCCCGAACTCAAGAAAGATCCCGCGCGGCGGCCGCACTATGAGGACGCCAAGACGCGCAAGCCCATTTCTATCCGTGGCTTGACCGAAGGCATTTCCTACACGCTTGGCCAATGCTGCCATCCGTTGCCGGGCGATCGGATCGTGGGGCTGCGCATGCCGGGCGAGGGCGTCGTTATCCACACCATCGATTGCGCCGAGTTGGAGCGCGCGCAGGATCGCATGGGCGACTGGCTCGATGTTTCCTGGGGCCGCCATGCCGCGGAGGCCGGTCCGTCGCTGGCGCGGGTGGCGGTGCGCGTGAAGAACGTGCCGGGTGCTTTGGGCGCGGTAATGACCGTGATCGGCAACAATGGCGGCAACATCTTCAACATGAAGGTGACCGACCGCAATCCGCTGTTCTTCGAGTTCCAAGTGGACATCGAAGTGCGCGATCTGGCGCATTTGCAGAACATCTTGGGCGCGCTACGCGTGAACGCAGTGGTCGAATCGGTCGACCGCGTGCGCGGACCCGATGAATCCGCAGAAAAGACGAGCGAAGTCGCGTGACACCCGAACAGGTTCTGAAGGAATTCGAGAAAGCCGGCGCGTTGCTGCGCGGCCATTTCATTCTGTCGAGCGGACTACATTCCGATGTGTTCCTGCAGAAGGCGCTCGTTTTCCAGAACGCGAAGATCACGGCGAAGCTTTGCAAGGCGCTGGCGGAGAAAGTTCGTAGCGAAGTGAAGCAAGAGTTCACTGCCATCGTGTCTCCCGCCGTCGGCGGCATTGTGCCAGGCTATGAAATGGGTCGGCAGTTGGGATTGCCCGCGATGTATGTCGAGC
>JBQCFD010000056.1:0-4767 GCA_051959625.1 Rhizomicrobium sp.
CTGGTTGTCGCCCTAATCCTCATCGCGACGAAGCGCTTTACGGCGCGCGATGTCGGGCTGACATTGCGGCAGGCGCCCGGCACCGGGCGTGCCATCCTCTTCGTGATGATCCCATACCTGATCGTGATGTCGGTTCTGACCGCGATGTGGTTCGGCGAGCCCAAGCCGCAATCGGCGGAGACGATCTGGTACGAAGCGACCATGCCGGGTCTGGCGGAGGAGCTTCTGTGGCGCGGCCTGCTGCTGGCGGTGCTGGATCGCATGTTCGCTGCGCGCTTCCGGCTCTGGAAGGCGGAGATCGGCTATGGTGCGATCGCGTTGACGCTGGTCTTCGCGCTGGTGCACGGCCTGCATTTCGGCAAGGACTTCGCGATCCAGACAGACTGGCTGAACGCATTGATGGCCGGCGTCACCGGCTTCGTGCTGGTCTGGCTAAGGCTTCGCACCAGGAGCCTCGCGCTGCCGGTGGTGCTGCACAACGCGACGAACGTGATCCTCGAAACCGTGCCGCTGATGCACTAGCCGGCGGCGAGCGCCTGAAAGGTTGCCATCGCGAGGCCGAAGCCGCGCATATCGCCGGTCGTCGTGCCGTGCATCACGTTCATCACATAGGACATCGTCGCGCGTGCGTCGTAGTCGATGATGATGATGGAGCCGCCATAGCCGCCCCAGAACATGGAGTTCTTGTTCGGCAGGGGCAGCATGCCGCCCGCAAGACCGAAGCCGAGGCCGAAGCGCGCGGGAATATTCATCACCTTGTCGGTGCCTTCGATCTGAAGTTCCAGCGCCTTGCGCGCGCCCGCCTCGGACAGGAAGCGCTTGCCCTGCGAGACGCCGCCATTGGCGAGGATGGTGTGGATCTCCGCCACCGAGCGCGCATTGCCCGTGCCGCCCGCGGCCGGAATCTCCGCGCCGCGCCAGGCGCGCGTCTTTGTTTCCGCGACATCGATGCCGGGATTGGTCGCCATGTTCTTCTGGATCTCGCTTTGCTGCGCGCCGTCGGCCACGCCTTCGCCCGGCGGCGGCGGGATGAGCTCGGCGACGCGATTGTCTTCCGATGCCGGAAGACCGATCCAGAAATCGGCGTTGAGCGGCTTGGCGATTTCCTCGCGGAACACGGTGCCCACGCTTTTGCCTGTGACGCGGCGGATGACTTCGCCGACGAGATAGCCTTGCGTCAGCGCATGATAGCCCGGCGCGGTGCCCGGCTCCCAGAATGTGGATTGCGCGGCGAGGAGCGATGTCGCTTTCTCCCAGTCGTAGAGATCTTCCTTGGTGATCTTCTCCTTCCAGCCCGAGAGACCGGCGGAATGGGACATGAGATGCGCGACGGTGATGGCGCCCTTCCCGTTTGCCGCGAACTCCGGCCAGTATTTTGCCACCGGCGCCTTGAAGTCGATCAGCCCGCGATCCGCCAGCAGCAGCGCTGTCAGCGCCGTCATCGTCTTGGTGGTGGAATAGACGTTGATGATCGTGTCCTTCACCCAAGGCTTGGTCTTCGCCGCATCGGCATAGCCGCCCCAAAGATCGACGACCGTCTCGCCGTTCTTCGTCACGCAATAGGACGCGCCAAGATCCGCGCCGCTGTCGAAATTGCCCTTGAAGGTATCGCGAACCGCCTCGAAGCCGGGTTTCGCAAAGCCGTGTATCTCAACCATTAGACCCACTCCCTCAACCGTCATCACCGGCCTTGTGCCGGTGATCCATTTGCCCGAGGCAGAAAACATCCTGCGCCGCTTCTGGAAAATGGATGGCCGGGACACGCCCGGCCATGACGAAACTATACAGGACTATTTGAACTCGAACAGGTTGCGATCACCCGGTGTTACCGTGCCGGTCTTGCCCAGGATTTCCTCCCGCATCATCCAGTCGAGCGTCGCGTCGTCGTCCGGCGTGTTGGCGAGGAAGCGGCGGTTCTGCGCGTCGCGGCCCACCACGATGCCGAAGCGTTTGCCCTTGCGGTCGGTGATGACAGTGTAGGTTTCCACCGTTGCCCTGCCTTCGGGGCGCTCGATCACGTCGGGATGCGGCTCTGCGTCGATTTCCTTCTGATAGGATTTCGGGTCCTCGCGCTTCCACGCCCCTTGCGTCGGCGTGGTCGAATAGATGCCCGCGGAGTGCTTCGTGACATACCAGCCATTCGCTGTGCACAGGCCGAATGAACCGGGTTTCCGCCGCACCTTGTCCATCATCATCACGATGGAGTGCATGACGTAATCGTTGCCCGCACCGCCGAAATAGGGAAGCCCGCCCGTGATGGTAAGGCCGCGCTTGTCATCCGTCGCGATGCCCAACTCCTTGCAGCCGATCTCTACCGCACTGGGGAAGCAGGAATAGAGATCGATGAAATCGATGTCTTTGATCGACTTGTCCGCCATGCCGAACGCCTTTTTGCCGATCAAGCGGATTGCAGGCGAGGAGTAATAGTTCACGCGCTCGCTGACGTTCCAGATGTCGGTCGCGTCCGCGCAGCCATGCAGGAACACCCATTTGGATTCCGGGATGCCGAGTTCGCGCGCCTTGGCCACGCTCGTCATCACCACCGCGGCGGCCATGTCCACTTCGATCACGGCGTTGAGATATTTGGTGTAGGGAAAACCGACAAAGCGGTTCTTCTCGCTCGGCGTGGAGATCTCTTCCGGCGAGCGAAAGGTCGGAAACCACGAATAGGGATTTTCCGACGCCACCTTCGTGAACGGCGAGAAGAACTCGCCCAACCATTTCAGATGTTCGGACGGCGAACGCTTCGCCTGCCCGCGCAACCCGTTCTCGAACAGCGGATAGGCGTTCACCGGGAAGTTCAGGCCGTATTTCAATTCGTACGGCGTCGTTCCCGGCCGCATGTCGCCGATCTCTTCCGGATCGCTGCCCGGATCCGCATCGGCGCTCCAGTCCAGCTTCACGCCCTGCTTCATCGCGGTCAGCAGCGTGGCGATATATTCCGCGCCCGCCAGCAGCGCGACATCGCAAGTGCCGTTCGCGATCTCTTCCGCCGTGCGGTTCACCAGCCATTGCGGCGTGTTGCCGCCGACCGCCGTGTAGAACATGCGCCTGGGTTTCGCGCCGATGCGATTGGCCAGAGACAATGGCGGATTGCGGAACATGCGCTTGGGCAAGCGGCCCTGATCGCCCGGCGAATCCGCGGTGAAGCGCACCACCGACACCGCATCGATCTGCGCGACAAGCTTCGCGGCCGCGCCGCTATCCTCCATCGCCGCGCGCGAAACCTTCGCCAGCATGTCGATCGGCGACAGGCTTTCGGCAACCTTGCCTTCGCGCGCGGTGCGCTGGGTGTATTGCGCGCCGCCGACAAGAATGGGCGTGCGAGGATCGATGGGGTGGCTCATGGCGATGGCTTTATCCGGTTGCGCGGGCATTTCGCCCGCTTCGAGAGTACGGTATCGTAATGCGATCGCCTGCGAAGGGGGAATAGCGCGATGAATCTCGTCAAACTTGCCGTTGCGATAGGCTTGGCTTCCATGATCGGTGCCGCGGCCAATGCCGCGGAAAAGCCGGCGTCGGTCATGCCGTTCTATCAATTCGCCGACGCGATGAATGCGGGCCATCCCGCGAAGGCAGCGAACCTCTATACGCCGACCGCGCTCATCATCGACGAGTTCGTGCCGCATGTCTGGAAGTCGTTCGGCGACTGGAACCGCGATTTCGCCGTGTTCTTCAAGGCCGGCGGCGGGTCGGATTTCCACATGGCTGTCTCGGCGCCGAGTTTCCGGAACGGCGATCCCACGCATGCCTACGCCGTGGCGCCGACGACGCTCAGCTACAAGATCGCCGGCAAGCCGACGACGGAGAAAGGCATGTTCACCTTTTCCACGGTCAAGACGCGCAGCGGATGGAAGATCACCGGCTGGGCCTGGTCCACACTCTGAGCGTCAGCGCGCGTTGAAATAAGCCGCGAGCCGCTTGAGCGCATCTTCCAGCAGCGCGCGGCGCTTGCAGAAAGCAAAGCGGACGAGATGGTCCGGCTTGCCGCCGCTGAAGAACGGCGACAGCGGAATAAGCGCGACGCCCGCCTCCGCCACCAGCCGCTCGCAGAACGCGGTGTCGGGTTCGTTGGTGAGGCCGGAAATGTCGGCGGTGAGGAAGTAGCTGCCTTCGCAGGGTAAGGTCTTGAAGCCGATCTTGCGCAGGCCATCCGCCAGCACATCGCGGTTGGCTTGCAGCGTCTTGGTGAGCGCGAGCGTGAAGTCGATCTCATGCTCCAGCGCATGGGCCACGCCCAACTGCAGCGCAGGCGATGTGGTGAAGGTGATGAACTGGTGAGCCTTGGCGATGGGATCGATCAGCTGCGCATCCCCCGTCACCCAGCCGATCTTCCAGCCGGTGAGCGAGAACATCTTTCCCGCCGAACCCACCCGCACCACGCGTTCGCGCATGCCTGGCAAGGTCATCAGCGGAATCTGTTCGCGGCCATCGAAGATCAGGTGCTCATAGACTTCATCGCACACCACCACGGCGTTGGATTTGGCGATGACGCGCGCCACGCCTTCCAACTCCTCGCGCGTGAAAGCGCGGCCGATGGGATTGAGCGGCGAATTCAGCATCACCCCGCGCGTGTTCGGGGTGATGAGAGCGGCAAGCGCGGCTTCATCCAGCTTCCATGCCGGCGGCGAAAGCTTCAGCGTTTTCACTTTCGCACCGACGGCTTCGGCAATCGGCCCATAAGAGTCGTAAGCCGGCTCGATCAGCACCACCTCGCCGCCCGGCCCCGCCAGTCCCATGATCGAGGCGGTGAGCGCTTCGGTGCCG
>JBQCFD010000057.1:0-5901 GCA_051959625.1 Rhizomicrobium sp.
AGGCGACAACCAATCGCGTGCTTGCGAAGCTGCGCGACAGCGAGCGTCACTTCAAGCTTCTCGTCCAAAGCGTTACCGACTACGCGATCTACATGCTCGATCCCGCGGGTGTCGTTGTGAGCTGGAATGCCGGCGCGGAACGAATCAAGGGGTACGCGCGCGACGAGATCGTCGGACACAACTTCGCGGAGTTCTTCACGCCCGAAGATCGCGCCGCGGGCATACCCCAGAACGCGCTGAAGGTCGCCGGGGAGCAGGGACGATATGAAAGCGAAGGTTGGCGCCTGCGCAAGGATGGCAGCCGGTTCTGGGTGCTGGCTGTCATCGACGCGGTGCGAAACGAGCAGGGGGAATTGCTGGGCTTCGCCAAGATCACGCGAGACATGACCGAGCGCCGCGAAACCCAGCTGCGCCTGGAACGCGCGCAGGAGCAACTCGCGCAATCACAGAAGCTGGAAGCGATCGGCCATCTCACCGGTGGCGTCGCGCACGACTTCAACAACCTGTTGATGATCGTTAGCGGGCAGGCGCAGTTGATGCGCCTGCGCGCACGGGACCCGAGAGACATCCGGTCGCTGGATGCCATCGAGCAGGCCGCCCAAACGGGCGCCAATCTCACGCGGCAGTTGCTGACCTTCGCGCGCCGGCAGCGCCTCAACCGCATCTCGATCGATCTTGGCGAACATCTCGTGCTGGTCAACGATCTTCTGGCGAGCTCGCTTGGCAGCGCGATCAAGCTCGATGTCGAGATCCCGCCCGACGTCTGGCCGATCGAAACCGACGTCAGCGAGTTCGAGCTGGCGCTCGTGAATATCGCGGTCAACGCGCGCGACGCGATGCCGGCCGCCGGGACGTTTTCGATACGCGCGCGCAACGTGACTTTGAAGGACGGGGGCATGGCGCTGCTGACCGGTGATTTCGTCGCGCTTTCCATCACCGACACCGGTACCGGGATCGATCCGGAAATTCTCTCGAAGGTGTTCGAACCCTTCTTCACGACGAAGGAGGTCGGCAAGGGGACGGGCCTCGGGCTTTCGCAGGTCTACGGCTTTGCGCATCAGTCGGGCGGCGATGTCCATATCTCGAGCAAGCTCGGGGAGGGCACTACGGTCACGCTGTACCTTCCCCGCGCGCAATCGGCGGCGGTGTCGCGGAATTCCCAACGCGCGATCCAGGAAGCGCTCCGGGGCAATGGAACGGTCTTGCTGGTCGAAGACAATGTCCAGGTTGGCGATGTCAGCGCACAGCTTCTCGAACAACTGGGCTATATCGTCGAGCGGGTGGCGACGGCGAAAGCGGCGCTCGCGGCTCTCGCGAGAAGCACCGACTTCGCGCTCGTTTTCAGCGACATCATGATGCCGGGCGACATGGACGGCCTGGAAATGGCGCGCGTCATACGCGCTCGCCATCCGACAATTCCGGTGTTGCTGACGACGGGATATAGCAGCGCCGCCGAACGGGCCGGGGCCGAATTTCCTATCCTGCGCAAACCCTATGAGCAGGCCACGCTCGGTGCGGCGGCGAAAGCGGCGCTGGCCAGCGTCGGGCTGCACTCTATTAACTGACGCGCCGTCGCAATGGCACCGTGAAAGTTGCGGTGTTCCTGTCGGAGTCCAGCTCAGCCCAGGCGCAGCAGGCGGCGGCGCTCGCGCTCTTCCTTGATGGCGCGCGCGCGGACGCGCAGAAGATCGCGCCGCGCCACAAGTCCCACCACACGCTCCGTGCCCCGCTCCACGATGGGGACGCGGCCGAAATCGCTGACAGCCATGCGGTCGGCCAGATGGCCTACCAATTCGTCGGAATAGGCTTTGAAGACCTCGCCGCCGTTCTGCATGTCGCCGAGCGTGCGAGCCGTGTCGTTCCAGCCTTCGCGCGACCAGCGCAGAACGTCGGCGCGCGAGACGATGCCCATCAGCCTTCCGTTGTCATCCACGACGGGATAGCTCTTGTGCCGGCGCGGGCCTTCCGCGGCCATGAAGAAGGCAATGGCCTCGTCCACGGGGATCGATCCCGCCAGTGTGTGCACCGGCTTGGCCATGATCTGGTCCACGCGCGTTTGCAGGAACGGATCGATGCTGTATTCGCGCATGATGTGATGGCCGCGGCGCGCGATGCGCTCGGTCAGAATCGATCGGCGCATGAGCAAAACGGTCGTCGCGAACGCCGCGACGGATGACACCAGCACGGGCGCCAGCAAATGGTGATTTCCGGTCAGTTCGACCGCGAACAGCGTGCTTGTCAGCGGCGCACGCATGGTGCCGCCGAGGATCGCCGACATGCCCAGGATCGCCCAGAAGCCTGCGTCGCCGAACGACAAATAGTGCGACTCGATCTCGCCCAAGGCGCCGCCCATGATGAGAAGTGGCGCCAGCACGCCGCCAGAAGTGCCTGACGAGAGCGCCGCGATCCACACCACGCATTTGCCGAAGAGCAGCGCGATGGAGTCGTGCATGTTCAGCGTGCCGTTTACCAGCGCCCGGATGTTGTCGTAACCGACACCCAGCACCGCCGGATCGAGCCAGCCGCCGATGCCGACGACGACACCGCCGAGCGCCGGCCACCACATCCAGTGGATGGGAAGCTTGTGGAAGAGATCTTCCACACCGTAGAGGCACACCGTCATCAGCGCGGACTGGAGGCCGGCGACGATGCCGAGCAAGGCGCACAGGCCCAAACCCCACCATGGGACCATGGGCACGGTTGCATAGGCGAACAGCGGGCCGGAGCCGATCAGCAGGGGGCGCCACACCGCCGCAACCATCGAGGCCGTCGCCACCGGAACGAAGCTGCGCGGCTTCCATTCGAAAAGAAGAAGCTCGACCGCGAGCAGGATCGCAGCGATCGGCGTTCCGAAAACCCCCGTCATGCCGGCGGCAGCGCCGGCGACGAGCAACGTCTTGCGCTCGGCGGAACTCAGGTTGAAGAGCTGCGCAAAGAGCGAGCCGATGGCCCCGCCCGTCATGATGATCGGGCCTTCGGCGCCAAACGGACCGCCTGTGCCGATGGAGATTGCCGAGGAGAGGGGCTTCAGAACAGCAACCTTTGGCTCGATGCGGCTTTGGCCGAGAAGAATGGCCTCGATGGCCTCCGGAATGCCGTGGCCGCGGATCTTCTCCGAGCCGAACCGCGCCATCAGGCCCACGATCAGGCTGCCGATGATCGGAATGGCGATGGTCCAGAGCGGAAGATGCATTCCACCGAATGACACAGGCGTGATCGAGAGCCGCCCGAAATAGGCGATGTTCGTGAACAGCGCGATGAGCCTGAGAAGCACCCAAGCGGAGAGTGCGCCGCCTGTTCCCGCCACCAGCGACATCAGAGTCAGCAAGAGGAGGCTGCGATCCGCGGTGAAATCGCGCAGAGTGTCCCGGAAAATTGCGGGAGTTTCCTGTAGTTTCGGCATGGAGGACATTGGACACATGTACGGGATTTCGGATGCGCGCTAATATATCGTGATGCGATACATTGCAATGCAGCATGGAACCGCCGCGTGAACGGCGGACAAAAAGCCCTGAAGCCTGCGGATTATCGAAGCCTGGCGGAGTTCCGCCGACTCTTGCGCCACTTCCTGGTTTTCAGCGAGGACGCGGCACGGAGAGCCGGGCTGGCGCCACAGCAGCACCAGGCCCTGCTGGCAATCAAGGGTGCGGAAGAAGGTGAGTCGCCGACCGTGGGCGATCTGGCCCAGTGGCTGGCCATCAAGCACAACAGCGCGGTCGGGCTCGTGAACCGGCTGGTGAAGGCCGGTTATCTGGCGCGCCGTGTTCACCAAGCCGACCGCAGGCGCGTGACACTTGCACTGACGGCAGCCGGCGAACAGCTCCTGGCCGACCTCACCACGGCCCATCGCGACGAGTTGCGGATGATCACCCCGTCGTTGCAGAGACTAATTGCGAAGCTCGAGCGCTAGGGCGATCTCGCAGAACGAGCAGTCGCGTTGTTGCGATCAACATTATGGCCAGTACAACGGCAAAGACGCCGCATTCGATACAGAAGCTCTGGTCGATGTTCGTTTCGGAGATCGGGCGCTGGCTAAAGGTGCCCGCGATCTGCGTCCACCAATAGGCGAAGAGACCGATGTCCATGATCCAGTGGCCAAGCATGCAGAACAGCAGCGTGCCGGACGCACGCGCGAGAAGCCCGAGCAATAGGGCTGCGCCGAACACGATGGGCACCATGCCGACGAGCGCCCAGTCCTTCGTCAGATGCAACAACATGAACACCAACGAGGAAATGAGGATCGCGGTCGCCGGGCCATGTCGGTTCTCGATCGGCCGCTGCATGTAGCCGCGAAAGCCGGTTTCTTCGCACACGCCTGCCGACAGCGCGGAGACCACACAGGCGAGCCACTGCATCTGGCGCGACGGGATGAAGGAGAAATCGTAGCCCTGATGGAACGCGGCGGCCGGGAAGGGCACGAAACGGAACAGAAGCACGATGGCGGCGTGGATCGTCGCGGCGAAACTCACTGCCGCGACAGCGCCCCAGAACCACTGCGCGCCCGACAGCGTGCGCACGCGAAAATAGTCCCGGCGTGCGGCCTTGAACCCGGCGGGCGGTCCGCCACCCGCGACCCACCAAACATAGATTGCGAGGAAGGCAACCTCCGCTGCGGCCGCGATGGGCATTCCGAGCTTGAGAAGAAAGATCGGCCACACATTGGCGGCGATCATTCCGGCGAGCAGGCCGCCGACGATGGCTCGGACGATGACCGGCGTCCGGTTCACAATTCCGCGCCGTCCACTAGCATCCATGACAAGCCCCCGATGCTTTGGGATATTGAAGGCCGCCTCGTGAGGCGGCGCAATCATCCGCATCGGCTTTACGCTGTAGGCTGTTCGAAATCCCAAGCCTTGAAAGCGGCTTTTCCCGCGCCGTTTGTGGCTTTCTTCGGTCTCGGGTCGCACGGGTTGGCTGAACAGGGGGTAGGGGGTAGAAGAAGCGCGATTTCAAGGATCGAGACGCGGTGGTCCGCACTGACCGCCCTCCAAGGACATGTGAATGAGCACCCCCAACGCGATCGTGAAGCTGGGCAATGTCGAAATCGGCAATGCCAGGCCGCTGTCAATTATCGCCGGACCTTGCCAGCTGGAGAGCCGCGAGCACGCCTTCGAGATGGCGAGCGCGCTGAAAGAGATGACGGCGAAGGCGGGCGTCGGCTTCGTCTACAAGACGAGTTTCGACAAGGCGAATCGCAGCAGCCAGTCGGGCAAGCGCGGGCTTGGCCTCGACAAGTCCTTGCAGATTTTCGCGGACTTGCGCTCGCAACTCGGTGTTCCGGTGCTCACCGACATTCACGAACGCGAGCAGTGTGCCATCGTCGCCGAAGTGGTGGACGTGTTGCAGATTCCCGCATTTCTTTGCCGCCAGACAGATCTGCTGATCGCCGCCGCCAAGACCGGCAAAGTCGTGAACGTGAAGAAGGGCCAGTTTCTGGCGCCATGGGACATGAAGAACGTGATCGCGAAGATCACGGATGCAGGCAATCCGAATGTCTTCGTCACCGAACGCGGCGCCTCCTTCGGCTACAACACGCTCGTCGTGGACATGACCGGCTTGCCGCAGATGGCGAAATTCGGTGCGCCGGTGGTGATGGATGCCACGCACGCCGTGCAGAAACCCGGCGGGCAGGGCGACAAGTCAGGCGGCGACCGTGAGATGGCGCCTTTCATCGCGCGCGCAGCAGTCGCCGCCGGTGTCGCGGCGGTGTTCATGGAAACGCACGAGAATCCGGACGAAGCCGCGACGCGCGGCATATCCGACGCAGCGAACATGCTCTATCTCAATACCGTGCCTGCGCTGCTCGCCGATCTGGTCGCGATCGACAAGATCGTGAAGAAGCTCTAGGCGGCCCCGGCACTCCACGTCATCACGATGCCGACGATGGCGCAAATCAACAGC
>JBQCFD010000058.1:0-2090 GCA_051959625.1 Rhizomicrobium sp.
AATGGGCGCAGGAAGACCCCGACCTGTTGCGCTTCACGAAGCTGGGAGAGTCGCCGCAAATCCTGCGCCGCGGCGGCCCGCATCTTTCCATCGCGGCGGCAGCGGCCACGCGCATTCCGGCGGGACATCCGGAAGGCTATCTCGAAGGCTTCGCACAGATCTATGCGGACGCGGCGGAGCTTGTGCGCGCGCATAAGGAAAAGCGCGCCGCGGACGCCAACACCGCAAGCCTGCCCGGCATATCCGACGGCGTGGACGGCGTGCGCTTCATCGAAGCGGCCGTGCGAAGCGCAGCCTCCGACGGGCAGTGGGTTTCCCTGAACGACGGAGCCTGTTGATGCGGCAAAGCTTCGCCTGGTGGTCCTTCACGCATGGCCGCGAGGTCGAACCGCGCAGCTTTTTGCGCGATGCCGCGGCTGCGGGCGCGCAAGGCGTCGAGATGCTGCCCGAAAACCTTTGGCCGGTGGCGCGCGATCTCGGCCTGTCGCTCGTCACCATGAGCGGTCATGCGCTGGAGGTTGGCTTCAACGATCCCGCGCGCCACGCTGCGCTAAGGCAGGAGGTTTTCCGCAAAATCGACGCCGCGGCTGCAGGCGGTGTTGACGCCGTGATCGTGTTCGCGGGTTCGCGCTTCGGCGACGGCGCCGATGCGCCCGCCATCGCCGCCTGCGTGGATGGGCTCGGCCCGGTCGTCGCCCATGCCCAGAAGTCCGGCGTCCGCTTGCTGCTGGAACTGCTCAACAGCAAGGTCGATCATCCCGGCCATCAATGCGACCGCACGGCATTCGGCGCCGGCATCGTTCGCCAGATCAACTCGCCGACGCTGCGCCTTCTCTACGACGGCTACCATATGCAGCTGATGGAGGGCGATCTGAGCCGCACCATCAAGGCGAATTTCAACCTGATCGGGCATATCCATACCGCCGGCGCGCCCGGGCGGCGCGATCTCGATGACCGGCAGGAAATAAACTGGCGCGGGATCGCCGGATTGCTGCACCATGCGGGCTATGATCACTGGGTGGGCCATGAATTCGTTCCGCGCGGCGATCCGGTTGCCGCGCTGCGGCATGCCATGGAACAGTTCACTCCGCGTGCGTGAGGTTTGTGATGCAGTTTGACGCTATCGTTGTCGGATCGGGCATAAGCGGCGGATGGGCCGCCAAGGAATTGTGCGAGCGCGGACTGAAAGTCCTGATGCTGGAGCGCGGCCCCAATATCGAGCATGGCGCCGACTACAGCCACGATCTGGCCGCGCGCCTGCGCCGCCGCGACGATCAGGTGCCGCTGGAAGAGCGCAACCTTCACTACCCCTATTATGAAGGCGTCGCCTACGCGCTGTTCGCATCCAACCGCAAGTTCTGGGCGAGCGACCACGACTATCCTTACGAAACCGCGCCCGGAAAGCCCTATCGCTGGATCCGCGGCTATCATTTGGGCGGCCGCTCGCTCACCTGGTGGCGGCAATCCTATCGCTGGGCGCCGGAGGATTTTGTATCCAACCTGAAAGACGGACATGGCGTCGATTGGCCCATCCGTTACGAAGACCTCTCGCCCTGGTACGACCACGTGGAAGCGTTTGCCGGCATCAGCGGCAATTACGACGAGATTCCGCATCTGCCCGACGGCGACTTCCTCCCGCCCTACCCGCTCAATTGCGTGGAGGAAGTGGCCAAGGAACGGATCGAAGCGGCGTTTCCCACGCGGCGCATGGTTATCGGCCGCTCGGCCAATCTCAGCCGCGTGACGAAGGCGCATATGGATGTCGGCCGCCATCGCTGCGAACAGAGAATGCGCTGCGTCCATGGCTGCCCGCTCGGCGGATAGTTCTCTTCCCTTGCCGCGACACTGCCGGCCGCGAAAGCCACAGGCAATCTCACGATCGTCACCGACATGATCGTGCAATCTGTGGAATACGATCCCGCGACAGGCCGCGCCACCTGCGTGCGCGCCGTGAATCGCCTCACCAAGGAAGGCCGCACCTACGATGCGCGGATCGTGTTTCTCAACGCCTCCAAGATCACCACGGCGGCGATCCTGCTCAATTCGATATCCGAAGCCTTCCCGCGCGGCCTTGCGAACGGCAGCGACCA
>JBQCFD010000059.1:0-4455 GCA_051959625.1 Rhizomicrobium sp.
AATCTCCGTGCCACGCGCTCGACCGTTCATAGATGGTTGACCGGCCGCCGCGATACTCCTCGCATGCCGACCAAAATCCTGCTCGCAACGACCGTACGCTGGCCGTCCGCCGGGCGGCTCGCCGGCGCGTTCAGCAGCGCGGGATGCGTGGTCGAGGCGCTTCTACCATCCGAGCACCCCGCACAGCACAGCCGCTACTTCACGGGCGTGCATTCATACCGGCCGATGAGCGGAGTATCTTCGCTGCTCGACGCGATGAATCGGGCGGAGCCCGATCTCGTCATTCCGCTCGATGATCGTGCCACGGCATTTCTGTTGCGCGCGCATGCACAAGGCCCCACGGATATTTCGCTGCTGGTCGAGCGCTCGCTTGGCAATGTCGATTCCTATCCTTCGCTGATGTCGCGCAGCGGCTTCCTCGCCGCAGCATGGGAGTGCGATATCGTCACGCCGCTCACCTTCGCGATCGCCGATGAGGACGAACTCGACTCCGCGCTCTCCGAGACTGGTTTCCCCGCCGTCCTCAAAGCCGACGGCACGTGGGGCGGCGACGGCGTCTTCGTCATCCAAGACGAGGAGGAAGCACATCGCGCCTTTCGCAAGCTTTCCGATCCGCCATCGCTGCTACGATCGCTGGCGCGGGCTATCCGCCGTTCCGACATCCATCATCTGAACGATGCGCTGCAGATGCGGACGCCGGCTGTGAGCCTACAGAGATTCGTCTCCGGCCATGCGGCCACCACATCGTTCGCCTGCTGGCAGGGTAGATTGCTCGCCGCCAATCACCTTGAGACCCTTGCCTCGCAGGAGTTGAACGGCCCCGCCAGCGTGTTGCGGCGCATCGACAATGCGGAGATGACAGAGGCCGCGCGCCGTCTCGTTTCGCGCTTCGGCCTCAGCGGCCTCCACGGACTCGATTACATCTGCGATACCGAGGGGCGGATGCATCTGCTCGAGATCAATCCGCGCAGTCCGCAATCGAGCTATCTTAATTTCGGACCCGCGCATGATCTTGTTTTTGCGCTGACGGCGAAACTCGACGACCGCATACATGTCCCGCGGGAGCGCGTGGCCGGCGAGGTCGTGGCCCTATTTCCGCAGGAGTGGCTGCGCGACCCCGCGAGTCTGCATCTGAAGACCGCCTTCCACGATGTCCCCTGGGACGATCCGGCACTCATTCGGGCATGGATGAGTTCGCAGGAAGCCCGCCCTGCCTTGGACAAATGGCGGCTCTATATGGCCAGCCATGCGGAAGCAGACTCGCTCGCGGCGCAGGCCTAATAAGCCTTCATACTACCGAGTGTTAACCATTCCGCAGTGGCTGACAGGGTTAAATCCGGCCGGACCTCCGGAACGGCGCGGCCGCGCCGCTCCGGCTGTCAGGGCAGACCGGTAGAAGAATGGCGTTCATCGAATCCACCACACCCACCGGCGCACGCGCGCCCGGAGAGGACAGCGCTGGCGCCTTCCGCTTCAGCGATCTGCTGGGCGTGGGCGCCAAACGGCTCGGCCTGATCTTGACGACAGCAACCGTCGTGGTCGCTGCCACGATCATCGCTCTTTTGCTTTGGCCCTCGACCTATTCCGCCACCGCTGTCGTCATGCTCAATCCGCAGCGCAACACTGTCGCGGACAATTCTTCGGTCCTTTCCGCACTGCCCACCGATCCTGCTTCGGTACAGAATCAGATCCAGATACTGACTTCGCGCGATCTGGCTTCCCGCGTGATCGCGGACCTCAAGCTTTACGAAGATCCGGAATTTGCCAAGCCCGATCCGCTAACGGGCGAGATGCCGAGCGCAGATGCCGTGATCGACGGATTCCTGCGTCATCTCACCGCCGAAGCGCAGGGTCTTTCGACGACGATCAGCGTCACATTCAAATCGAGAAATCCGCAAAAGGCCGCGCGAATCGCAAACGCGATTGCCAGCGCCTATCTTGCCGATCAGGTCGATTATGAAAACGCGGCGACCCGCAACACCACCGAATGGCTGCTCAATCGCATCCATGTTCTGGCGCGGCAGGTCGAGGGCGCGGATGAAGCCGTGCAACAATATCGCGCGCAGAACAACCTCACCGATACTGGCACGGGGGATCCCCTCATCGACCAGCAGCTCGTGGCCGAGAACGCCGCCCTGGTGCAGGCGAAATCCGATCTTGCGGAGAAGCAGGCCGTTTCATCGCGCATCGACGCCATGCTGGCTGCCGGACAGGTTGAGGACGTCTCCCAGGTCGTCTCCTCGCCGTTGATCGTTCAGCTCCGCGCGCAGGAAGCCGATCTGCTGCGCCAGGAAGCACAGCTTTCCTCCAAATACGGGCCGCGCCACCCCAAGATCGTGGACATCGAATCCCAAAAGCAGAATTTGCAGGACAAGATCGCGCAGGAAGCCGCGCGCATCAGCGGTTCGGCGAAGAACGATGTCGCGGTATCCCGCGCAAATGTCGGATCCCTTGCGGCGTGCTTGAGGGCGCTGTAAAAGAACGCCGGTAGCGACAGCCTCAAGCGCGTGAAGCTCAAGGCATTGGAGGCGAACGCTGCCTCGACGCGCACCATGTACGAAGCCTTTGTGACCCGGCTGCGCGAAACGCAAGGCGCGGAAGGCTTGCCGGACGCGCGCATCATCTCGACGGCCGCGGTACCGGCACATCCCAGTTCGCCCAAACGGACATTGCTTGCGGCTGCATCCATTCCCGTGGGCCTGCTTGTGGGTCTGCTGCTGGCGCTGCTGGCCGAGCGCAGCGGCACCGTCACGGTCTATCGCCCGCGCGTGGTGCCGCGGCCGGCGGTGATGACGGCGGCCATGCCGGCCGCCGATCCGCTCAGGGGCGCGCCGGTGATCGGCGAAATTCCCGACTATGCAACATTGCGCGCTGCCGAGGTCGTTGTGGATCGTCCTGGCGACGTCTACACGCGCTCCGTTGACGCGCTGCTCACGCGAATCGCGCCTCAGGCGCGCGGAATCGGCGGCAAGGTTATCGCACTCACTGCCGCGGATCGCGGCGACGGCCGCACCGCACTCGCAGCCGCACTGGCGCGCGCGGCCACGCAGCGCGGACTTCGCGCCATCGTCATAGACAGCGATTTCGATGCGCCGCGAGCGGCGCTCGCGATGGGTTTGAACCCGAGCGACCTTGGAATCCAGGACGTGCTTTCCGGCACCATGCCGTTGAGCCAGACGCTGGCGCGCGACACCCGTTCGGCCGCTTTTCTTCTTTCTCCGGCACGGCTGCACGAAACCAACGCCGCATTCCTGGGCGCGTTGCCCCAGCTGATTGCCTATCTCAAGCGCAGTTTCGATCTCGTCATCGTGGATTGCCCGCCGCCCGGCACCGCCAGCGCCTCGCGCTGGTTCCTGCCCTTGAGTGACGCGGCCGTGCTGCTGGTGCGCTGGCAATCGACGCCGCGGGCCGCCGTGGCGCAGACCATCGACACGCTGGCAGGACTTCGCGTTCCCGCAACCGGCGTCGTCTTTGCGCGGTAACGCATAGCAAACCTGTCCGGAATCCTCTGGCCGGAACCGCGCCAGTCCTTATAGTCGGCGGCCATGAGACGCGATCCCTCCGTGCCCGCCGGCGCCGTTCACAGCAGAATCATCGACAGCAAGCTCCTCGACGAAAAGACGCTCGGCGATCCCGTCCGCCGGCAGATCGACATCTATGTGCCGCATGGCCATGACGGGCGTGGCCTACCGCTGCTCGTCGACGTGGTGGGATTCACCGCCGGCGGCCCGGCACATACCAATTGGAAGAATTTCGGCGAGAACGTGCCCGAAAGGCTCGACAGGCTGATCGCGTCGGGTGCTATGCCGCCCTGCGTCGTCGCGTTTCCCGATTGCTTCACCAAGCTTGGCGGCAATCAGTACATCAACAGCGAAGGCACCGGACGCTGGGCAGATTTCCTTATGGAAGAAGCCGTGCCGCTCGCAGAGCGCGAGTTCGGCTGCGGCGGGAAAGGGCGGCGCGGCATCTTCGGCAAGAGCTCCGGCGGCTACGGCGCGATGGTGCATGCGCTTCTGTATCCGGAGTTCTGGTCGGCCGCCGCCGTGCATTCCGGCGACATGGGCTTCGATCTTATGTATCGCCACGAATTCCCGACCGTGCTGCGTGCATTGGCACCGGTCGGTGGCACGCCGAAAGCGTGGCTGGAGAAGTTTTACGCCGCCCCGAAGACGAAGGATTCCGACATCCACGTCATCATGATGCTGTGCCAGTGCGCGACGTTCGACCCCGATCCCTCCGCCTTCATGAACATCCGCCTGCCGGTCGATCCCAACACCTGTGAATTCATCGCCGAACGCTGGGCGAACTGGCTCGCCTGGGATCCGCTTACCATCGCGGAGAAACGCGCCGAGGGCATGAAACAGATGAAGACGCTCTATATCGATTGTGGCGATACCGATCAGTACAATCTCGTTTATGGCGCGCGGCGTATGCATGCGCTTCTGGAAAAGCGCG
>JBQCFD010000060.1:0-5207 GCA_051959625.1 Rhizomicrobium sp.
AGCAGGGTTGATAGGAGAGCACAGTGGATAGAAACCAGAAGGCGGAAGTCGTCGAAGACCTGAATGGCGTCTTTGCGAATGCCGGCTCCGTGGTTGTCGCCCACTACACGGGCCTGACGGTCGCCGAGTTGAGCGATCTCCGTTCGCGCATGCGCGCGGCCGGAGCCTCGTTCCGCGTGGCGAAGAACCGTCTGGCCGTGCGCGCTCTGAAAGGAACGCCGATCGAAGGCATCGCCGATCTCTTCAAAGGTCCGACGGGCATTGCTGTGAGCAGTGATCCGGTCGCGGCTTCGAAGGTGGCGGCTGCCTACGCCAAGGACAACGACAAGCTCGTGATCCTGGGTGGAACGGTTGGGGCGACCAAGCTGGATGCGAACGGCGTCAAGGCCCTCGCAACTCTGCCGTCGCTCGACGAGTTGAGAGGCAAGATCGTGGGGCTGCTGGTTGCACCCGCCACGAAGATTGCCGGGGTCGTTCAGGCTCCCGCAGGCCAGCTGGCCCGCGTCGTCGGCGCGTATTCCAAGAAAGAGGCGGCATAAGCGGCAGCCAATCAATCATTCAAATCCGAAACTCAAGGAAACAAAGAAATGTCGAAGATCGAAAAGCTTGTTGAAGACCTGTCCAGCCTCACGGTTCTGGAAGCCGCGGACCTCGCGAAGCTCCTGGAAGAGAAGTGGGGCGTGTCGGCCGCTGCACCGGTGGCGGTTGCCGCCGCTGCCGGCCCGGCTGCGGGTGCCGCACCGGCTGCCGAGAAGACCGAGTTCACGGTCGTCCTCGCCGATGCGGGCGCGAACAAGATCAACGTCATCAAGGAAGTCCGTGCGATCACGGGCCTGGGCCTGAAGGAAGCCAAAGACCTCGTCGAAGGCGCCCCGAAGGATGTGAAGGCCGATGTGTCCAAGGACGAAGCCGAAAAGATCAAGAAGCAGCTCGAAGGCGCCGGCGCCAAGGTCGAGCTGAAGTAATAAGGAGGCGAGGAGGGTTGAAAAGCCCACCCCGCGTGCATATTTCGTTCACCCACCCCCTCGGGCGAAATGCCCGCCCGAGGGTCGGTGGTTTTCGCTCATTCGCTAAGACGCAAGGGAACGCGGAATGACCCTCTCATTCACGGGACGCAAAAGACTTCGCAAGTTCTTCGGCAAAATGGTCGAAGTGGCGGAGATGCCTAACCTCATCGAAGTCCAGCGGACTTCCTACGACCAGTTTCTCCAGGTTGAGAAACCGGAAGGTGGGCGTCTGGACGAAGGCCTTCAGGCGGTCTTTTCGTCCGTGTTCCCGATCAAGGATTTCTCCGAGAATTCCCTTCTCGAATATGTGGATTACCACTTCGAGGAGCCCAAATACGACGTGGAGGAGTGCCAGCAGCGCTCCATGACCTACGCCGCACCGCTGAAGGTGACGCTGCGTCTCATCGTATTCGATGTGGACGCTGAAACCGGCGCCAAGTCGGTCAAGGACATCAAGGAACAGGATGTCTATATGGGCGACATCCCGTTCATGACCGAGAACGGCACCTTCGTCATCAACGGCACCGAGCGCGTGATCGTCTCCCAGATGCACCGTTCGCCGGGCGTATTCTTCGACCACGACAAGGGCAAGACCCATTCCAGCGGCAAACTCCTCTTCGCCGCGCGCGTGATCCCCTATCGCGGTTCCTGGCTCGACTTCGAGTTCGACGCGAAGGACATCATCCATGTCCGCATCGACCGCCGCCGCAAGCTGCCGGCGACGACGCTTCTCTACGCGCTCGGTTTGACGCAGGAAGACATCCTGTCGAACTTCTATTCGAAGATCGCCTTCAAGCATACGAAGGACGGCGGCTGGACGACGCCTGTCGATCCGACCTGGATGCGCAACGCCAAGGCTGTCGGCGATTGGAAGAACGCCAAGACCGGCGAAGTGCTGGTGGAGGCCGGCCAGAAGGTCTCGGTGCGCGGCCTGCGCAAGTGGCAGGAAGACGGCATCAAGAACATCTCGCTCACCGATGACGAGCTGATCGGCCGCTATTCGGCGCTCGACATGGTCAATCCGGAGACGGGCGAGATCTTCGTCGAAGCCGGCGACGAACTCACAAAGGCGAACCTCGAAGTCCTGCTCGAGAACGACTTCAAGGAAATCGACTGCATCAATGTCGATGGCATCACCATCGGCGCCTATGTGCGCAACACGATGAACGTGGACAAGAACCACAGCCGCGAACAGGCGCTCATCGATATCTACCGGGTCATGCGTCCGGGCGAACCGCCGACGCTCGACACGGCGGAAACGTTGTTTGGCCAGCTGTTCTTCGATCCGGAGCGCTACGATCTTTCGAGCGTCGGCCGCGTGAAGATGAACATGCGCATGGGCCTCGACGCGCCGGACACGATGCGCGTTCTCCGCAAGGAAGACATCATCGCGATTCTGAAGGCGCTGGCGGACCTGCGCGATGGCCGCGGCGAAATCGACGACATCGACAATCTCGGCAATCGCCGCGTGCGCTCGGTGGGCGAGCTGATGGAAAACCAGTTCCGTGTCGGCCTGCTGCGCATGGAACGCGCGATCAAGGAGCGCATGTCGGCTGTCGATATCGACACCGTCATGCCGCATGACCTGATCAACGCCAAGCCAGTCGCCGCTGCCGTGCGCGAGTTCTTCGGTTCCTCGCAGCTCTCGCAGTTCATGGACCAGACCAACCCGCTGTCGGAAGTCACCCACAAGCGCCGCATGTCGGCTCTTGGACCGGGCGGTCTGACCCGCGAGCGCGCCGGGTTCGAGGTGCGCGACGTGCATCCGACCCATTACGGCCGCATCTGCCCGATCGAGACGCCGGAAGGCCCGAACATCGGCCTGATCAACTCGCTGGCGACCTATGCCCGCGTGAACAAGTACGGCTTCATCGAAAGCCCGTACCGCAAGGTCGTGAACAAACACGTCACGAACGAGGTCGTTTATCTGTCGGCGATGGAAGAGGCGAAGTACACGATCGCCCAGGCCAACGCGACGATCGACGGCCGCGGCCGGATCACCGACGAACTCGTCTCGTGCCGCAAGCATGGCGACTTCCTGATGACGACGCCCGAGCAGGTCGAGTTCATCGACGTGTCGCCGAAGCAGCTTGTGTCCGTGGCCGCGGCGCTCGTGCCGTTCCTCGAGAACGACGACGCCAACCGTGCGCTCATGGGTTCAAACATGCAGCGTCAGGCCGTTCCGCTTCTTCAGCCCGAGGCGCCGCTCGTTGGCACCGGTCTCGAAGATGTGGTGGCGCGCGACTCCGGTTCCGCCATAGCGGCGCGCCGTCCGGGCATCGTCGATCAGATCGACGCGACCCGTATCGTCATCCGTGCGACGGAGGAAGTTGATCCGACGAAGCCGGGCATCGACATCTATCACTTGAAGAAGTTCCAGCGCTCCAACCAGTCGACCTGCATCAACCAGCGTCCGCTGGTGAAGGTGGGCGACAAGGTCGCCAAGGGCGACATCATCGCCGACGGCCCGTCCACGCAGTTGGGCGAGCTTGCGCTGGGCAAGAACGCGCTCGTCGCGTTCATGCCGTGGAACGGCTACAACTTCGAGGACTCCATCCTCATCTCCGAGCGTATCGTGCGCGACGACGTCTTCACCTCGATCCACATCGAGGAGTTCGAGACACAGGCGCGCGATACGAAGCTCGGGCCCGAGGAAATCACCCGCGACATCCCGAACGTGGGCGAAGAGTCGCTCAAGAACCTGGATGAAGCCGGTATCACCTATATCGGCGCCGAAGTGCAGGCTGGCGACATTCTCGTCGGCAAGGTGACGCCGAAGGGCGAAACCCCGATGACGCCGGAAGAGAAGCTCTTGCGCGCGATCTTCGGCGAAAAGGCCGCGGATGTCCGCGACACCTCGCTTCGCGTTCCGCCGGGCGTCACCGGCACGGTCGTCGAAGTGCGCGTGTTCAACCGTCACGGCGTCGAGAAGGACCAGCGCGCCATGGCGATCGAGCGCGCCGAGGAAGAGCGTCTGGCCGAAGACCGCGACGACGAACTGGCGATCCTCGAGCGCAACATCTTCGCGCGTCTTGAAGAGCTTCTGCTCCACAAGACGGCGGCGCATGGCCCGAAGGGCATGGCGGCCGACACGAAGATCACGCAGTCGGTGCTGGAGACGATTGCGAAGCATCAGTGGTGGCAGATCGGCCTGCGCAATGAAAAGGCGCAAGGCGAGATCGAGGCCCTGAAGAAGCAGTATGACGACTCCAAGGCGCGTCTCGACAAGCGTTTCGCCGACAAGGTCGAAAAGCTGCGTCGCGGCGACGAGTTGGCGCCCGGCGTGATGAAGATGGTCAAGGTGTTCGTCGCGGTGAAGCGCAAGCTGCAGCCGGGCGACAAGATGGCCGGCCGTCACGGCAACAAGGGCGTGATCAGCCGAATCCTGCCGATCGAAGACATGCCGCATCTGGAAGACGGCACGGCGGTGGACGTCGTGCTCAATCCCCTGGGCGTGCCTTCGCGCATGAACGTCGGTCAGATTCTCGAAACCCATCTGGGTTGGGCGTCTGCCGGCCTCGGCAAGCAGATCGGCGACGTGGTCGACAAGGTGAAGCGCGACGGCAAAGCGGAACCGCTGCGGCGTGCGCTGAAGCACGTCTATGGCGACGATGATCGTCTGAAAGAGTTGGACGAGCAGGGCATGATCGAACTCGGCGACAATTTGCGCGCCGGCGTTCCGATGGCCACGCCGGTGTTCGATGGCGCCAAGGAGCACGACATCGTCGAGATGCTGAACCAGGCGGGCATGACGTCGTCCGGTCAGGTGACGCTGTATGACGGCCGCACCGGCGAGGCGTTCAAGCGCCAGGTGACGGTGGGTTACATCTACATGCTGAAGCTGCACCACCTGGTCGACGACAAGATCCATGCCCGTTCGATCGGTCCTTACTCGCTCGTCACTCAGCAGCCGTTGGGCGGCAAGGCGCAGTTCGGCGGTCAGCGTTTCGGCGAAATGGAAGTTTGGGCGCTCGAAGCTTACGGCGCGGCCTACACGTTGCAGGAAATCCTGACCGTGAAGTCCGACGACGTGGCGGGCCGCACGAAGGTCTACGAAGCGATCGTTCGCGGCGAAGACACCTTCGAAGCCGGTATCCCGGAAAGCTTCAACGTGCTCGTGAAGGAAATGCGTTCGCTCGCTCTGAACGTGGAGCTGGTGAACGGCCCGACGACGTAACAGCGGCGACGGCCCGCGCGAGA
>JBQCFD010000061.1:0-7630 GCA_051959625.1 Rhizomicrobium sp.
CAGGCCCGGCATCCCCTTTTCAACCACCAAGCAGGAAATGCCCTTGGGCCCGTCCTCGCCTGTGCGCACCATGCACACATAGACATCGGATACGCCCGCGCCGGAGATGAAAGCCTTGGATCCGTTCAGGACGTAATGATCGCCGTCCCGCGCCGCGCGGGTTCTCAGCGACGCCGCATCCGAACCCGAGCCGGGCTCCGTGAGACAATAGCTCGCAAGATGCTCCATGGTCGTGAGTTTCGGCAGGAAACGCCTGCGCTGCTCCTCGCCACCGAAACGGTCGATCATCCACGAGGCCATGTTGTGGATCGAAATGAAGGCCGCCGTCGCCGTGCAGCCGGCCGACAACTCTTCGAAGATGATCGCGGCATCGAGGCGGCCCAGTTCCGAGCCGCCGACGTCGCCCTTCACGTAGATGCCCGCGAACCCCAGCGCCGCAGCTTCCCGCATCGCATCCACGGGGAAGTGTTCCTTATCATCCCATTCGGCGGCGTTAGGCGCGAGCCTTTCGGCGGCAAATCGGCGCGCGGCCTCCTCGATGGCGCGCTGATCTTCGGTGAGCTGGAAGTCCATGCGATATCCTACAGTGCTTGTCCAAACATGAAGCCGCCTATCTGGCGCTTGAGGGTTTTGATCTCCGCGACGTGAGGCTTGACCAATGGTTCGTCGGCTTTCAGTGCCGCTTCCGTCTTCTTGCCCATCGCAATCTGCGCGGCGGTCAGCTTGCCGCCGCAATCGTCGCCGCCGCAGCTTGCAAGGCCCAATCCGGTCGAGCGCGCATAGACCTGTTCGACTTCGCTCTTGATGCCGTCGTATCGGGCCTCGACATTGCGCTGCTTGGCGATCACTTCGTCATAGCTCGCCAGATCGGCCGATCGCGCCGCGAGCTGGGCGTTGCGCTCCATCTGTTTGATCTCCGCCGCGCTCGGCATGCCGGTTCTGGGTTTCGGCGGGGTCTTTTGCAGGCTTACCGCGTAGGCGACCGCCGCTTTATCGTCCCCGGTGAGATGCGTGTTGTGCTGCGCCGCGGCGCGCATGATGCTCATATAGAGATCGACGTCGGCCTGCGTCAGCGGCGTGACGTTGTAGTCGATACCACCCGCCAGCGCGGGCACGGCCAGCAATAGGCTTGCGGCTATAACCGAAATCCTGAGCATGAAATCCTCCCCGAAATACCGCCCCAGCATGGCCTTTCGCCGTGGGCGCGGCAATTCGGACCCGCTGCTTGCATCCGCCCCTTTGAATTGGCAAGAGACATCGCCATGAGCCACGGAGCAGCCTTTCCCGCCGTCCGTATGCGCCGCCTGCGGCGGTATGAGTGGTCGCGCAAGCTTGTTGCCGAGAACACGCTGTCAGCGTCCGATTTCATCTGGCCGCTCTTCGTTTCCGATGGCGATCGCAAGCGCACGCCTGTGGCTTCCATGCCCGGCGTGGACCGGCTCAGCGTGGACCTCGTCGCGGGCGCCGCGGAAGAGGCGGCAAAACTCGGCATCCCCGTCATCGCGCTGTTCCCCTACACCGACGCCGCACTCAAGACGCCGGACGGCAAGGAAGCCCTCAATCCGAAAAACCTCGTGTGTCGCGCGGTGCGCGAAATCAAAAAGGCCGTGCCGGAGATCGGCGTGCTCTGCGACGTGGCGCTCGATCCGTATACGGACCATGGCCACGACGGGGTATTCGACGGCAACAACGCGAACATCGCCAACGACGAGACCGTCCAAATCCTTGTCAAGCAGGCGCTCCTTCAGGTCGAAGCGGGATGTGACATCATCGCGCCGTCCGACATGATGGACGGCCGCGTCGGCGCGATCCGGCAAGCGCTCGAAACCGCCGGACGCAAGGACACGCTCATCATGGCTTACGCGGCCAAATATGCGAGCGCGTTCTATGGACCTTTCCGCGATGCCGTCGGCTCTGCGAAGGCGCTGATCGGCGACAAGCGAACATACCAAATGGATCCGGCCAACGGCGATGAAGCGTTGCGCGAAGTCGCCCTCGACATCGCCGAAGGCGCCGACATGGTCATGGTCAAGCCGGGCATGCCCTATCTCGACCTCGTGCACCGGGTGAAAGAGGCGTTCGGCGTTCCGACCTTCGCCTATCAGGTGTCCGGCGAATATTCGATGCTGATGGGCGCGATTCAGAACGGGTGGTTCGATCGCGACCGTGTCATCCTCGAAAGTCTCATGGGATTCAAGCGCGCCGGCGCGAGCGGCATTCTCACCTACTTTGCGCGCGACGCGGCGAAATTGCTGGCGCAACGCTGATTCCGTTTCACATCGCCGTGAAACCGGCCTTCCTCAGCGGATCGTGAGCGGAATTCACGGCACACACACTTGCTATTGCCGCCCGACGGGACGCACGATCCTTGCGCGACGATGTTCTCAGGAGGCTTTTTATGCGCATCGCTCTTATTTCGGCGGCGGCTCTCGGACTTACACTTTTTGCGTCGGGCCCGGTCATGGCCGACCAAACCGACACGATGGCCACGGCCCAGCCCGTTGCCGCCAACGCGGATCCCATGATCTGCCGCTACTGGTATCACAACGGCAGCCTGGTGCGGACGCAGCAATGCTACACCGCGCGTCAGTGGGATGCCTTCCTTCGCATGAGCCAGCAACGCTTGCGCCAAATGGAAAACCAGCCGGCGAGCAAACCGTAATCCGCGTCACACCTGGCCGCCGCTGAATAGTCCACGCAGCAGAATCTCTGCGCGGGTCGGCAGAACGGCGGTTCCGGAGCGCCGCTGACCAAGATCGATCACGTTCTCCAGGATCAGCATGGCGAGTCCGTGTATCGCGGCCCAAACCGCGAGCCCCAGCGCGGGATCGCCTAGCGCCGCCCCGATCTCACCGCCGATGGCATCCGCTGCGGCGGTGAGTTCGGGAATCTTCTCGCGATTTGGAAGCTGCGACCCGAACATCAACTGCGCCAGCGCCGGACGCCTGGAGGCGAAGCGCATGTAGGCGCCGCCGATATTGGTGATGCGGTCGACCTTGTCGAACGGCACCGACCCGGCGACTTCAATCGCCTTTCTGAGCTCCTCAAAACCTTCCATCGCCAGTTCCACGAGGAGCGCCTCGTGATTGGAGTAGTGACGATAAGGCGCCGCGTGACTGACGCCGGCCTTGCGGGCGACGGCACGCAGGCTCAGCGCCTGCAACCCCTCACCTTCCAGGATCGACAAGGCGGCCTCTCGCAATGCATTGCGCAGATCGCCGTGGTGGTAGCTCGCGGATTTGGGCGCGGCTTTTTTCTTCTTCATTTCCCGTCCGCGCGCAGCTTCTCCATGCGGGCGAAGAGGCTTGAAGTGTCCCACCGCCGTCCGCCCATGTTTTCGACGTCCGCATAGAACTGGTCGACCAGCGCCGCCACCGGCAGCGAGGCGCCGTTGTTCCGCGCTTCGTCCAGCACGATTCCGAGATCCTTGCGCATCCATTCCACCGCGAAACCGTGGTCGAAATGGTTCGCGAGCATGGTCTTGTAACGGTTCTCCATCTGCCAGCTCTGCGCTGCGCCTTTCGAGATCACTTCCACCACCGCCTCCACATCCAGACCTGCGGCGCGGGCGAAACTCAGGCCTTCCGACAATCCCTGCACAGCGCCGGCGATGCAGATCTGGTTCACCATCTTGGTGAGTTGCCCCGCGCCCGCCTCGCCCAGCCGCCGGCATTGCCGCGCGTAAGCGGTGATAACCGGCTCGGCTTTCGCATAAGCCGCGGCGCTGCCGCCGCACATGATCGTCAATTGACCGTTCTTCGCGCCGGCCTCGCCGCCGGACACTGGCGCATCCACGAAATGAAATCCGCGCCTGTTCGCTTCCTGCGCGAGCTCGCGCGCGATGCCGGCCGACGCGGTCGTATGGTCCACAAAGACGGCATCTCGTTTCATGGTCGCGTAAGCGCCATGACGGCCGAGCGTAACCTCCCGCACATCGGCATCGCGGCCGACGCAGGCCATGACGAGATCGTTCTCGGCGGCGGCTTCGGCAGGCGTGGCAGCGGAACTGCCTCCATGCTCCTTCACCCAGCGCGCGGCTTTATCGCTGTTGCGGTTATAGACCGTGACGGCGTGGCCCGCTTTCGCCAGGTGGCCGGCCATCGGATAACCCATCACGCCCAATCCGAGAAATGCAACCTTCATACCCTGCTCCTGTTTGCCGGGCGCAGGTTTACTCCGAAATCTCCAGCTTTTCACCAGCCGCGAGCATCGGCGGCTTCTTCATGAAGAAGGTCACGAACACAGCGGGGATCGAAATGATGAGCATGAAGATGAAGTCGTTGGCGTAGGCGATAACCTGCGCATTGGTATTGACGACCTGATTGAGCATCTGCGCGGTCATCGGGATTCTAGGATTCCACATCATGCCCTGCATGCCCACGGAAAGCGCCCGGTTGAACAGCGTCACATGCGACGCCAGCGCCGCATGGGCGGTCTGCGTGTCATTGACCAAAATCGTCGTGGTGATCGAAACACCGATCGCGCTGCCCACATTGCGCATGAGGTTGATCATGGCGCTGCCATCGGTGCGGAACACCTGCGACAGAGTGGCGAAGGCCACCAGGTTCATGGGCACAAAGACAAATCCCATGCCGATGCCCTGCACGAATGTGGTCGTCACCAGCGACCATGGCTGAACCGCGGGCGTCCATTTGGACATTTCCCACATCGACCACAGGATCATGGTCGCGCCAATGGCGATGATGTGGCGCGCGTCGGTTCTGGTTGCGATCCGGCCAGCGATGACCATGGCGATCATGGTCCCCACGCCGCGCGGCGCCATCAGCAAACCCGTATCGGTGACGGTGTAGCCGCCGAGATCCTGCAGATAGGGCGGCAGCAGCGCGGAACTCGCCACCATCACAAGGCCGGTGATGAACATGAGAACCAGCGCCGAAACGAGGTTGCGGTCCTTGAACAGCGCGCGGGGGATGAACGGCCGATCCGTCGTGAACATCTGTACGAAGAAGAGATAGGCGCCCAAAGCCGCGATCACCGCTTCCGCGACGATCTCAGGCGACTCGAACCATGCCTTCTCCGTTCCGCGATCGAGCATCAGCTGCAAACTCGCGAGCGCCACGGCGAGATAGGCAAAGCCCCACCAGTCGAACTTGAGCGTGCTGTCGCGATGGGTCTCTTTCAGGAAGAGCCAGATGCCGGTGACGGCGGCGATGCCGAACGGCAGGTTTACGTAGAAGACCCAACGCCAGTTGTAGACGTCAGTGAGATAGCCGCCGAGCGTTGGTCCCAGGATTGGGCCGACCATCACGCCCATGCCCCATATGGCCATGACCGATCCGCGCTTCTCCGGCGGATAGAGGTCCAGCATGATCGACTGCGAGAGCGGCGACAGCGCCGCGCCGAATGCGCCTTGAAGGAGGCGGAAAAGGATCATCTGATCCAGATTCTGCGCCGCGCCGCACATCATCGAGGCAATGGTGAAACCGCTGATGCAGACGAGCGCCAGGTTCTTGCGGCCGAAACGCGCCGCGAGCCATCCCACCGGCGCGGTCATGATCGCCGCGGCGACGATATAGGACGTGAGAACCCATGTGACCTGGTCCCGCGAAGCGGCAAGGCTGCCCTGCATATAGGGGAGCGCCACGTTCGCGATGGTGGAGTCCAGCGCCTGCATCAAGGTGCCGGCCATGGAGCACAGCATGATGATGCGGAGTTCGAACTTGGTTTCGTAAGTGGGCTGATGCGAAAACGTCGCCGACCGGGCCGTCATATATCCTACGCGAGAACCTTTCCGCGCCTAGTTTCCGGACAGCATCCGCTGCCAGGTGCGCTTCCCCGTATCGATATCGACAACCGCGCTCATCCCCGCGCGAAGTTCCGGATCGCCAGGCTTGCGATCGATGACGATGCGCGTCGGAATTCGCTGCGTGACCTTCACCCAGTTGCCGCTCGCGTTTTCCGCCGGCAGGACCGAGAACGCCGAGCCGCTCGCCGCGCTCACCGCATCGACATGGCCGTGCCATGTGTGGCCGGGATAAGTGTCGATCGTGATCGAAACCGGGTCGCCGGCCCTCACATGCGTGAGATCGGTTTCCTTCATGTGCGCCTCGATCCACACCTTTTGGGTGCCGACAAGACCCACGGCGCTCGTCGTCGAGAAAGCGCTCATCGCGGAAATGACGAGCGTGCCGGGCTGCAGCGAGTCCACTTCCGCCACGATGCCATCGAACGGCGCGCGCACGGTCGCGTGATTGAGCTGACGTTGGGCCTCATCCACCGCCGCCAGCGCCTGCTGGTATTGTGGCGTCTTCTCCGGCGCGATGTCGGGATTGCCGTTCAGCTTTGCGAGCGCGGTGCGCGCGGATTCCTGCGCGGCAACGAGCTGCTGCTGCGAGGTTGCGAGCGTCAGGCGCGCCTGGTCATAGGTGGCCGGCGCAATGGCGTTGGCTTTCAGCAATGCGGCATAGCGCTGATAGTTGCGCTGGTTGAGGTCAACCTGCGCGCGCTGCGCATCGGCGGCGCTCACGAGGCTCTGATAGTCCGCCTTGGTCGATTCAATCGATTGCACCACCTGCCCCAACGCCGCCTTGGCGTTGTCGAGTGCGATCTGGAAGGGCTTGGGATCCAGCGTGAAAAGAACCTGTCCCTTCTTCACGCGTTCGCCTTCGTGGACATTCACCGTCTTCACCAGGCCGGAAACGTCCGTCGAGACCATCAGTTTCTGCGTCTGAACGTATGAATCGTCCGTGGACACGTAACGGCCGCCCATCAGCCAGAATCCCAGCGCTGCAACGGCCACCACGGCCACGCCGCCGATCATCAGGACGCGGCGCATGAACGTCTTGTCTTCGCGGAAACGTCCGATGACATCCTGAACCGGCGCGAACGTGCGCCGTTCGCTGCCCGGATAGCGGGCGCTGGTGGTTTCGGATTGAACGGCAGCCATTAAACTACTCTCCAGCCATTTGCAGCTTCGGGGACGATGCGCCCTCTGCAGTCAGTTTCGATTTGATGCCGATAAGAGCATCGACGAGGACCTCCTGGGTCTGCTTGTCGATGTCATCGGAAATTTCACGGGCGATCATCTCCTTGTACGAGGTGATCTCTTCCAGAAACGGCTGCGCGGCCGGCAGAAGGTGAAGCCTGCGCACGCGGCGGTCCTTGGGATCGGAGCGGCGCTCCACGAGACCGCGCGCCTCAAGCCGGTCGATCAGACGCCCGACCGTGATCGGCTCGACTTCGCAAAGGCTCGCCAGCTCGTTCTGGGACATGCCGGGCTGGCGCGACAGCCGGGCCAGAATCACCCACTGCGCGCGCGTCATGCCGCGCGTGCGGGCCATCTGGTCGAAGCGGGTGCGCAGCAGCCGCGCGACGTCGTTCAGGAGGATCAGGAAATCCCGATCCAGATTCTGAAGATTCATGAGAACCATGGCGAGAACATAAGCAGCGTTATAATAAGCTACAAGGGGTAAATGCTGTGTTAGCGAACAGCCTTTTTCCTGGTTTTTCCCGGCTTTTTTGACCTGTCATGGCGGCTATGCGCCAACGCCTGGGCCGGGTAGCACGTGGCTGTAGTGGCCTTTCATTCCAACTCCCGGTAGTGGCGCGCGATGCTGCTTCCAAGCGCGGTCAGGGAGGCGCCACCGCCCATCCTGCCCCCGGTCGCGGC
>JBQCFD010000062.1:0-10041 GCA_051959625.1 Rhizomicrobium sp.
AATGCTCATCCTGCATTCCTCCCTCCACGCCGGGGTTGGATATACCGATCAGCCGCAGCGCGGGGCACGCACGCAATCTGCAAGCGCCTGAAACGCCTGGCGTTAGCAGCATACATGTAGTGAAAACTGGCGCGCCCGGAAGGACTCGAACCTCCAACCCCCAGATTCGTAGTCTGGTGCTCTATCCAATTGAGCTACGGGCGCCCGGCAGGCGGCGGGATGTAACCGAACCCCGCCCTGGCATCAACCCCTTAAGCAGCCAGTTTATCCAATTCCCTCAAAATAGATTCCCCCATCACCGACGTCCCCACACGCGCCGTCCCAGGCGCCATGATGTCCGCCGTCCGCAGCCCGTTCTTCAGCACGTTCACACAGGCATTCTCGATCAGCGCGGCGTCCTCATCCAGTCCGAACGAGTAGCGCAGCAGCATCGCGAAGCTCAGCGTCTGCGCCAGCGGGTTCGCCACGCCCTTGCCGGCGATGTCCGGCGCGCTGCCATGGATCGGCTCATACAGCGCGTGGCGCTTCCCTGAGGGTTGAACCGCCCCTAGCGTGGCCGAGGGCAGCATTCCCAGGCTGCCGGTCAGCATCGATGCGAGGTCGGACAGCAGGTCGCCGAAGATATTGGACGTAACGATCACATCGAACTGCTTCGGGCTGCGCACAAGCTGCATGGCGCAATTGTCCGCGAGCACATGGCTGAGTTCAATGTCGGGGAATTCTTCCTTGTGAATCCTGCTCACCACCTCGCGCCATAACACGCCAGTGACCATCACGTTCGATTTCTCGGCGGAAGCCACGCGCTTGGAGCGCAGGCCCGCCAGTTCGAAGGCGACACGCGCGATGCGCTCGATCTCATGCGTCGTATAGACCTGCGTATCCACCGCGCGCTTCTCGCCGTTCGGCAGCGTTGTGGTTTCCTTCGGCTCGCCGAAATAAACGCCGCCGGTCAGCTCGCGCACGATGAGGATGTCGAGACCGGATACGATCTCCGGCTTCAGCGACGATGCATCCTTCAGCGCATCGAAGCACAGCGCGGGACGCAGGTTCGCGAACAGCGCCAGATCCTTGCGCAGGCGCAGGATGCCGCGCTCAGGCTTCTTGTCGAACGGCAGCTTGTCCCATTGCGGCCCGCCGACGGCGCCGAACAGCACGGCATCCGCCTTCTTCGCTTTCTCGATCGTGGAATCCGGCGCGGGATTGCCGGTCGCCTCATAAGCGATGCCGCCAATGGGCGCGCTTTCGGTGTGGAATGCGAAGTTACGGTTCTTGGAGAACCAGCCGAGAACGCGCTGCGTCTCTTCGATGACTTCCGGCCCGATGCCGTCACCGGGGGTCAAAAGTATCTGATGTGTCATTTCACTCTATCCAAATCCAAAGCTGTCATCGCCCACCGGAGTGTGGGCCATCCAGTTGGGCACAAACTCCAGCTTTGAAATTTATGCGGCGCTTCATTCCGCGCCATCAAATCCGTGTCACCTGGATGGCCCGCACTCCGGCGGGCCATGACAACGAGGTATTACTTTCTCATTCTCGCGAGGCGTTCGCCCATTTCATTGCCGCGGCCGACGGTGCGGTGAAGTTCGTGCGCCAGACCCGCCTTCTCGGTCAGGCCGTCGGTGTCCTTCAGCAGCCTCTTGTTGGCCGCATTGCTGCGCCGGCTGTTGGCGAGAACTTCTTTCGCGAACTGCGCCACCGCCGCGTCCAGCTCCGCGTCTGCGACGCAGAAATTGGCGAGCCCCATCTGCGCCGCCTCGCGACCGGAATAGATGCGCGAGGTGAACATCATCTCCATCGCCCTGGCCTTGCCGACGCGGCGCGGCAGCCGCTGGCTCATGCCCCACACCGGCACCAGATCCCATTTGCCATGCGTGTCCGCGAACTTCGCGCTTTCCGCCGCGATGATGATGTCCGCACCGAGCGCCAATTCGAGCCCGCCGGTCAGGCAATGGCCCTGCACCACGCACACGACCGGCATCGGCAGGTCGGACATGCGCTCGATGGTGCGCGTCTCGAAATGCGAGACGGACAGACCTTCGCCGCCGCCCGAAATATCGTCCAGATCATGCCCGGCGCAGAAGCTGCGCCCCGTGCCGCGCAGGATCACGCAGCCGATCTTCGCCGCGTTCTGTTCGACCCATTCCAGATGCGCCGCCAGCTCCTTGAACACGGCATGGTTCAGCGCGTTGAGCTTCTGCGGACGGTTCAGCGTCAGCGTGACGAGACCGTCCTTCTCCTCGCGCAAGACCTGTTCGCTCACAGCCAGCCCGCCTGCGCCGCGTGGCGCTTTTCGAAATCGGAGATCTTCGTTTCGTTGCGCAATGTCAGGCCGATGTCGTCCCAGCCGTTCATCAGGCATTGCTTGCGGAAGGGATCGATCTCGAACTTCACCGTGCCGCCGTCCGGCCCGCGCACTTCCTGCTTCTCGAGATCGACGGTGATGACGGCGTTGGCGCCGCGCTCCGCGTCGTCCATCAACTTGTCGATGATGTCCTGCGGCAGCGCGATCGGCAGGATGCCGTTCTTGAAGCAATTGTTGTAGAAAATGTCCGCGAAGCTCGGCGCGAAGATCACCTTGATGCCGAAATCCAGTAGCGACCACGCTGCATGCTCGCGGCTTGAGCCGCAGCCGAAGTTCGCGCCCGCAACGAGTATCTTGGCATTCTTGTAGGCCGGCTTGTTGAGCACGAAGTCCGGATTCTCGCTGCCGTCCGGATTGGTGCGAAGCTCGTGGAAGAGCGCCTTGCCCAGACCCGTGCGGGCGATCGTCTTCAGGAATTGCTTGGGGATGATCATGTCGGTGTCGACATTGATCATGGGCAAGGGTGCCGCTACGGCAGTGAGCGTCGTGAATTTTTCCATGGTGCCGCGAGCCTAGCCGCCGCTCGCCGCCCCCGCAAGCGGGTGCGGCTCCCTATCGTGAAACCGGTTCAGATACACGACCAGCCGCCCCAGCGGCGTGGTGGAGATCACGTCCACGAAACGGCGCTGCCACAGGATATGCTCGGGACCATATGCGTGACGGGCATAGATGGTGTCGGCCAGGATGTCGTCGCGCCCGGAGAGGAGAACGATGATCTCCATCTCGTTATCTTCCATCTTCTGCGGTGTGATTCCATGAAGCGGACTCGTTTCGTCGATACGGTGCATGACGGTCCAGGATAGCGCGAAGAGCGACGTGCGGCTGCGGACGAGCTGCAATTCCTCGAAGCGCCTCATCGTGATGCCCTCGGGGCTGGTCGCGCTGCGGGCCAGCGTCACGTTGATGCTGGCATCCAGCACCTGGTTGCCGCGCTGGTTGGCGGTGCGGAACATCAGCGTCGGTACGCCATCATATCGCAGGATGACCGCACATTTGGAAAAGACGAATCGCGCGGACGGCCGTGAGAGCCTGGCGAAGAGCAGCGCCGTCACCACGCCGATATACAAAATGCCGACGAAAGCCTCGGACATCACGATGACGTCGACATACCGGGTGCGTGGCGTGGCCTCCGTGTAGGGCACCGATCCCAGAGTCTGCACGCTGAACACGAACCGCTCCCAGAAATCGCCGGGATGGGCGTTCGCAAGGCCGTTTGGGTCGGTCATGTAGAAGCCGGCGAACACGAGATTGATCAGGATGAAGAGAGCGAGCAGCCCCAGGAAAAAGAGCCACCACGGAGCCATGAGCGACTGATGATAAATGTCGGTGAATCGTGTGCCATCCTGGCCGCGCACGACGGCGAGCCGCCCGCGTGTGATGCGTTGCGGCATCGCCCTGGCGCGCGGCGTGGCTGGAATGGCGGTCTTGTCGCCAGGATCGTCGATCTTCACGCCGCAGCTCGCTTAGATTGCCCGTGCGCCCCGGTGCGCATCGCCGGCCCGGGTATCTAAACATATCTCGACGCGCCGTCTAAGGCTCTGTCGCTCAGGTGGTGGCAGGCATGCGGCTGGAAGAAGACCGGCGAGGGCCGGGAGCGCCGATATCCGCAAGCGCCTCGCGCGCGCATTGGCTCATGGTGATGAACAGGATGGCAAGCGCCGTTTCGATCCTGTCCGCCATGAACGGCAGCACCGCGACTTCGGACTTGTCCCGCCCGCTCTGGCGGATGAACCCCGCCTCCTCGGCATCGCCCAGAAGCTTGCGCGCATGGGAACGCGACACACCGAAGCGCCGCGACATGCGAGACAGGTTGACCGTGATCACGCTCGGCTCCGTCATCCGGCCATGCGCGCCGCTGCGGACGAGAAGATTGAGCAGGATCAGCCAGCCGCTGTTGCGATCTATGAACGGGGCCACTTCCGGAACCGCGTCCAGCACGCGGAATCCCGCAATGTAGCGCTCGCAGAGATGGCGCAGGAAGGCGGGGGCAAATCCCTCGCCGCCATCCATCGCCTCAACCCAGTGCGCAGCTTCGGGGATGGCCAGCGTCATCGCCGCAAACTGGCGCCGCCAGCGGCGCAAATGGGTCTGAATCAGTTTGTCGGTCGGGATGATGAGTTTGACGCGCTGATCGCGCGGGTCGCTCTCGAGCCGCGCATAACCGAACACTCGCATCAACGCCACCATTCCCTCAACGCGGCCGGGGCTGCAGAAATTTCCCTCGACGCAGATCTCCTTCAATCGGCCGATCGTCAGGCCGGAGGGTGCGTCGCCTTTTCTCGACCAGTAGAGATAAAGCGAGAAGAATCCCATTTGCACGCGGGCGCGATCGTTCAGCATCGCGTTGAACACGCGATTGCCCTGGTACATCTCGATCAGGCCCGAGGACGAACTGTGAACCGCTTCGGAAAATCGCGGATGGGCGCGCAGTTGCGCGATCTCATCTGCCGTCGGGAGCATGCCTCACCCCAAAAGACATCCGTCGCCACCTTCGGAAGGTGCGCCGGCCGCCCTGCTGACCCGCGGTCCCCGAATACCGCAGGTGTTTCGAATATTCCGGCACTGCCGGATCGCGCGCCATTGTTGCGCGCGCATCAATTTTCGCCAATTGGCGAATGGAGGCAAGCATCTTCCGCGCGTGCGACCGAAACGGTTCGCTTCTGCGGGCCGAAGCGCGTTCAGGATAGGCTTGCGAAATGGCGGATGCTTATGGTTAGCGGTCCAGGCCTTGCGCGCCCAAGGCCTGCAGATAGGCAGCCCATTTCTTGTTGCGATCGCGGCCAAGCTCGTGCAGCCAATCCCAGGAATAGAGGCCCGTGTCGTGACCGTCGTCGAACAGGATGCGCACCGCGTAATTTCCCACCGGCTCCAGCCCCGCGATCTTCACGCCCTTTTTTCCGCCCACCGTCACCTTCTGGCTGGCAGCATGACCCTGCACTTCCGCAGACGGCGACTCCACGCGCAGATATTCCGCCGAAAGCTGAAAGCGGTCGCCATTGTCGAACGCCACGCTGAGCGTGGTCTTCGCCGGATCGAGCCGGATCTCGGTAGGCCAGAGCTCCGCGCTCATAGGCGTTCTTTTTCGGAAAGCTCGCGCGCCTCGCCCTCCAGCAAGATCGGCACACCGCCGCGGATGGGATAGGCGAGGCCCGCCGCCTTGCTGACAAGCTCGCCATTGGCGCGATCATAGACGAGCGGCATGCGCGTCACCGGACAAACCAGCATGGCGAGCAATCGGGGATCCGGTTCCATGGTGAAATCAGTTGATGGTCGAGCCGCCGGACGGCGTGGGCTGTCCGGCCATCTCGAGCAGCGCTACCAATGTCGCCACCCGCGCGTGCCAGTTGTCGGCTTCCAGCAGCGCCTGCTTCTCCGCGGGCTCGAACGGACACAACATGGCCAATGCATTCACCAGCGTCTCCGCCGGCGCCGACATCACGGAACGCCAATCGGCCTTCAGATCCCGCTTGGAGAGATAATCCTTCAGCGCATCGATCACACGTTCGCGCGGAAAGTCATTCTCGTCATTGGCGATGAGGTCGCCGGCGAATGGGGCGTAATCCGGCGTCACGGCGCGGAAGGGCGCGTGGGTCTCGCGCTCGGCGCTCACGCGGAAGCGGCATACGCCTGTCAGCGTGATCAGGTAACGGCCGTCTTCCGTCTCCCGGTAGGAGGTGACGCGGCCTGCGCAGCCGACGGCGGAGAGCCTTGGGGTTAACGCCCTCTCTTCAGGCTCGGCGGGCTGGATCATGCCGATCATGCGGCCGCCCGACATGGCGGAATCCACCAGCGCCAGATAGCGCGGCTCGAACACGTTGAGCGGCAGATGCCCGCGCGGCAGGAGCAGAACGCCTGTCAGCGGAAAGAGCGGCAACGGATTGGGCAACTCCTCGATGCTGTTATAGACGCGCATCTTGGCCTCTTCTTTTCAGGAAAACAGTATGGAGGACAGCCTGCGGCGCGCATCCACCGTGCGCGGATCGGTCGGACCCATGGCCTCGAACAGCGTGACGAGGTGCTTGCGCGCCGCTTCATCGTTCCATTTGCGGTCGCGCTTCACCAGCTCGAGCAGTTGCGAAAGCGCGCCATCCCGGTCGCCCGCGGCATCCAGCGCCAGCGCATACTCGTAGCGGGCCTGGTGATCGGACGGGTTGGCCTCCACCTTGGCTTTCTGCGCGGAAGTGTCGGCGGCAGGCGCGGCTTTCGCCTGCTCCTGCAATTTCAATTCGGCATCGACCGCGCGGATGGCTTCATCGGCAGCGCCGTCAGCCCGCACGAGCTGCAGCGTGGCACGTGCGCGCTCGACGTCGCCGCTCTTGAGATAGCATCGGGCCAGGCCCGCGACCGCTTTCGGATTGCCGGGATCGTCCTGCAGCACATGGCCATAAGCCTGCGCCGCCGTCGCGATGTCGCCGGCGGCAAAGGCTTCGTCGGCGGCCGCAAGCACTTCCGAAGCGTGGTCATGGCCCGCAGCTCCCGACGTCAGATGCTTCACGAAATCGCGGATCTGCGTTTCGGGGATCGCGCCCATGAAACCATCGACCGGCTGGCCGTTCTTGAACGCGTAGACGGTGGGAATGGACTGGATGCGAAGCTGGCGCGCGATTTCCTGATTCTCGTCGATATTCACTTTGACGAGACGCACGGCACCTTTGGCTTCGTTGACGACGCGCTCGATCATGGGGCCGAGCGTCTTGCACGGGCCGCACCACGGCGCCCAGAAATCCACGATCACCGGGACCTCGCGCGAGGCCTCGATCACGTCAGCGGCGAAGGTTTCCAGTCCGCTGTCTTTGATATAGGCGCTGGGCGCAGAGGTGCTCTCGGTTTTCGGCGCCGCCGTCACCGGCCGCCCGGAAGGGCCAATCAATGCCATGCCAGAAATGTCCTTTTGCGCCCTAAAGATGGGCGTTGCCCGCGGGAAAAGAAAGCGGGGAATTTTTCAACCTTGCCGGGAACTTAACCGGAACCGAAGGCGGCGAGCCGCGTCTCCAGCGCGGCCCGTAATCCGGGCCATTCCTGGGCCAGAACCGAGAAATAGACGCTGTCGCGGAAATAGCCCTGCGGCATCCACATGTGGCCGCGCAACGTGCCTTCCTCTTTCGCGCCGAGCTTCTTCAGTGCCGCCTGCGAGCGCTTGTTCTTCGCGTCGGTTTTGAATTCCACGCGATTGTAATGGGCATCGAAGGCATTCCGCAGCAGAAGATACTTGCACTCTGGATTGACCGGCCCACCCTGCGCATCGGGCGCATACCAGGTGAAGCCGATCTCCACGCGCGCATCCATCGGCTGGATGGCGAGATAAGAGGTCGAACCCACGACGGCGTTGTCCTTGTGGCGGCGCACGACGGAGGTGATGAGGCGGCCGGCGGCATTCTCCTTCATCATCCAGGGCAGACGGCCGGCGAAGCCTTCATCCGGATCGACGGGAATGTATCGCCAGATATCCGGGTCGCTTGCCGCCGCATTGAGCAGCGCCTCGTGGTGCCGCTCTTCCAGCGGCTCCAGCGTGGCGAAGGTTCCCTTCAGCACACGCGGACCGAGCGAGGTGACAGGGGTCATGACCGGCGCTCCGGAATCTCCGCGATCAGCGGTTCATGGCCGCAGGCGCGCAGGAATTTGGGCAGATCGCCCGCCGCGATCGCCGTCGTGCGGTCATTGCGCAACGGATGGAAGTTCAGGACATCGAACGCAAGCATGCCTTCATCCAGCACTACGCGCACCTTGTTCGCCTTGTCGTTGATGATGGCGAAAGGGGTGACCGAGCCCGGCTGAACACCCAGCGTCTCCACCAGCAATTCCGCCGGACCGAAGGAAAAGCGCGGGGCGCCCAGCGCTTTCGACAGCGCGTTCATGTCCACTCGCAGATCGTCGCGGCAGACCACCAGCCACAGGCCGTCTTTCCTGTCTTTCAGAAACAGGTTCTTGGTGTGGCCGCCGGGCTGGCTGTCGTAAAGATGGGCTGCTTCCTCCACCGTGAACACCGGTGCATGCTCATAAGTCTTGTGCGCGATGGCCAGCGAATCGAATTTCGCGAAAAGCTGTGTGACCGGATCGGGCTGTTCAGGCATGACTCTTTTATTAGAGTAGCCCTGCCTGCCGCACCAACCGCGGCTTTCGGAGAACTGCCATGCGCCTTGCGCTCATCGCCCTCGCCGCCATGTTCGCCGTGACGCCGGCGCTCGCAAAACTCCCGTTCAAGACCGTGAAGATCGCGGAGAAGCACAAGGATTACGAGATCGACGTCGCCTACCCCCGGACCGGCCACCGGAATATCGATGCGGATATGGCGGGCTGGGTGAAAGCGGTGGTCGCCGATTTTCGCGGCGAAGCCCAGGGCAATGGCGGCGACGGATCGGCGGGCCCTTACACGCTCGACATCACCTTCACGGTGCCGCGAAACGACGACAAGGTCTTCGCGGTGGTGTTCGAGGAAGGCATATTTGAAGGCGGCGCGCACCCCAACAGCTTCTTCAACACCATGAATTTCCTGATGCCCGAGGGCGGCCAAGTCTACTTGCCGGAAATCTTCAAGCCGGAAGGTCTCAAGGTCATCAGCAAGCTCGCCATCGCGGATTTGCGCAGGCAGCTCACTCCCGACCAGGGCTTCGACGCCCAGATGATCACGGATGGGGCGGGGCCAGAATGGAGCAATTTCGCCGATTTCACCATCCTGCCCGATGTGCTCGATATCCAGTATCCGCCTTATGCGGTCGCGCCCTACGTGGCGGGATCGCAAGAGACGAAGATTCCGCTTTCCGCGCTTAAGGCCTACATGCGTCCGGACTGGCGAGCCCCGCAAGCCTCCTTCGATTGCACGGAAGCGAACGCCTGGGTCGAGAAGATGATCTGTTCCGACGTCACGCTCGCCCGGCTGGATCGCGATGTGGCCGACGCCTATGCGCTGGCTTTCAAAAACGCCGGTTCCGATGCCGCGCGCTTGCCGGTCCACGGCGATCAGCGTGCATTTCTCGCGGAGCGGATGAGGAGATGCGGCGGACATGCCGGCGCAGGAGCGATCACCTGCCTTATCGGCCTCTATCGCATGCGGCTCAAAGCACTGAACACGCCGCCGCAATAACCACAACTATTTTGGAGCGTGGCAGGATCGCGGCAGGAAATCCCAGCCGCGCCAGATCTCGAGCACGACGTCCGGCCGCCTGCCGCGCGCGATGGCGATTTTCGAGATGAACGCCGTTTTCGCAAAACATGTTCTCAGAGAGTCGAACCGCCCAGCCGCCGATGTCCGCATTACGATCCAGCCATTGCCGCCGCGCCAGCGATCGAAATTCCGCCCGATCCCGAAATTGCGTGGATCGTTTGAGAGCGCCTCCACGCGATAGCTGCCGCCGAGCGCCTGGTCGATCTTGGAGGCATCCCGCCATTCCGTCGACAGGACGAGTCCCCGCGCACCCGCCGGTATGACGTCGGCGAGTTTGGTCCATTCGCTGTTTTCGGCGGTCGGATCGCCGCGCCGGAAGAGATGCGCGAAGCGGTCGCCCATCCAGGCGGTCTGAAATTCGATCGTGCCCAGCACGATCACCGATGCGAACAACGCCACGGAGATCGCGGCCCAGTTGCGCGCGCGGCGCGGACGCGACGCGAGGCAGCGCCCCGCGAACGGAAACAGCATCAGCCAGCCGGGCATGGCCCATTGCACCATGCCGCCATCGCTCCAC
>JBQCFD010000063.1:0-5048 GCA_051959625.1 Rhizomicrobium sp.
TCGGGCCGCGACACGACGAGCCTCAGATGCGGCGCGCGCGGATGGCTGCGAAGGACGGAGAGAGGACGCGAGGGGGGCGGCGGTGGCGGCGGAGGATTGTCGCGCACCGAAATGGGCTCGCTCTCGGGCACGATCTGCGAAGCGACAAGACGCTCGAAGGCGATGGGCCGGCCGGCCAGCGCGGAAATGTCGCTCAGCACTTGAACCATTCCCAGGAACCGCGTCGGCCCGCCGTCACCGAAGCTGACGGGTGCCAAAACGGTTTCAAGTTCGACCATGCCGCAATCCGCCGTCGAGGCGATGGAAGACAGGCAAATGGGCTGGCGCGTCGCCATGGCCTGACGCATCAGCGCGCTAAGCGCGTTGCGGCTCTGGCCGTCCCAGTGCGACAGGAAATTGGTGCCCTTGAGTTCGCTGCCGTAGCGCTCGCACAACGACGTGCCGGCGAGCCGGTAGATCGGATGTGCGGCGTTTGATGCCTCGAGGATGAAGACGTGCGACAGCATGCGCTTGATCGCGCGCGGGTCGACATCGGTCTGATCGGGAACGTCACGGCCTTTGCGCAGACGGCTCCAATATCCCACCAGCAGATGGCTGTTTCTGTGCTTCATACCCGGTGTGCTCCAATCGATCTTTCCGGGCTCCGTCTCGCGGTGAGACGAATTCGAGCCCCGCTGCGGACAAATCAGCAGGGCCCATGCCAGAGGCGGCACTATTTCGATTTCGCCAGCCGTGGCGCGGGTTTGGTGGTGAACGTTCAGCCCCAGGGGCCTTTGCGCACGTCGCCGAAGAGGCGGAATTGCCTCGATTTGAAGAGGGGCGTGAGCACAAGGCCGGCCGCGAACCCGCCGACATGCGCCCAGAATGCGACGCCGGGCTGGCCCGGATTGGTGAATGCAGCGCTCAGGAGCTGCAGCACGAACCAGAATCCCACCACCCATATCGCGCTGATGACGAGAGGATAGAAGATAATCCCCAGCGGCACGATCACGGTTACCCGCGCGCGCGGAAACAGAAGCATATAGGCCGCCAGCGCCCCCGAGATCGCGCCCGACGCGCCGATCATCGGAACCTGCGAACCGGGATTGATGAAGGCCATGGTCAGCGCCGCCGCCACGCCGCAAATGAGATAGAAGAGCAGATAGCGGATATGCCCCATCGCGTCTTCGATATTGTTTCCGAAGATCCAGAGGTAAAGCATGTTGCCGGCGAGATGCAGCAGACCGCCATGCAGGAACATCGAGGTAAATATCGTGACCGGGGCGGGTACGGTGATGTAACCGGGCAGCCGGCGCGCGGATCCGGCAAGCGCATCCGGCGTGAAGCCCAGAATGGTTATCGCTGTAGCCATCTGCCGGCCAAGCGAGAATTCCCACAGATAGGCGCAGACGCAGGTCAGAATAATGGCCCAGTTCACAATGGCCGGAATGCGCGTGGGGTTGTCGTCTGAGATCGGGATCACGGCTTGCAATCCCAGGCCGATGCGGGGCTCCGAACTGTTTCGTTTTGGGTCAAATCGCAGTCCCCGCGAACCGGCGCCGATGGCACGGTTCGTGAAACATTGACGGCCTGACGTTAAGGCTTTGTCAATGTTCAAGGCCGCGCCCCATTCGAGCGCGGCTAGCATGGCAAGGCCAAGGAGCACGCCATGCGTTCGAAGTCCCTGATTGCCTATGTGACCTCTCTCGCCATCATGTCGGCGACCGCACCCGCTTTCGCAGGTGGATCGTATGGCGGCGGGCACATGAACTATGGCGGGATGAACGGCGGCCCGGGCTGCAAGAACATGGGCGGCCACGGCGGCATCACGATCAACAAGCCGACCTACATCAACAAGAACGTCAACGTGTTCAAGCCGGTGAACATCAACAAGAACATCAATTACAACAACAACATCAATATCAACAAGAACATCAACGCGAACAAGAACGTCAATTTCAACAACAACATCAACATCAACAAGAACATCAACGTCAACAACAACGTGAACATCAACAAGAACGTGAACGACAACAAGAACATCAGCATCAACAAGAACATCGTCATCGTGAAGAACGGTGGCGGAAACGCGGAAGCCGCGGCCTTCGCGGCGGCTCTGGCGCAGGCCCAATCGAGCTCGCAGGCGAATGTGAACGTTTCCAGCGGCAGCTATTCGGAATCGGTCAGCATCAATCAGGGCGGCGGTTATGTCGGCGGCGCGATCGCGGTTCAGGCCCAGCAGACATGCCATATGACGGAGGCCAGCGTCGTGAAGGCCATCCATGCGGTGTGCATCGCGGAGGGCCACGAATTCCCGGCTTCTCACATGACACGCGATACCTGGATCGACTCCGCCTATGAAGGAGAAGTGGCGCGCTGCATTCCCGGAGCCCGGCTAAAGGTCACCATCGGCGACATGGTGCAGTCCGATCAGGGCATGGCCGGCGCATACGACAACGGCACTGTTCTGGACTGTGCGATGGGCGAAGCGCTGCGCCACTATAAGGACGGCATGCTGAAATGCGCCCCGGCGGTCCCGGTGAAGGACTGCACCGAGCGCACGAATCTGCGCCTCTTCGGCACCGGCGACTTCTTCTTCTCCTTCCGCACCCAGGTCTGCGCGACGTCAGCCCGGTCGGCGGAGACGGAAAGCTCCAATGACGTGTCCGGCATGGCTCTGGACGGCGGCGTGGGCATCAACAGCCAGTACTAGAGACAGCTCGGGCCTCAGCCGGAACGGGCCATCGGCGTTCAAAACCATTCGGTAAGGCTGCGGACATTAGAGTAAGTCCGCAGCCTTCCGTCTTTGACGCCCGTGAACCTCGCAGCGAGCCGCATCCTGTTCGGCCTACCCCTTGGCCTTGCCGCCGCAGACGCGGCTTGGGGCCTGGCGGGACGTTTCGACATCGACTGGAACGGCTATGTCGCTATCGCGGCGCTGTCGCTGGCGCTTCTGGGCCTGGGGCACTTCTACAAATCCAGACGGCCCGATCCCAATCTGTCGGCGATGCTGTTCGGCGCGAGCTTTCTCTGCGCTTTCTCCTCGGTCGCGGACCTCCTCAATTATCTTCTTCTGACGGTGGCAGGACGCGATATCGACCCGCTGCTGGCGCATGCGGACCGCATGGTGGATTTCAACTGGCCGCAGGCAGTCGCATTCGCCGCAGCGCATCCGGTTCTCAATACGATCTTGCGCGTGGCCTATATGAGCGCCTTGCCGCAGGTCGCGGTGCTTATCGCCGCGCTGGGTCTTCTGCGCCAGCCGGGCAAGATCTACGGCTTCTGCATCGCGCTGGGCGCAGGCGCGGTGATTGCCATCGGTTTCTGGACGCTGTTTCCGTCGTTCGGCGCTTTTGCGATCTATCATCTGCCAGCCACGCTCGCGGCGAAGGCCGATGCGGCGCTGGACGGAAACTATGCGCGCGACCTGGTCAGCCTGCTCCGGCACGGACCGGGAAGGATCGATCCCTGGCAGGTGAAGGGCCTCATCGGCTTTCCATCTTTCCACACGGTGATGGCGCTGCTGACGGCGTGGTACGCCCGCAACCTGCCGGGCCTGCGCTGGATTGCGCTCGGACTGAACATTCTTGTCATCGTCGCCGCGCCGATTCATGGCGGCCATCATCTGATCGATCTTCTGGGCGGCGTGCTCACCGCAGCCGTGGCTGTCTATTTCTCCCACCGCGTTTTGGATGGGAAACGCTCCGCACGGGCCCGCCCGTTCGCCGGTCTGGGACAGACAACCGCTTTCCCAAGCGTCTAGACGGCTTCTTCCTGCGTCCTTCCTTACCTTGCGCCGGAGGGGTCGCTTGCTATTGTGCGGCCCGACCTCACTTTTCCGGCATTTCGGAGACCTCATGAACATCCATGAATATCAGGCCAAGCAAGTCCTGCGCGGCTTCGGCGTTCCCGTTCCCAAGGGCATTCCCGCCTTCACGGTGGAGGAAGCGGTTGCGGCGGCGAAGCAGTTGCCCGGGCCTGTGTGGGTGGTGAAGGCGCAAATCCATGCCGGCGGACGCGGCAAGGGCGGCGGCGTGAAAGTGGTGAAGTCCATCGAGGACGTCGAGAAAGAAGCCAAGCGCATGCTGGGCATGACGCTCGTCACGCATCAGACGGGCCCGGCGGGCCGTGTCGTGAAGCGCCTCTATATCGAAGACGGCTCAGCCATCGACCGCGAACTCTATCTCTCCGCGCTGGTGGATCGCGCGACGAGCCGCGTTGCGTTCATCGTTTCGACCGAAGGTGGCATGGACATCGAAGAAGTGGCGCACAAGACGCCGGAGAAAATCCAGACCTTCCAGATCGAACCCGCCGTCGGTTATTCGCCTTATGTCGGCCTCGACATTGCCACCGCGCTGAAGCTGAAGGGCGATCAGGCGAAACAATGCGGCAAGCTGGTGCAATCGCTGTACAGCGCCTTCCTCGCGAAGGACATGAGCCTGCTCGAAATCAATCCGCTGGTGGTGACGAAAGACGGCAACGTCATCTGCCTCGATGCGAAGATGAACTTCGACGACAATTCGCTGTTCCGTCACAAGGACATCCAGGCGCTCCGCGATCTTGACGAAGAAGACCCGATGGAGGTCGAGGCATCCAAATACGACCTCAACTATGTGAAGCTCGATGGCGAGATCGGCTGCATGGTGAACGGCGCCGGCTTGGCGATGGCCACCATGGACATCATCAAGCTCTATGGCAGCGAACCCGCCAACTTCCTCGATGTCGGCGGCGGTGCGTCGAAAGAGAAAGTCACCGCGGCGTTCAAGATCATCGTCTCCGATCCGAACGTGAAAGGCATTCTGGTCAACATCTTCGGCGGCATCATGAAATGCGACATCATCGCGGAAGGCATCGTTGCCGCCGCGCGCGAGATTTCGCTGAAGGTGCCGCTGGTCGTTCGCCTTGAAGGCACCAATGTCGAGCTCGGCAAGAAGATCCTCGCCGACAGCGGCCTTCCCATCGTATCGGGTAACGACCTCGCCGACGCCGCGCAGAAAATCGTCAAAGCCGTGAAGGGCTCGAAATAATGTCCATCCTCGTCGACAAGAACACCAAGGTCATTTGCCAGG
>JBQCFD010000064.1:0-3887 GCA_051959625.1 Rhizomicrobium sp.
GAAAGGACTTTGGTATGAACCAGGAATTGATGAACGTCTTCGGTCAGCAGAAGGAAATCCCCGCCTTCGACCGCATCAAGATTTCGCTGGCCAGCCCGGACCAGATCCTCCGCTGGTCCCATGGCGAGATCAAGAAGCCCGAGACCATCAACTACCGCACCTTCAAGCCGGAGCGCGACGGCCTGTTCTGCGCGCGCATCTTCGGGCCCGTGAAGGACTACGAATGCTTGTGCGGCAAGTACAAGCGCATGAAGTACAAGGGCATCGTCTGCGAAAAGTGCGGCGTGGAAGTCACGGTGCAGAAGGTGCGCCGCGACCGCATGGGCCATATCGAGCTGGCCTCGCCCGTCGCCCATATCTGGTTCCTGAAGTCGCTGCCCTCGCGCATCGGCCTGATGCTCGACATGACGCTGAAGGATCTCGAACGCGTTCTCTACTTCGAACAGTATGTCGTCATTGAGCCGGGTCTCACCCCGCTCAAGGATCGCCAGTTGCTCACGGAAGACGAGTTCTACAAGGCGCAGGACGAATACGGAGAGGACAGCTTCACCGCGAAGATCGGTGCGGAGGCCATTCGCGATCTGCTCGGCGCCATCGACCTGGAACGCCTGAAGGACCAACTCCGGAAGGAAATTGCGGAATCGAATGGCGGCGAGAAGCCCAAGAAGCTCGTGAAGCGCCTGAAGGTCGTGGAAGCGTTCATCGACTCCGGCAATCGGCCGGAATGGATGATCCTGACGGTCGTTCCGGTGATTCCGCCGGAGTTGCGCCCGCTCGTTCCGCTGGACGGCGGCCGTTTCGCGACGTCGGACCTCAACGACCTCTATCGCCGCGTCATCAATCGCAACAACCGCCTCAAGCGCCTCATCGAGTTGAAGGCGCCGGACATCATCGTGCGCAATGAAAAGCGCATGTTGCAGGAATCGGTTGACGCGCTGTTCGACAATGGCCGGCGCGGCCGCGTCATCACCGGGGCCAACAAGCGTCCGCTGAAGTCGCTCGCCGACATGCTGAAGGGCAAGCAGGGTCGGTTCCGCCAGAACCTTCTCGGCAAGCGCGTGGACTATTCGGGCCGTTCGGTGATCGTGGTCGGTCCTGAGCTCAAGCTGCATCAGTGCGGCCTGCCGAAGAAAATGGCGCTCGCGCTGTTCAAGCCGTTCATCTATTCGCGGCTTGAGGCGAAGGGTTTCTCGCAGACGGTGAAGCAGTCCAAGAAATTGGTAGAGAAGGAGAAGCCTGAAGTCTGGGATATCCTTGAAGAGGTGATCCGCGAGCATCCGGTTCTGCTGAACCGCGCGCCGACGCTGCACCGCCTGGGCATCCAGGCGTTCGAGCCCGTGCTGATCGAAGGCAAGGCGATCCAGCTTCACCCGCTGGTCTGCACCGCCTTCAACGCGGACTTCGACGGCGACCAGATGGCCGTTCACGTTCCGCTGTCGCTGGAAGCGCAGCTGGAAGCGCGCGTGCTGATGATGTCGACGAACAACATCCTCAGCCCCGCCAACGGCAAGCCCATCATCGTCCCGACGCAGGACATCGTGTTGGGCCTCTACTACTTGTCGCAAGAGCGCGACAAGGAGCCGGGTGCCTATAAGGAAGATCCGAAGACCAAGGCGCCGTTGCAAGGTTTCTATGGCGACATGGCTTCGATCGAGCACGCCCTGTTCTCCGGCGCGGTCACGCTGCACGCCAGGATCAAGGCGCGCTACAAGACCGTGGATGCGGATGGCAAGCCGATTACCCGGCGCGTGGATTCCACGCCCGGCCGCATGATGATCGCGGAAATTCTGCCGCGTCATCCCAAGATCCCGTTCGAACTGGTGAACCGCCTGCTGCGCAAGCAGGAGATCAGCCAGTTGATCGACGAGGTCTATCGTCACTGCGGCCAGAAGGAGACGGTGTTGTTCGCCGACGCGCTGATGGCGCTCGGCTTCCGCGAAGCCTGCAAGGCCGGCATCTCGTTCGGCAAGGACGACATGGTCGTTCCCGCCACCAAGGAGAAGCTGATCGACGAGACGCGCCACCGCGTGCGCGAGTACGAACAGCAATATCTGGACGGCCTGACCACCGACAAGGAGAAGTACAACCTTGTCGTCGACACATGGTCGAAATGCACCGACCAGGTGGCCGCCGAAATGATGAAGGAGATCTCCGAACCGAAGATCGACCCGGAAACGGGCCGCGTCACGGAGATGAACTCCATCTACATGATGAGCCACTCCGGAGCGCGCGGCAGCCCGGCTCAGATGAAACAGCTCGCCGGCATGCGCGGCCTCATGGCGCGTCCGGACGGATCGATCATCGAGACGCCGATCCTGTCGAACTTCAAGGAAGGCCTCACCGTGTTGGAGTACTTCAACTCCACCCACGGCGCCCGCAAGGGTCTGGCGGACACCGCGCTCAAGACGGCGAACTCGGGTTATCTGACCCGCCGTCTCGTCGACGTGGCGAACGACTGCATCATCACCACGGAAGACTGCGGCACCAAGAAGGGCGTCACCGTCCAGGCCGAAATCGACGGCGGCACGGTCGTGGCATCGCTCTCCGAGCGCATCCTGGGCCGTACCACCGCGGAAGACGTCAAGCATCCTGACACGGGCGAGGTGATCCTCAAGCGCAATAAGGAAGTGACGGAAGACGCGGCGGACAAGATCGAGCAGGCGCACGTTCAGAAGGTTCGCGTGCGTTCGGTGCTCACCTGCGAGCTGACCGACGGCGTTTGCGGCAAGTGCTATGGCCGCGATCTTGCTCGCGGCACCTCCGTGAACATCGGCGAGGCTGTCGGCGTCATCGCCGCGCAGTCGATCGGCGAGCCGGGCACCCAGCTCACCATGCGCACGTTCCACATCGGTGGCGCGGCGCAGGTTGCCGGTTCATCGAAGATCGAGGCGTCTTATGACGGCAAGATCAAGATCACGAACCGCAATGTGGTGAAGAACTCCGACGGCGAACTGATCGCGATGGGCCGCAACATGCAGGCGGTGATCGTTGATCCGAAGGGGCAGGAACGGGCCAGCTATCGGATCATCTACGGTGCTCGCCTGAAGGTCGATGACGGCGCCACGGTGAAGCGCGGCGATCGCCTCGCGGAGTGGAATCCGAACGCGCTGCCGGTGCTCACCGAAGTGGCCGGCATCGTGAAGTTCGAAGACCTCGTTTCGGGCATCTCGCTCAAGGAAGTGGCTGACGAAAAGACCGGCGTGACCAACCGCGTCGTGATGGACAGCCGCGGCACGGGCTCCTCGAAGGCGCCCGAACTGCGTCCGACCATTGTGATCGTGGACAAGAAAGGCAAGCCGGTGCCGACGTCGAGCGGTGAGGCGCGTTATGCGTTGTCGGTCGATGCCATTCTGTCGGTCGAAGACGGCGCGGAAGTGAAGGCCGGCGACGTTCTCGCGCGTCTTCCCACGGAAGGTGCCAAGACACGCGACATCACGGGCGGCCTGCCGCGCGTGGCGGAGCTGTTCGAGGCGCGCAAGCCGAAGGAAGCGGCGGTTCTGGCGGAAATCGATGGCTTCATCGAATTCGGCAAGGACTACAAGAACAAGCGTCGCGTCATCATCAAGCCGAAGAACGACAAGCTCGATCCGGTCGAGTTTCTGATCCCCAAGGGCAAGCACATCAGCGTGCGCGAGGGCGACTATGTCGAGAAGGGTGACTACATCGTCGAAGGCAACCCTTCGCCGCACGACATCCTTCGCATCAAGGGCATGGAAGAATTGGCCACATATCTGGTCAAGGAAATCCAGGACGTCTACCGGCTGCAGGGCGTGAAGATCAACGACAAGCACATTGAAGTGATCTGCCGCCAGATGATGCAGAAATACGAGATCACCGACGGCGGCGACACCACGCTGCTGGCCGGCGAACAGGTCGACCAGATCGAG
>JBQCFD010000065.1:0-5797 GCA_051959625.1 Rhizomicrobium sp.
CTTTGGCGTGGATGTTGCTGCGAATGCCTTGGCAGGCTGACCGCCCGCCATCGGAAGTGGAGGATTCAGTATGATTTCCGCGGCTTTGCGTTATGTGGCGGAACATCCGGGCCGCGCATTCGGCGCGCTGGCCCGCAATCCCGTCTCTGTCTGGGAGACCTTCCACGATCGGCTTGTCCAAAGGCGGGAATTCAAACGCGGCCCCTTTACGCCGGATGCCGATCCTGAATGGGAACGCAAGCTCATGCTGTGGCTCGGTACCGAGCCTTACGGTATGCGCGAAGAATTCGCCGAGCTATGGACCGCTGTCATCGCCGAAATGGAAAGCCGGCATATTCCGACCGGGCCTATGAGCTTCGCCGGATACAACGACGGCGATTGCGGCTTCGTGCGGGCGGTGTGGCGGCTGGTTCGTGGAATGCGGGCGGCCCATGTTGTGGAAACCGGTGTCGGTCACGGCATCACGTCGCGCTTCATCCTGGATGCAATGGAGCGCAATCGTTCCGGCCGCCTGTGGAGCATCGACCGCCTGCCCCTCGATCCGGCGATGCAAGCCCGCGTGGGAATCGCCGTGGGAACGCCTCACCCGTTCCGCTGGAAGCTGATCGCCGGGACGAGCCGCCAGCGGCTTCCAGGCCTGCTCACCAGCCTCGGTGAGATCGACATCTTCGTCCACGACAGCCTGCACACCGAGAAAAACGTCTGCTTCGAACTGGAACGCGCTTGGGACGCCGTTCGGCCCGGTGGCGCGATCGTCGTGGACGACATCGACTCCAATTGGGGCTTCCACGCCTTTACAAAAAGGCGCTCGGACATACGGACCATCGTTTGCGAGGCGGAGCCCATCCGCCCCGATCCACGCCGCTTCAATGGCAAGGGCCTGTTCGGCATTATCCTGAAGGACCGCTGAAGCGGTTCAGAATTCCCGCACCACTTCGTCGATGTTGCGGAAATTGTGATGCGCGAGCGGCTCCAGATCGCGGATGATCGTTTCTATCTGTTTCGCCGTCTCGATGATGAATTCGTAACCACCGTCCCGCTGCTCTCGCAGTGAGGCGATACGATCTTCGAGATCGGGACGCGAGCCCCCCGCCGCTCTGAGCTTCTCCTCGCACACCTGGATTTCGTTCGTGGCATCGAAAACGCCTTCGATCGGCATGGTGATGCGGATGATCAGCGTCTGAATGCGGGCGCGCAAATTGGCGTGGCGAAGGTCGAATAGAGACTCCCGATTGCGGTCGTAGATGTCGATTTCCTTCCGGACCGATTTCAGCATCCGGATCGTGATCGGCCCGAAAGGATCGCCGCGGCCGTGCGTGTCGTGCACGAAATGGAAGATGATCTGCATTGTGGTCAGCAGCTCGCCGAAGAAAAGCGCCGCATTGCGCTCCCGGCGCCGATGCTCCACGAAACGTTCCATCTGGGTCGCCACGAAGCCGCCCATCGTCGCCAGCACCGCGCCGAGCACGACGGCCCAGAGCGCGCTCTGGTTTGACGCTGCGTCAAAAATCTCGCCCGGCATGGCCCGCTCCGAATTCGTTCGTACACTATTGCACAGTCCGCAGCGTCAGGCGCTATCGTTGGCAGGTCGCGACATGACAGGTGCGCCATGCGAGTCTGGGAACTGAACGCCGTCGGAATCGGCAACCTGAAGCTGGTGGAAAGGCCAGAACCGAAACCCGGACCGGGCCAGGTTGTCGTGGCCATGAAAGCCGCGTCACTCAATTATCGCGATTTGCTGCACGTGAAGATGGGTGGAACACCGCTGCCGCTCATCCCGTTCTCCGATGGCGCCGGATTGGTCGAGGCCGTCGGCAGCGGCGTGACGCGGGTGAAGGCGGGTGATCGCGTTTGCCCGACGTTCTTCCAGAGCTGGCCCGGCGGTCCCATCACGGCGGAAGCCCGCAACCTCGCACTGGGCGGGTCTGTACCGGGCGTGCTGCAGGAGAAAATGTTAATCGATGCAGAAGGCGTAATCGCTTTTCCCGATTATCTCTCCTTCGAGGAAGCGGCGACATTGCCGTGCGCCGGCCTCACCGCCTGGCGCGCCATCGGCGTTGAAGCTCCTATTGACGCGAAGAGCACGATCCTCGTGCAGGGCACAGGCGGCGTTTCCATCTTCGCGCTGCAATTCGCCAAAGCCATCGGCGCGAAGGTCATCGCAACGTCGAGCAGCGACGAGAAGCTCGAACGGACCAAAAAGCTCGGCGCGGATCATCTCATCAACTACAAAACGACGCCGGAGTGGGGAAAGAAGGCGCTTGAACTCACCGGCGGCCGAGGCGCGGATGTCGTCGTCGAGGTGGGCGGCGAGAACACCCTCGGCAAATCGCTCGAAGCGGTGCGCGTGGGCGGAAGCATCGTCGTGATCGGCGTGCTGGGCGGTTTCACCAACAACATCTTCATCCCCGCGCTGTTCGGCAAGAACGCACGCATGATCGGGATTTCCGTGGGCAGCCGGGAACAGTTCGCGCAGATGAACGCCGCGATGGACAGGTGGAAACTCCATCCCGTTATCGACAAGGTTTTTGGGTTCGAAGACGTACCTGATGCCCTCAGGGCGATGGAAGCGGCTGGGCATTTTGGAAAGATATGCGTGAAAATCTGATCAGCCCTTCGGGCAATCCAGCCGCCGGTCAGCGAAGCGGCAGACGCGCTCGACGCTGCCATCCCGCTTATGCACGTCTATGCGCCAGCCGGACTTTTCGCGCGTCATCAGCAGGAAGCCGAAACCGCCGACGGAGATGCCATCCTTCACGCGCGTTCCGCTGAGGTTGACCCCGCTGAGGTCGGCGGCCGCCGTATCCAGCGCATCGCCGCTGAACCCAGCGATGAGCGTCGGCGGCAACTTGTCCGCATAATTCAGCGCTTCGAAGGTGTGGATGTGACCGGCCAGCATGAGCGAGACGGGATCGAGCGCCTGCGGGCCAGGGAGTGCCGCGATCAGCGTGCGGTTCCCGCCCACATTCATGCCATAGAGCGTCACCGCGCCCCAGATCGGGCGATGCATCACGAGCCAGAGCGGCTTCTTCGATTTCGCCAGCGCCGCGAAGTCGGATTCGTATTGGGTTCGCAGATCGGCATCGATGGTGGTGTCGGGAGCATCCGCATCGTCCATCACCGCCAGATTCACATCGCCGAGCGGCACCAGATAGAGCGGCAGATGAGCGGTGCATCCGGCGACGGGATTGATGGCATCGGGGCCCAGCAGCCGCAGGAAGCCGGCGCCGCTGCGCTCGCAATCCTCGTGATTGCCGCGCGTGATCACCCACGGCGCGGCAGCGAGAAGCGGCGCAGCAGGCGCGAAGAAGTCTGCGTTCCATGAAGGCCAGGTGTCGCCCCACGGTGTTCCCGCGCAGCGCCTGTCGCCGTCCGGGCACGGCGCTTCGCGGTAGAGATAGTCACCCACGTGAATGACGAGATCCGGTTTCAGCTTTGCCGCCTGCGCCGCGATCTCCGGAAACGGCCATTGTTTGGGGTTGTTGCAGTCCTGGATCACCTGGCCCTTGATGCGGCAACCAGTATCGCCGATCACGAGTATGCGCTGCGGCTCTGCAACCGGCACCGGCAGAACGAGTTTCTCCTGCGCCTGCGTGCCTGTCGTTCGATGCAAAGGCTCCAACACCGACACCGTCTTCGCGCCGGCCGGGATGGAGAGCGAACACAGGCGTACCGCGAAATTGGCATTCGGCGCGGCACGCTCGGTCATGGTGGCCTGGCTGCCGTCGATGGAGAGCCGGGGGCATTCGGGCGAGGTGGTGACAACACGAGCCTCCACGCCGCCGCCGGGTGCGTATTGCACCCAACCCGCAACGCTGTCTTGCGCGAGAGCCGGCGCCGAAAGCCATGCCAACGCAAGCGCGACTGCAAGGGCGCGCATGAAAATCTCCATCAGGGAATCAGCAGGACGCGGCCGACGGCCTTCCGGCTTTCGATGTATTCGTGCGCGGCGGCGGCTTCCTTCAGCGGAAATGTTTTGTCGATGACCACTTGCAGTTTCCCCTTTGCCACGTCGTCGATCAGCCGCTGTATGTTCTTGTGCACACGATCGGTCGCGATCTCCGGGCCGAGGAAGACGCCCGTGATGGAGCGGTTGCCTTCCATCAGCGACCATGGGTCGATCTTGGTGGGATTGCGTCCTGCCTGCCCGACCAGCGAGATGCGCCCGCGGTAACCCAGTGACGCCATGCTGCCCGGCAGCGTAGTGCCGACGGGATCTACCACAACATCGACGCCTCTGTTGTCGGTAAGCTTGCGGACTGCGGGAACGAGGTCTTCTTTCTTGTAGTTGATGCCGTGATCCATGCCGAGCGGCTTGAGTTTCTCCAGCCGTTCGTCACTCGAGGCTGTTGCGATGACCCGTGCGCCCGCGCGCTTGGCAAGCTGGATGGCCGCGACACCGACACCGCTCGCACCGGCCTGCACAAGGACCGTCTCGCCAGACTTCAGGTGGCCGAATTCGAAAAGGCAGTCGTCCGCTGTCCCGAAAGTGACCGGAACGACAGCGCCGGCTTTCACATCCATGCCGCGCGGCAAAGGCCAGGCTGTGCGCGCCGGCACGACGCGAAGCTCGGCATGCGAACCATTGGCATTTACCGTGGCGACCTTCTGGCCCACCTTCAGATCTGTGACCCCCTCGCCGACTGCAACGATCTCGCCGGATGCTTGATAGCCCACGATGTGGGGATGGCTCGTCAACGCGCCCTGCAACCGGTTCAGCGTATCGCCGCCCTCGATGCTGACAGCCTCGACGCGGATCAGCACGCCGCCGGGAAAGACTTTCGGATCGGGAACGTCTTCATATTTGAGAACACTGGGCGGACCGTTCTCGTAGTAGACGGCAGCTTTCATGGCGGCACCCTGGGTTTTAATTGCGATCGCTGTCAGTTTGCGCCAGCGCGGCGCGCAAGAGAAGACGGTAAATCCGGTCCTCAAAGCGACGCGGACGATCGAGGCCCATCCGCAGAAGACACTCCGCTCCATTGCCGACCGAGGGCGCGGAAAGCCCGGACAATGCGAGCTTGAACAATTGCGATGGAGACGAGGTTTTCAACAGATCGAGTGCGGGAATAAGCTGCTGCTCCACAGCTGTGAAATCCGTCCCGAACGGGAACGACGGCAGCAACCCACGATCGCGGAACGGTTTGAGAAGGCGCACTATCTTCTCCGGCGTATTGTCCCGATATGCGGCTGGAATTTCATAGCCGCGCGGCAACTTGCCCGCGCGCTTCGCCGCCGCCATCAGGTCCGGCTGAAAGCGGCTGTCGGCGACGCACAACATCGCCGCAATCACATCCTTGTCCGGCTTACCCCGCAAATCCGCGACGCCATACTCGGTCACCACGATATCGCGCAAATGACGGGGGATCGTTTCGTGCCCATAGGTCCAGCGGATATTTGATGTGGTCTTGCCATTGGCGGTGCGTGTCGCAGGCACGACAATGATGGAGCGGGCATCGGGCAGCGCGAAGGCCTGTTCGACGAAATTATACTGTCCACCGACGCCGCTGATCACGCGCCCGTCTTCCAGCCCGTCGGAGATCACCGCACCCAGCAGGGTGGCCATCATGGCATTGTTGACGAACCGCGCATTCCCCCGCGCCGCGCGCTTGGTGTTCTCCCCACCATAAAGCTGGTTGGTGAATGATACCGACGTCATGCGGATCTTCGCCAATTGCGCCGGCGGCATCTCTCGCAAACGGCGATAGAAATTCTTCGGCCCCAGAAAGAAGGCGCCGTGTACCAGCGCGCCATCCACTTCGCGTTTCAACACGTTGGCATCCATCAGCGCGAGGAA
>JBQCFD010000066.1:0-6788 GCA_051959625.1 Rhizomicrobium sp.
ACGCCGGAGGAAGCGGTGGACGAGGGCTGGAAGCTGCTCTCCACCGACCGCCCCGTGCGCTTCAACGAGATGGAATTCCACATGCCGGCGGATGCGCAGCTCTCCGCGCTGAAGGAAGTTGTCGCCACCATCGAGCAGCATCGCCCCGACGTGTTCTTCCCCATCGAGACGCGCCGCATCGCCACCGACGATGCGTGGCTCTCGCCCTTCCAGGGCGGCGAGCATGGCTCCGTCGCGGTGCATGCCTATTACAAAGACGACTACGACTTCTTCTTCACGCTGATCGAGCCGATCTTCCGCCGCCACGGCGGCCGTCCGCATTGGGGCAAGCTCAATTCGCTCAAGACGCAAGATTTCGCATCGCTCTATCCGCGCTGGAACGACTTTGTTGCGCTGCGCCGCGAGATGGACCCGGAGGGACGCCTCATGAACAGCTATCTGAAGGGGATCATGGCCTGAATCTGGTCATGCGCCGCGCCGCATGACAGTCTCGCCCCGCAAATCAGCGGGTGGGAACGGGATGTCTGCCAAAGGTTCGAAGGTTCTGGAAATAACGCTGCGCGGGTTGATCCTGGGCGTGCTCATCACGCTCGTGTTCACCGCGGCGAATGTCTATCTGGGCCTGAAGGTCGGCCTCACCTTCGCCACCTCCATTCCTGCCGCCGTCATCTCGATGGCGTTCCTCTCCGCTTTCAAGGACTCCACCATCCTCGAGAACAACATCGTGCAGACGGTGGCGAGTTCGGCGGGCACGCTGTCGTCCATTATCTTCGTGCTGCCGGGCCTTCTCATCGTCGGCTGGTGGGCGGACTTTCCCTTCTGGGACACGTTCTGGATCTGCGCCTCGGGCGGCATCCTGGGCGTGCTGTTCACGATCCCGCTGCGCCGCGCGATGGTGACGACATCCGACCTGCCCTATCCCGAAGGCGTTGCCGCCGCCGAAGTTCTGGAGGTCGGCGATGCCGCGCGCGGACAGGCGACGAAGGAATCGCGCGAGGGATTGCTCGCGGTGATCTGGGGCGCCATCGCCTCCGCCGGCATGGCGCTCATCGCCGCCACGCGCGTCGCCACCGCCGAGGTGACGAAATTTTTCGCCGTGGGCGCTGGCGCCTATAGCGGCATCGACATGGGCTACTCGCTGGCGCTGGTCGGCGCAGGCTACCTCGTCGGCATTTCCGTCGGCCTGGCGATGCTGCTCGGCCTGCTCATCTCATGGGCCGGCTTCGTGCCCTATCTGACGTCGCTGCACCCGGTGACGGGAACGCTCGACGCCTATACCGACCACATCTGGCGCACGCAGGTGCGTTTCATCGGCGCTGGCGCAATCGCGGTGGCGTCCATCTGGACGCTGCTCAAACTCATCGGCCCGGTGGTAAGCGGCGTCGTCGGCACGTTGTCGGCTTCGCGCGCCGCGAAAGCCGGCGAAGGCGATCTCACCGACACCGATTTGTCGCCCGCCTGGATCGGCATCATTGCGCTCGTCTGCTTCGCCATCATCGGCTGGCTGCTCTACGCCTTCCTGCAACCGACAGCACTGGCAGGCAGCACATCGGCGCTGATGATCGCATCGATCCCCTTCGTGGTGATCGGCGGATTTCTGGTCGCGGCGATCTGCGGCTACATGGCGGGATTGATCGGCTCCTCCAACTCGCCGATCTCGGGCGTGGGCATTCTCGCCATCGTGGTGTGCGCAACGGTGTTCGTGGCGGTGGCCCATCCCGCGAACGAGATGCAAAAGCCGCTGATCGCCTTCGCGCTGTTCGCCACCTCCATCGTCTTCGCCATCGCGACGATCTCCAACAACAACCTGCAGGACCTGAAAACCGGCCAGCTGGTCGGCGCCACGCCGCGCGCGCAGCAATGGGCGCTGATCCTTGGCGTGATCGCGGGCGCGGCCGTGATCCCGCCGGTGCTGAACCTGCTCGCCCATGCCTTCGGCTTCGCGGGCGCGCCGAACGTCAACACCGTAACCGCGCAACCGCTCGCCGCGCCGCAAGCGACGCTCATCAGCGCGCTGGCGCAGGGCGTGATCGGCGGCAATCTCGACTGGCAATCCATCGAGATCGGCGCGGTGGTCGGCGTGATCGTGGTGGCGCTGAACGAGTTCCTCGTCTGGCGCAAATGGCTTTCTCTGCCGCCGCTCGCCGTCGGCATCGGCATCTATCTGCCGATGAGCGCGACCTTGCCGGTCGTGATCGGCGCGATCATCGGCCATTTCTACGACCTGTGGGCGAACCGCACGAAGAGCCCGGAATATTCCAAGCGGCTCGCGGTGCTGGTGGCGTCGGGCATGATCGTGGGCGAGAGTTTGTTCGGCGTGCTGAACGCCGGATTGATCGTGGGCTTCTCATCCGATGCACCGCTGGCGCTGGTGCCCGCCGATTTCGCATACATGAACGAGATCGGGCTGGCGGTTTTCACGATCCTGGTCGTGCTGCTCTACGCATGGATCATGCGTCGTGCCCGTGCGTTCAAACCGATTTAGAATACGCGGAGTTTCGTTTTAACCAGCGGCGTCCGGTATTTTCTTCGCCGCCGCGCGCTCTGCGGGCTGCGCGGCTTCGCGATCGGCTGCTTCTTTCGCGAGGCGCAGCGCGCGCAGCTTCGCCGTCTTGGCGTCGCTGATAACGCGCTCAGTCTGCATCTGCTCGAAGACTGCGGCGCTGCGCTTTTCCTTCTCCTTGAAGAATTCACTCGCCTTGTGGCGAAGGCTGTCGCGCGTTTCGCGCGGTAACGGCGCCCCAGGACGGCGTTCGTTGTCGGTCACAACTTACCTTTCCAAAACAAGCGCGCGGCGAGGATGTCCCCACCGCCCCCCTGTCTTATTCGGACAAGAACATTCAGACAGCCTTGAGATTGGCCGCCTTGGATCCGCGCGCATCCGGCTGGACATCGAACGAGACCTGCTGGCCTTCGTTCAGCGTGCGCAGGCCCGCCATTTCCACGGCAGAGGCGTGAACGAACACGTCCTTGCCGCCGCCTTCCGGCGAGATGAATCCGAAACCTTTGGTGGAATTGAAGAACTTCACGGTACCGATGGTCATTTGCATTTTCCTTAAACACATCGAGTGCCGCCTGCGCGACATGCGAAGGCGGACGCGGATAGAACGAGAGCATCAGTAGGCGAGAGAGTCCGTTTCGTCCGGCGCGCTGTAAGCGAGACAGTGTCGACAGAAGCGCTTCGTCTGACGGGACGTAGAACCACGTGGTGGGTGTATGCGCTTTAAATCGCGGAATAGCAAACAACGCTCAGAAACGCACGTTTGCCGCCTTTTATCTTCGCGCGCAGATGCGGCCCGATGACGTTGGAAGCAGTCCGCCCATCGCAGCCCGGATCAATCCGAGTTCGATCAATCGCGTGCGGTGCGCGGTAGTGAGTACCGATTTGCTCATGAAACTGTGTTCGACAATGAGACGCAAAGAGGCCATTTCGCCGGGCGTCAGATCGCTTGCATTGGGAATTCGATCCAGTGCGTCCTCGCTTGGTTGTGCAATGCTATACGCGCATCGTTGTGTACTGTCCGATTTATCTTCGTCTTATTTGGCCTCCGCGATTGTAAATGCAGGTTGGAGCGCCCACATAACAATGTAGCGGCAAATCATTGCCTCCTGCCTTGAAAGGCACCCCCTACAAGTGACGAATACTCCCAACATGAAGCCGGAATCCGTCTCCTCGAACGCCAAGCCGGCCGTCGCGTCAGCGAACGATCCGCAAAAGAGCGGCAACGAAAAGGCGGCGCAGGGCGGACAGACGCCGGAGTCGAAGACGGAAGAGAAATCCGCACCGGAAGCTGGATCGAACAATTCCTGATCCCGACCTCGGTGGTGCAACGGAGGCCCTCGCGCTCGTTCGCGAAAGCGGACACCTCCGCGCGATTTGGGCCTGCGCGCTACCAGCTGGCAGCGACGGTGCGGAGGGCGAAAGCCTTCCTGCGCCGTCGCTGTCCATTACAAGAAAGGCATGGCAATGACGACACGCATGACAAGCCGGACTGTGACGTTTCAGCGGCCGTTCATTCTTGCCGGCTTCAACAATGTTCAACCGCCAGGCTCCTATACCGTGGAGACGGAGGAGGAACAGATCGACTCGATCTCCTTTCCCGCGTGGAAAAGAACGATGACGATCATGCATCTTAGAGACGGCGTAACGACCGAATACCATCCGATCGATCCCGGCGAATTGCAGGAAGCCTTGCTGCGCGACGAGGCGCAGGAAGATCCCGCCACGCCACCGGGACCGGACTCCGCCGCCGTGCGCCACAACCGGGCGCGAGCATCGCGCTTCGTGCGCAGAAAGAAGTTCTGACATGACGCTCACAAGCGACACGCTGGCGCACGAAGACGGTTTCCGCCTCAGCCGCATCCAGGCCGAAGGCTGGGCCGCCGCGCACAAATGCGCGAACGGCGGCATGCATTGCGACGGCGCGAAGGTATCTTCGCTCAATCCGTATAAAATCGAGGTGGAGCGGGTGCGCTGGTTTGCCGGTTTCAAGAGCGCGCTGGACAGACTATGACCGCGCTTATGACGAAATTGGCTTTTGACGATGCCGCCGCGCGCTGGCGCGAGCGGCCCAAACCCGTGGACCAATCCTGCCTTGTCGACCTGATCGCCGTGCTGGAGCCGCATCCGCGCGGGCTTCGGCGCTGGAGCGTGATGCGCGCGATGCGCCAGCGCATGGAAAAGGCCCATCGCGAAATCACGCCCAAATTCGAGGACGATGTGGAGCGCGTGTTCCGCCGCTTCTGCGAAGGCGATACGGTGCGAGCCGGCATGACGGACGTTTCCGAAGAATTCTTCTTTCGCCCGAAGGAAACTGCCGGCGAAGTCTGGGCGGTCCGCATGGAGCGCGCACGCGCGTGGCTGGAAAGCCCAGCCGCTTTCTAGCGCTAACGTCTTTTGCCGATCGCCTCGTGCAAGGCGAGAACATGTTTCGCCTGTTTCAGGTGGGGCTGGTCGAGCATCTTGCCGTCGAGCGAGGCGACGCCCGCGCCGTTCGCAAACGCGGCGACAACCTTCTTCGCGTGTTCGACGTCCGAAGCTGACGGCGTGAAGGCGGCATTGATCGTCTCCACCTGATCGGGGTGGATGGCGAGCATACCGGAGAAGCCTTCGCGTTGCGCCGCGCGCGCGACACGTTCCAGCCCTTTTGCATCGCGGAAGTCCGCATGCAGCGTTTCGATGGCATCGACACCCGCGGCCTTCGCCGCAATCAGCACCATCGCGCGCACCATCTTGTGTACGAACAGGAACTCGCCGTTCTCGTCGCGATTGGTCGCTGCGCCCAGCGCCGCCGACAGATCCTCCGCACCCCAGCTCATCGCGACAAGCCGCGGAGGCGGCTTGCGATATTCGCCGAGCGTCAACACCGCTTGCGGCGTTTCGGTGGCGACCGGCAACAGCTTGATCGATCCATGCGGCACATCCGCTTTGGCTTCGCGCGTGGTGATATGATTGTCGATCTCGCGCAGCGTCTGCGGGCCGTCCGGCTTGGGGATCACCAATCCGGCGGGCTTGCTCGCCACCACCGACTCCACATCCCGGATGAAATCCTCGCTGCCGAGCGGATTGATGCGCACCCAGATGGACTGCGCATGTTTCTCTTTCAGATAGTCCTTCACCAGCCCGCGCGCCTTGGGACGGTTTTCCGCCGCCACCGAATCCTCCAGATCCAGGATCAGCGCATCGGCGGGCGAGGATTTGCTCCTGGCGAGTTTCTTCTCGCTGTCGGCGGGAACGAAGAGAAGCGAGCGCAGGATCATTTCGGTTTTCCCAGCATCAGCGCGCTGCGCTTGCATTGCGCGACGATCTCGCCGCGCTGGTTGATGGCCTTGTGCAAGAACACGACGATGCCTTGGCCGGGGCGCGATTTGCTTGGGCGCTTCTCCAGCACCTCGCTTTCCACATGCAGCGTGTCTCCATGGAAGACAGGCTTGGGGAAGCGCACCTCGTCCATGCCGAGATTGGCGACGGTGGTGCCGAGCGTCGTCTCACCCACCGAGATGCCGATCATCAGGCCCAGCGTGAACAGCGAATTCACCAGCCGCTGGCCGAACTCCGTACCCTTGGCATATTCCGCGTCGAGGTGAAGCTGCGCCGGGTTGTGCGTCATCGCCGTGAAGAAGACGTTGTCCGCCTCCGTCACCGTGCGGCGGATGGGATGCTCGAACTTTTGACCGACGGAAAATTCCTCGAAATACAAACCGGGCATGGGGCGAACCGCTGAAATGCGCGCTATGTTTAGCCCCGCGCCGCCATCCGGAACAGCCCCATGCCCAGGATCGACATCGCCTCCGTTCCCGAGCGCAAGGGCACGGGCTATCCGAAACAGTTCAACACCATGAGCGTGGACCGCATCCGCCAGCGGCTGGGCGATGCGGGGGGCTTGAAGGATTTCGGCGTCAATCTCATGCGCCTGCCGCCCGGCAACTGGTCGGCGCAGCGGCACTGGCATTCGCACGAGGACGAATTCGTCTTCGTGCTGGAGGGCGAACTCGTCCTGATCGAGGATGGCGGCGAGACGCTGCTGCGCGCGGGCGATTGCGCCGCGTTCCCGAAGAACAGCGGCAACGGCCATCATCTCATCAACCGCTCGAATGCGACGGCGATTTATCTGGAAGCGGGCTCACGCTCGCGCGACGACGTCATCACCTGCTCCGACATCGACATGATGAGCCCAAGCTCCGACGGCCGCTTCCTGCACAAGGACGGGACGCCGTATCCAGAATCTTGAATTTGGTTACGGATGCACGGCCCGAACGTGGCCGCGCAGGTCATGCACATTGCTGTT
>JBQCFD010000067.1:0-3446 GCA_051959625.1 Rhizomicrobium sp.
CGCCGCTCGAAGCACCGGCTGGAGAAAATCGCCGCACGGCTGGAGGTGCTGGAAGGCTATCTCATCGTCTATCTGGACCTCGACAAGGTCATCAAGATCATCCGCACGGAAGACGAGCCGAAGCCCAAGCTCATCAAGGCGTTCAAGCTGACCGAGGTTCAGGCTGAAGCGATCCTCAACATGCGCCTCCGGTCATTGCGCAAGCTCGAGGAAATGGAAATCCGCCGCGAGCACGAGAACCTGACGAAAGAGCAGAAGGACCTGAAGAAACTGCTCGGTTCCGAAGACCTCAAGAGCAAGAAGCTCATTGAGGAAGTGAAGGAGATCGACGCGAAGTTCGGCCTGAAGACCGAGATCGGCAAGCGCCGCACCAAGATCGCCGATGCGCGAGAGGTGGAGAAAATCTCCACGCTGGCGGAAGAGGCTGCGAATATCGAAACGGCGGTGGAGAAAGAGCCCGTCACCGTCGTCTGCTCGCAGAAGGGCTGGATACGGTCCTTCAAGGGGCACGTCGAAGAAACCGACGACGTGAAGTACCGCGAAGGCGACCGCGGCCGGTTCTGGGTGCATGCGCAGACGACCGACAAGCTGATGGTGTTTGCGACCGATGGCCGCTTCTTCACGATCGATTGCTCCAAGCTGCCGGGCGGACGTGGCAATGGCGAGGCCATCCGCACCTTCTTCGACCTGCCGCCGGAAGCCGATGTCGTTGCGATGTTCCCGTTCGTGGGCAAGCGCAAGCTGCTGGTGGCATCCACCACCGGCCATGGTTTCATCGTGAATGAAGACGATTGCGTCGCGCAGACAAAGTCCGGCAAGCGCGTGATGAATGTGAAGGCCGGGGCGGAGGCAGCCGTGTGCCGCATGGTCGATGGCGACTCCATCGCGGTCGTCGGCGACAATCGCAAGATGGTGATCTTCCCACTCGACGAGCTGCCGGAAATGGCGCGCGGGCAGGGTAATTATCTGCAGCGTTACAAGGATGGCGGCTTGCTGGACGCAACCACCTTCACCTGGAAGGAAGGCCTGAAAGACGAGAACAACCGTCTCTATGAGCCGTCCGAGCTGAAAGACTGGAAAGGCGCGCGCGCACAGGCGGGGCGCCTCGTTCCACGCGGCTGGGCGAAGAGCGGAAAGTTCGCGCGCGCGTGATCGCCTTCGCTGGTAAAGCCCGCGGGCCCATGCCAGCATTCCCGGCGTTCTTTTCGGGGAGGAGGCCATGACCATTCGATTTGCGCCTGTCGCTCTTGTGTTTGCGCTGACCGCCGTTCCGCAGGCCGCGATGGCAATGTGTGCGCCGACCGACAAGCACGATGTTTGTCTTGTCGGGAGCTGGCATCAGACGGCCGGAAGCCGCGCTGTCGGATTGCACGAGACCTACATGAACGCCGACGGTGACGTGGACTCGGTGACCTTCGCGGAAGACGGCACTTATACGACGGCGGCGAAAGTTGGGCGCTGGTCCACGGCCGGAAGCTATCTCTCGATGTGCCAGACCGACGAAGCCGTGCCGGTCACGCCGCGCGGCCGCGTGTTCACGCCGGGCATGGGCACCACGTCGCCCAAGACGGCCAGCTTCCGCTGCTCGGAGAAGATGCTGCAGATCGGCACGAAGACTTATACGCGCTGACGGAAGGATCGCATGGCGTTTCAAGAGATCGTCTACAGCGTCGATTGCCCCATTGGCGTCGTCACGCTCAACGTGCCGCAATACAAGAATGCGCAAGGCTACCGGATGCTCGACGAGATCGACGCCGCGTTCGATGCCGCGCAGGCGGACAAGAATGTGCGCGTCCTCATCATCCGCGGCAGCAACGGCAATTTCTCCACCGGCCACGATCTGGGCTCACCAGAAGCCATCGCCTATCGCAAAGGCCTTGGCGCCGCGCCGGGCATCGAAACCTATGACCAGTTCCGCAAATACAATCTCGATCTGCTGCTGAAATGGCGGAGCTTCACCAAGCCCAGTATCGCGATGGTGGAAGGCTATTGCATCTATGCGGGCTGGATGCTGGCGGCGTGCTGCGACATCGTTTTCGCGGGCGCGGACGCGCAGTTCCTGGCGGGCTATGTCGAATACATGTCGATACCGTGGGATATCGGCATCCGCCGCGCCAAGGAGCTGTGCTTCGAAAGCCGCTTCATCACGGCGCAGGAAGCGGCACAATACGGCTTCGTCAATCGCGTGCTGCCGAACGCCGATCTGGAACGCGAGACCTATGCCTATGCGCGCCGCGTGGCGGAGAACACGCCGGGTGTCCTGCGCTATGCCAAGCTGCAGATGAACAAGGCGCAGGACCGGCAAGGCTTCACGCAGTCCGTCGAAGATTCCTTCGGCGACTACTTCGCGATGATGAACCTGCTTACCGACGAATGGCGCGTGCCGGGCGAGAAGCGGCTGGCGAGCGTCGATCTCGCCGTGAAAGGCCGCAAGGGCGAGCGCTTCGGCCTCAAGAAGTAGGCATTGCGCGCGCGAGGATTGCGGTGGCGTCTATCTTCGCGTCCACCGCGCCATAGGCGAACCCCGGACGATCCGCGAGCCGCGTGGCGCAGAACCCATCGAGCACGGCGGAAGGCGTGGTGCGTGCGAGAACCGCACCTTGCAATGCGAGAGCCATTGTTTCGACAAGGCGGCGCGCTGCGGATTCTGCTGGCGGCTTTGCGATGCCGGATTTTGCGGCATCGATCGCATGATCCAGCGCCGCGTTCGCGCCGCGCGCCTGTTCGATCTCGTCCACGAACGCGGCGACGCTGTCGGGCTCACGCGCCATCGCGCGCAATACATCGAGGCAGATGACGTTGCCGGAGCCTTCCCAGATGGAATTGAGCGGCGACTGCCGGAAGATGCGCGGCATCACGCCTTCCTCGATATAGCCCGCGCCGCCATGCGCCTCCATGCACTCATAGACGAAATTCACGACGCGCTTGTTGATCCAGTATTTGCCTATCGGAGTGGCGATGCGCGAGAAGGCGGTTGTCGCGCCGGCCGCTTCGCTCTCATCAAAACTCTTCGCGATGCGGAAGGTTAGGGCCGTGGCCGCTTCGCTTTCCAGCGCGAGATCGGCCAGCACGCTTTGCATCAGCGGCTGGTCCATCAGCTTTTTCTGGAACGCGGTGCGATGCGCGGTGTGCCACAACGCATTCGCCAAAGCCTGGCGCATATAGGCGGCGGGGGCCAGGACGCAGTCGAGCCTTGTGTGGTGCACCATCTCGATGATGGTGCGCACGCCGCGGCCTTCCTCGCCGATGCGTTCGGCGTAAGCGCCGTGATATTCGATCTCGGATGAAGCGTTGGCCTTGTCGCCCATCTTGTCCTTCAGCCGCATCACGTGGATCGCGTTGCGCTCGCCGTCCGGCCGCCAGCGCGGCGCGAGAAAACAGGTCAGGCCGCCGTCCGCATAAGCCAGCGTGAGGAATGCATCGCTCATTGGCGCGGAGCAGAACCA